>JAKSIQ010000027.1 GCA_024398755.1 Bacteroidaceae bacterium | reverse complement strand
GTTCCGGTCAGGGTGTCCAGCGATGATGCCTTGGTGATGAGGACCGATGCGACACCGGCATTCAGGGCGTTGAAGGCATTCTGTATCTTCGGAATCATGCCACCTTTGATTGTCCCGTCTTCAACAAGACGCGGAAAATCGTAATACGACAGGTATGGAATTACGCTGTTGTCATCGTTCTCGTCAAGCATGACTCCCGGTTTTTCAAAGCAGTATATGAGTGTTACTTTGAAGTAGGGGGCCAGTGCTTTGGCGGTTTCGCCTGCTATTGTGTCGGCATTGGTGTTGAGAAGCTGTCCCTTGCCGTCATGTGTCAGCGGAGCAAGTACGGGAATTATATCCTGTTCAAGCAGGCTGCTCAGAAAAGTGGCATTGACCTGCTTAGGGTCTCCTACAAAACCGTAGTCAATTTCACCGGCCGGACGTTTGTCGGACAGCATAGTGTTGCAGTCGGTTCCGCTCAGACCTATGGCATTCATGCCGCGTGCCTGCAACTTGGCAACAATGTTCTTGTTGACAAGCCCGCCGTAAACCATTGTCACAACGTCAAGCATTTCAGCGTCGGTAATGCGACGGCCATCAACCATCTTGCTCTCTATTCCGAGGCGGGTGGCCATAGCTGTGGCTGAACGTCCACCTCCGTGAACCAGTATCTTCTTTCCCGGAATGGCCTTGAAGTCTGTGAGCAGACGTTCCAGGGTTTCGGGCTCTTCAACTATTTTTCCTCCTACCTTTACTATTACAAGCTGTTGTTTCAAAGCCATGTCGTTATATTTCTTATTTTTCGTTCAACATATTGTTCAGGAATTCAACGGTCTCATCTATCTGGGAACGTGATTCCAACCGGTCACCCGGACAGATGTAGCGGCTGCGCAGGTAACCTGGCTCACGGCGTGCGGTTTCATGTTCAATGTATTCATCAAGCGTCTTGTCGTCCATACCGGCAATGAGCGGGCGTTTGCTGCGCGCTTCCTTCAGACGTCTGGACAGAGTTTCATTTGCGCATTGCAGATATACTGTCTGTCCCTGTCTGAGCATGTAGTCCATGTTGTCTCCAATTAGCGGGGTTGAGCCTCCTGTAGCAATGACCACATTGTCAATTTCACCTGTCTCGCGCAGCATCCGGCTTTCAATTTCGCGGAAGCGGCTTTCGCCCATCTGCTCGAAAATCTGGCTGACCGTTTTCATGTAACGGTTTTCTATGTACTGGTCAAGGTCAATGAACTGCATGTTGTCAGCCTTGGCCAATGCTCTTCCGAGCGTGGTTTTGCCGGCTCCCATGAAACCGGTCAGGAAGATGCGCTTCATTTTCTTGTCTTGAAGATTCTGCGCTTCGGCGCGGAGCCGGTCTTCTCAATCTGTTTGCGAATCAGTTCCTGGCATTCTTCAAAGGTCAGGCTTGCCGGATCCATGGTCTTTGGAATCTTGTAGTTGCTGCCCTGACTGGCGATGTAAGCGCCGTAGCGTCCGTTCATGATTTCTGTTTCCGGATGTTCCGGGAATGACTTGATGACCTTCTTTGATTCAGCATCACGCTTGCCGAGTATCAGCTGGACGGCTTCGTCAAGTGTTATGGTAAGCGGATCGGCCACACCTGTCAGTGACACATACATCTTATCGTGGTGCACATACGGACCGAAACGGCCTGTACCTACGGTAACATCGGCATCTTCAAACTTTCCTAAGGTGCGTGGCAGACGGAACAGTTCTATGGCTTCTTCAAGTGTTATGCTTTCAAGGGTCTGTCCCTTCTTCATCTGGGCGAAACGGGGCTTGTCTTCATCTTCGGCGGTGCCAATCTGGACAATCGGGCCGTAACGGCCAATCTTGACAGATACTGGCTTGCCGGAAACGGGATCGGTTCCAAGAACACGTTCGCCCACCTTGTGTTCGTTCTTTATGGTCATGGCGTTGTCAACCAATGGGCTGAACTTGCCGTAGAAATCGCTTATCACGCCTTTCCACTGTTTGTCGCCGTCGGCAATGTCATCGAATTCCTTTTCAACCTGTGCGGTAAAGTTGTAATTCATGATATCGGGGAAGCTGGCCATGAGGAAGTCGTTGACTACAAGACCTATATCGGTAGGAATAAGCTTGGCTTTTTCAGTACCGTAGGTCTCGGTCATGGTCTGCGATTCGATATTGCCGTTTTCAAGGCGGATAAGGTCGTATTCGCGTGTTTTGCCGGCCACGTCTTCACGGACAACGTATTCCCTCTGCTGGATGGTACCTATTGTAGGTGCGTATGTTGAAGGACGCCCAATACCCAGTTCTTCAAGCTTGTGAACCAGAGCGGCTTCGTTGTAGCGCTGCGGGTGCTGGGTGAAACGTTCCATTGCTGAAATCTGACTGTATGCAAGCTTGTCGCCTTTATGGATTTCAGGCAGGCGCTGGCTCTCTTCCTGACCTTCGGAGTCTTCATCGCGTGTCTCGCGGTACACTTTGAGGAAACCGTCAAACTTTACGGTTTCGCCGGTGACGTTGAATTCACCGTCAAAAGCAGGTGAAGTAATGCTTACGGTTGTCTTTTCCAGTTCGCAATCGGCCATCTGTGATGCAATGGTGCGCTTCCATATAAGTTCGTACAGCCTCTTTTCAGGTGCGGTACCCTCGATGGTCGGGTTTTCCATGTAGGTAGGGCGGATGGCTTCGTGCGCTTCCTGAGCGCCCTTTGCCTTCTGTGTAAACTGACGCGTCTTGAGATACTGTTCTCCCATGCCCTCGGTAATGACTTTGCGGCATGAATCAAGACAGAGAGTTGACAGGTTGACGCTGTCGGTTCTCATGTATGTTATCTTACCTGATTCGTAAAGACGCTGTGCCAGCATCATGGTCTGCATTACGGTGAAGCCGAATTTACGGGTGGCTTCCTGCTGCATGGTCGATGTGGTGAATGGTGGTGCCGGCAGTTTCTTCAGAGGCTTGGTGCTTATATCGCTGACCTGGAATTCAGCATTTCTGCATTTTTCAAGGAATTCCATAGCCTGCTTGCGGGTTTTGAAGCGTCCGTTGTAATCGGCCTTGACCTCCTGGTTCCCGTCAAGTCTGAAAATGCCTACAATGCGGTATGATGCCTCGGACTTGAAGTTCTGGACTTCGCGTTCGCGCTCAACGATTAGTCTCACCGCTACAGACTGGACACGTCCGGCTGAAAGTGACGGCTTGACCTTGCGCCACAGAATAGGAGAAAGCTTGAAACCTACTATACGGTCCAGTACGCGGCGTGCCTGCTGGGCATAAACAAGGTTGATGTCTATGTCGCGCGGGGTTTCGATGGCATGCAGAATGGCGTTTTTTGTGATTTCGTGGAACACTATGCGTCTTGTGCTTTCGGGCTTCAGTCCAAGGGTTTCATAAAGGTGCCAGCTGATGGCCTCTCCTTCACGGTCCTCATCGGATGCCAGCCATACCATCTGTGCGTTCTGTGCAGCCGTCTTGAGTTCGCTCACGACTTTCTTCTTGTCGGCGGGTATTTCGTATATGGGCTCGAATTTGTCTATGTCAATGCTAAGGTCTTTTTTCTTGAGGTCACAGATATGTCCGTAACTGGACATGACCTTAAAATCGGACCCTAAAAACTTTTCGATTGTCTTGGCCTTGGCCGGAGACTCAACAATTACCAGGTTCTTCTGCATATATGTTTTTGCTTGTTTTTTCTTACGGGGTGCAAAAGTAGTCAAAAAGTCATTCGCCAACACCTTATTTATATTAAAATAATATATACGCGTGCAACAGTGTTGCCAATTTTGCTAATTTTGGAGCACAATGAAGAAGATAATTTGCTTTGTCCTGCTGGCTGTATCATTGTATGGCCGGGCAGAGGGCTTTCCGGTGAAGGTGTCTGCTGACAACGCGGTTCAGACCAATGGAGGCCGATGGGAAGGCTGGGGTACAAGCCTGTGCTGGTGGGCTAACCGCATTGGATACAATGATGTGCTTGTGCGCAGGGCGGCGGAACTTTTCTTTGATAAGGAGAAGGGACTTGGACTGAACATAATGCGATACAATGTCGGTGGCGGTGATGATCCGCAGCATAACCACATAACACGCACAGATAGCGACGTGCCCGGTTGGATGACGCTTGATGCCGAAGGCGGTCGTGTCTATGATTATGATGCCGATGCGCGGCAGCTCAATGTCACTAAGGCCGCAATGAAGGCTGCGGGTCAGGATGCCTGGCTTGAGATTTTTTCAAATTCGCCGCCGTATTTCATGACCGTGAGCGGTTGTTCAACAGGCAATTTCAAGTCGGATGAGAACAATATCAGGGCCGATGAATACGCGAATTTCGCCGATTATATGGCACATGTGGCTGATTATATGACACACCGTCTGGGGTTGGAAGTCCGAAGCGTGTCACCGATGAACGAGCCCAACACCAACTATTGGCCGGCCATGAACTACAAGCAGGAGGGATGTCATGTTGATGCCGGTCAGGCGCAGTCCGAGCTGCTGGTTGAAACTGGAAAGGCTCTGCAAAGATACGGTCTTGACAATGTGACGCTTGCTGCGTGCGATGAGACCAATCCCGGTAAACAGATTGAGGAAATACGGGCTCTCACTTCACAGGCACGTGCATTGGTAGGCCGCATAAGTGTCCATACTTATGGTACAAACAGCATACGCGAAATGGGGCAGCTGGCTAAAGACGAAAACATCAACATCTGGATGAGTGAGGTTGATGGAAACGGAACAGCCGGATACAATGCGGGTGAAATGGCTGCAGGACTGTGGTTGGCCGAGAAAATCATTTCTGATATCCAGGCTCTGGAGCCGTCGGCCTGGGTGCTGTGGCAGGTCATTGACACCCATGTTTCAAAGGAAGGCTACAAAGGCCGCCGTGACAGCGGTCCGCTGCGTACGGCCGGCGGATACTGGGGAACTGCGTGGGCCGACCATGACAGGAATGTCATTGAACTGACACAGAAATATTACGCCTTCGGACAGTTTTCCAGATACATACGTCCGGGTTCTACACTAATACTATGCTCTACAGGTCGCGGCAGCAGCTGCAAGGTTCTTGCGGCAAAGGACCGTGGCAGTCTGACAATTGTCTGCACGAACACATCGGCCAGTGATGCTGATGTCTGTTTTGAGTTGGACGGATTCAGAACAAAGGGTAAAGTGCGGCAGATACGCACCAGCGGTTCAATGGCCGATGGCGAGCATTGGGCAGAAAGTGAAGGTCCGGAAATATGCAATTCACAGTTGAAAGTCACCCTTATTCCAAACTCAATCACTACTTTTGTTGTACGGCTGAAGAAATGATTTACCAACTAACCTTTTACTGATATGAGACTTTTCAAGACTTTGTCTGTTTTAGCCTTTATGGCCATTGGGATTCCGGCCTCGGCTTCGGCCGAAGGACGCAGGACTTTCTGCAATCCTCTTGATGTGGTTGTGGGAAACGAACGCGCAGTCCGCGGCGGAGAACCGGTTGTAATCATCTACCAGGATGACTATTATCTGTTCGTGTCACACCGCAAGGGCTACTGGTATTCGCCAGATTTTCAGGACTGGACATACGTTGACGCCCCGAACTACCCGGGAGGCGTTGTTTCTGTTGTGGAAATGGACGGACAGCTGATAGGCTGTTCAATGAACAATAAGAATGTGTATCGATGCCTTGATGCCAAGGCAGGCAAATGGGAAGTATGCGGTGAACTGTCAAGCGACCGATATGGTGATGCCAACATGTTTGTCGATGATGACGGCCGTCTGTACATGTACTTCGGCTGGTCACAGATAATGCCTTTCCAGGTAGTGGAACTTGACAAGACCACATTCAAGGAGATTGGTGAACCGGTACAGTTGTTCTGGAGCGATATAAAGAACCACGGTTTCGAGGTCCGCAAGCCGGAAGATGTGATTTATTCAATATTCAACGGCCGTCGCGATTACGGTCCCGAGGAACTGCCATGGATTGAGGGCCCGTATATGATCAAGCATAACGGCAAGTACTATCTGCAGTATGCTGCCATTGGTCTGGAATTCATTTCATATTCACATGGCGTGTATGTCTCAGACAGTCCCATGGGCCCGTTCACTTACAGCGAGCATAACCCGCTGACATTCAAGACATCGGGCTTCCAGGTAGGCGCAGGTCACGGCAGCACCTTCCATGACAAGAAGGGCAACCTGTGGACCATCTGCATGATACCTGCCCAGTATGGTGAAGGCGGCCGCGGTTCCGAACTGGCCATATATCCGACTGCAGTTGACAAGAAAGGTGTGATGTATTCAAATACCGCTCTTGGAGATTATCCGCAGTTCTATCCTGCTGACCGTAAGGAAGGCGGCGTTGACAACTACGTTGACTGGAAACTGCTGTCAGTAGGCAAACGGGCCATTGTATCGTCCACTTTTGAGGACTATGCTCCAAAGCAGGCTCTTGACGAAGACTTCACCACATGTTGGGTGGCCGAGACAGGTAACCCTGGCGAATTCTTTACCGTTGACCTTGGCGCAGAGGCCAGCATCAACGCCATTCAGCTTAACTGGGACCACATAGGCGCTGCACGCAGCGGCGGTATGGGCGGTTTTGGCGGCGGTATGGGTATGGGTGGACGCGGAAACGCATCGGCCCGCACGGAACAGCTGTACCAGTGCTACGAGGTTCTGGTTTCAAGCGACAACGCCAACTGGACCAGCATCATTTCCAAGCCAGAAAACAAAATGGAACTGAAGCACGACTACAACGAACTGGAGCAGCCTGTCAAGGCACGTTACGTCAAGGTTGTGAATGTGGCCACATACGATGGTGCCAAGTTCTCCATCAAGGATCTGCGCATTTTCGGCACAACTCCCGACATGTGGACAAAGCCTGTAAAAAAATTCATGGCTTTGCGTAATCCTGAAGACCGTCGCGAGGCCAACATAGTATGGGAACCGGTTCCTGGTGCCGACGGCTACATTGTACGTTACGGCATTGAGAAGAAAAAACTTTACAACAGCTACATTGTCTATGACAAGACATCGCTGTACATGCACAGTCTGAACACTGCACCGGAATATTATTTCGAGGTTGAGGCTTTTGACAGCGGTCTTGATTTCTATCGTGAGAATCCGCTGGCTGCCATCGGTATGGGAGCCGAAATCCAGCTGGCCAAGGGACAGGGTAGTTTCGCATACCGCGGGTCATCGACCACCGTTTATCAGATGCTGAAGGAAGGCCAGACCGAATACCGCTTTGAGATTACAGAACCTGGCAATTACGTTCTGAACCATTCGTACGGTCCGGTTCTGTGGTCGGGAGAGCTCACCGAGAAGGACATCATTTCAAAGGAATCGAATCCGAAACCTACAGTCACGTCATTCCTGACACAGATGGGTGCCGGAACCGCCGTTACCGGCACTTTGGAGATGAAGGTCATTCCAGGACCGGAAGGAGGCACTATGGTAGTTATATTCACAAACAACCATTAACAACGGAATAAATATGAGCAAGTCCAAAGTATATTTTTCCGACTTCCACACTATTGCTCTGGGAGACGGTATTCCAAAAAAGTTATACAAACTTATCAAGGCATCGGGTATTGACCAGATAGATATGAACGGCAAGTTTGTTGCCATCAAGACCCACTTTGGTGAGCTTGGCAACCTTGGTTTCCTGCGGCCAAACTATGACAAGGTCATTGTGGATATAGTAAAGGAACTGGGAGGAAAGCCATTCCTTGTTGACTGCAATACCCTTTACGTGGGCTCGCGCAGAAATGCTCTGGACCATTTGTGTTGCGCATGGGAAAACGGATTCTCTCCGCTTTCAGTTGGATGCCCTATAATCATAGGAGACGGTCTTAAAGGAACAGACGATGTCCTGGTACCGGTTAACGGCGGCGAATACATAAAAGAGGCCAAGATTGGACGCGCTGTTATGGACGCCGATGTCATTATCAGCCTGTCTCATTTCAAAGGACATGAGAACACCGGCTTTGGAGGTGTCTTAAAGAATATAGGTATGGGATGCGCATCGCGTGCAGGAAAGATGGAACAGCACAATCACGGCAAACCCAAGATTGACCACGATTTGTGCCGCGGATGCCGTCTGTGCCAGAAGGCATGTGCAAGCAACGGTCTTGTTTTTGATGAGAAGGCAAAGAAAATGAATGTCAATACAGACAATTGTGTTGGTTGCGGACGCTGCATAGGTGCATGCAATTTTGATGCAGTAAGCTTCTGCGAATGGAACGCCAATGAACTGCTCTGCCGTCGTATGGCAGAATATGCCAAGGCTGTCCTTGACGGCAGACCGTCTTACCACGTAAGTGTTGTACGTGACATATCGCCAAACTGTGACTGCCACTGTGAAAACGATGTGCCTATTCTGCCGGATTTGGGTATGTTCGCTTCATTTGACCCTGTTGCACTTGACTGGGCTTGCGTTGATGCCTGCATGAAAGCAGAACCTCTGCCTGACGGCCAGTTATACAGGAATCTGCACACACCGGGATTCGTGGATCAGCATGACCACTTCAAGAACTCAAATCCTGAAATTGAATGGCGTGCATGCCTGGAGCAGGCTCAGAAGATTGGTTTGGGCAACCGTGACTACGACCTGATTGTCAAATAACCTTCCTCCGCTTATGCCTCCGTGCGCTCCGCCCATGTAATAGTAGTCATCAACTGACATGGTGTTTATGCTGTCTTTTTTGATTATTTTTGAAGTGAAAAAGAACAAAACGGAAATGCGTTCACATTTTATTGCGCCGGGTCTGCTTTTAATGATGCTGCTGACAGGTTGTGGTAGCGTTCCGGTTCCTGTCTCCCTGGAATTGCCCGCATTTGATGCTGATCATGCAGTGCTTTATTATACGGGTTTCACTGTAGGCTATGATTCCGACAACAAACTGCCTGCATGGGTGGCATACGAACTGACTGAAGATGAGGTCCTGGCCGATGCGACCGACCGCGACGGCAAGTCATTCAAAGTGGACCGTAATGCCGGCGTGCCGCAGGCCGAAGACAGTGATTACCGCAAGTCGGGCTGGTCACGCGGACACATGGCACCGGCGGCCGATTTCAAATGGAGTGATCAGGCTATGACTGAAACATTCCTGTTCACGAACTGTTGTCCGCAACTCGACAAACTGAATGGAGGCAGCTGGTCGAAACTTGAGAACCGTGTCCGTGAGTGGGCAAAGGAAATGGGCTCTGTATATGTAGTGACAGGGCCTGTTGTCGGAGAACACGAAAACGGATATATAGGGTTGAACCACATACCGGTTCCTGATGCCTTTTTCAAGGCTGTCCTAGCGGCCGATGGAACAGGCGGATACCAGTCCGTGGCTTTCGTCATGCACAACATAGGAACATCACAGCCATATCCTGATTGTACAATGACCGTCAACGAACTTGAGTCACTGTTGGGCATGGATTTGTTCCATACGCTTCCTGACCAGTTGGAAGACAAGGTTGAAAACCGTATTGACCGGGCCTTCTGGGGTATGTAGATAGAATGGACTTACAATTCAAACAACCGATAATGAAACGAATTGCACTAACACTTGCATTGAGCATTTTATTCGCCCCTTGTCTTAAAGCACAGGAATTCAGAAATGAATTTGATTTGAGCTATGGACGTGTCAGTATTCCTGGCTTTGCCTATACTTTTGCTTCGGTTTTCTCTACAGTATTGACTTTCGGACTAATCACACCTGAGGGCTTTCACAGTACAGGTGCAATTACTGCCGGTTACTGGCATTATCTGACACCAAGGTTTTCTGCCGGCGGCGGTCTGACTTATGAGGGATTCAGATTGCGTTTCAACCAATATGCCGGTAAAAATGCTGCAGGTGAGGTGTTACGTGAGCCAAGCGATTGGAACAACATGAGTTTCACGTCTTTGATGCCCGGCGTAAAATACCGTTGGGTGGACCGCAAGCATTTCGGCATGTACACAAAAGCAAATGTTGGCATGATATGGTATCATAATCAGCGTATTTCCGTTCAGGCCGATGAAAACAACTGGGAACAGCACGATCCGAGTGATGATTTCGGTTTCGCCTTCCAACTTTCACTCATAGGCCTTGAAGCCGGTAACGGCCATTGGCGTGGCACCACAGAATTCGGTTGGGGAATGGAAGGGCTTGTACAGGCCGGCGTCAAGTATATTTTCTGACAAATAGCTGACAATGTTGAGATACGGACCGCTTTCGCGTAGGCTGGTTCAGTTGTCATTGCCTATTCTCGTAGAGAATTTCCTGGTAATGACCCTTGGCACGGTCGATACGCTCATGTTGAGCAGCCTTTCAGACAACAGTGTGGCTGCTGTCGGCATGGTCAACCAGCTGGTCAATCTGGTATTCATTGTATTTCAGGTCATTTCGCTGGGTACCACAATCTTATGCTCCCAGTATTTTGGTGCAAGACTGCACGACAAGGTAGTGCAGGTTGTAGGCGTGTCGCTGGTGTTCAATTTCCTGTGCGGACTGTTCTTCAGTCTGGTGCTGTTCGTGTTTGCTCCGCAGATTCTTGGATTGATGGGCCTGAGGGCTGAACTTATGGCTGAAGGCTGCCAGTACATGCGTCTTGTCGGTGCTTTCGCTTTCCTTCAGGCAATGTCACTTGCCATTTCCGCATCGTTGCGCAGCGCAGGTCTGACCAGATACCCTATGATTGTGGCGGGTGTCGTCAATGTGCTCAACATTGTAGGTGACTGGGCTCTGATATTCGGGCATCTTGGCATGCCGGCAATGGGTGTTCGCGGTGCGGCGCTGTCATCGGTGATATGTCGTGGCATTTCGGTTGTCCTGCTGTTCGTCTTTCTGTTCAGAAAACAGATTTCAAGTTTCCCGAAACGGCTGTTCTCGCCATTCCCATGGAGTGAGATGGGACGCGTCCTCAAGATTGGGGTACCGTCGGCCGGCGAGCAGATGTCTTACAGCCTTTCGCAGGTTGTCATAACATACTTCATCAATATGATGGGCAATGAGCAGCTGGCTGTACGCAGTTATGTGACCAATATTGTGATTTTCACGTTCATGACAGCTCTGTCCATGTCGCAGGGAGGTTCAATTGAGATTGGGCATCTGATTGGTGAGCATCGTTTCAATGCCGCGTACCGTCTTGGCCGGCGCGTGGGCCATCTGTCAATGATGATCACCATGGCAATTGCCATAGGTACAGCCTTGGCCGGGCCTTTGATTTTCGGCTTCCTTTCAGACAACGGGGAGATAGTGAGACTGGGTTGTGCCGTTTTATGGGCCGATGTGCTTGTGGAATACGGACGGGCTATAAATTTCTTCGGTGTGAACTGTCTCAGGGCTGCCGGTGACATATATTTCCCGGTTCTTACCGGCATTGCAATATGCTGGACGGTGTCGGTAGGTTTCAGCTATCTTTTCGGTATAGCGCTTGGCGGCGGTCTGGTGGCTTTGTGGATTGCCTTGGGCATGGATGAACTGACACGTGGCTGCATTTTCCTGTACCGATGGAAAAGCCGCAAGTGGGCTTCCAAGGCTTTTGTCTGAAATTGTTATCTTTGTACACTTACAATCTTATCTGACAATCAAATATGAGCAGGAGTATAGCATTGGCATTGCTGTTATTGTTGTCCGTATTTCCAGTATCGGGTCAGGACAGGGCGCTTATAGACATTCAAGGTGATGTGAAGGTCATCAATGTGTCCGAACTTGGTCTGCCTGCAAGTACGCAGGTGTCCATGGTGCTTGAAATGCTGCCTGAACTGATGGCCAGACCCGGTGACGACATGCTGGGTAATTACAGTGTCATTGTTGACGGATTGGCTGCGGGATATGGAAACAATGCTGTTCTGAGCCAGCTGACCATTGCTGATATTGAAAGTATCAGGGTTTCGCAGAACTCCATTGCCAGCTATCAGAGCAACGGTCAGAGCGGTTCCATTGAAATTAGTCTGAAGAGTGCCGGGAAAGGTTTTTCTTCAAATGGGGCAATCAGACTTTCCAATATGTTCGGATCGGAATCGAACGGAAAGAATTCCCATCTGTTTGACATTATTCCAAAGATTCAGGCCGATTATGCCGGTCAGAGATTCAGCATCCGCCTGCTGTCATTATATGAACGTTACAATCCTATGACACAGGTTGTCACCACTGCTATACCAAGTCCTGCGGAAACTGTAACAAAGTACGAAGATGTAAGGGCAAACAGCAGCATGAATGTTATATGGGGCGAATACAGAATATCAGAATCGGACAAGCTGAACATGTCATTTGCCGTAATCACTTCCGGTTCGATACAGGATAAGGCGGAAACATCGACCCTCAATCCTACAGACCAGCTGTCTCTACTTGACCGTAAGGCTGTCAACGCAGGTCTGACTGCCGATTACAGACATACTTTTGCCGATGGCAGTGTATTCAGGGTGTCGGGCAATCTGAAGACGGGACCTGAAGAACTGTCTACGGAACGGATGAGCGTAAGATATGGTGATACGG
This sequence comes from Bacteroidaceae bacterium, assembly GCA_024398755.1. Lineage (GTDB taxonomy): Bacteria > Bacteroidota > Bacteroidia > Bacteroidales > Bacteroidaceae > Colenecus. The sequence continues at coordinate 11,794 of JAKSIQ010000027.1, read as the reverse complement.
TTATGAATGTCAGTCTTGCCGGAAAGGCTGAGTACAAATATCCGTTCAGGTTGGCCGATGACAGGTTTACTGGAACGGTTGCGGCCGGTGTAAATGCCAACGCGGGAAAAAACGGCAGGATTCAGACTGGCCGTCGCGTTATATTGGGTAATTCAGGGCTTAGTGAACTGGAGACTGATGGCCATACATCATATGTTATGCCGTATGTGACATTCCAAGGTGAAATGAATGGTTTCTCTATGAGCGGATATATCAATTATGAGATATACAGCAGCCGGATAACCAGAGAACATGACCGCTCGTTCAACATCAGAACCGGAAGTCTGACGGGTAAGGTCGTTTCGGCTTGGGAATTTGTACCAGGGCAGAAACTGAGGATAATGTATGGCCGCGATTCCCAGAGGCCATCGGCAACACAGACATATCCGTTTGCTGTTTTTGATCCGCAGCAGTATGCTTTTGTGCAGGGGAACGGTGCATTGAGACCTGTCGTGACAGATGAACTGACAGGCGATTTCATATCGCAGTTGCAGACCGGTGACCGTCAGTTTGTCATAAATATGGGACTTGGATACATGAAGGTGTCAGATGTCATTGCATCCAGTCCTGTTACCATAAATCAGGGTGCTGCCATTTATGATGGCATCACTTATGACAATGCCGGTGCCAACAACATAGCCAAAATAAATTCGCTGTTCATGATGAAACAGCGCGGTTATACGGCATCGGTCACGGCAAACATGTTCTACAACATAGGTGACAACAGGAATGCCTCATCGGACCATTACACTTATTGCAATCTGGGTATGAACCAGTCATTGAAATTCGGTAACGGTTGGGGAGCATGTCTTGGAATCTATTTCAACAGTCCTATATTCATGAACTCCAGTTCAATGGGAAAACTGGTGCATTCGCAGTTTGCCGTCAGCAGGGATTGGAAACATTTCAGCCTTGATGGAGTACTCTCGTGTCCGTTGTCAGGCAATGTGACTGACCGGTCTTTTGCTGGCAGTCAGGCCATAGAAACCACATACCCGCTGGTAAGAACCTCTGTCAGCGTTGTAGCCCGCTATCATTTCTGAATTGCCGCGTCAGACTATCTGGTCAGCAGAATGACGGAGCCTCCGCCGGGCGCCATAGTCATGGTGATGTTGTCTTTGCGTGTGACAGTCGTTGTACTGCTGCTGTAGGTTTCGCGGTTTGTCCTGAAGTTGGTGTCATCGGCATCCTGAGTCAGTGTGGCGTTCCACTTTCCTTTGCCAAGGAATGACAGGTCAACGTTGAGCGTGCGGCCTTCTTCGTTGGTGGCGGCTGCAACAAGCCAGTTGCCGTCAGCATTCTGACGTGCCATGACAATGTATTCGCCAATTTTGCCGTCAAGTGTACGGCTTTCCTTCCACGGCTGTTTTTCAGCGCTCAGGAATTCCAGCAGTTCGGGGTATTTCTCATAATACTCGGGAATGTCGGGAATGACGGTCGCTCCTGACCATGTTATCAGGGTGCGTGCTATCTCGGCGCAGGCGGTCGATGGCACCTCCTGGCTGTTGTCCTTGCGTGTGGTGCGTCCCTGGTGCAGTTCCATGAAACCGTTGTTCATGTCAATCGGACCGGCCACCATGTTTACGAAGACCGATGTCACGAAGGTCCCGGGCTGGAATACCTGGTGTCCGTCAAGCTGGGCCTTGCAGTATTCGCGTGTCACGGCATTCGGCCATGTGCGCATCTGTCCGAACGGGTGCACGGGGTAGTCGTGATAATCGACCATCAGGTGATGCTTTGCGCACAGACGTGTAATGTCCTGGGTCTTGCGGTTCTTTTCCTGCGGGTTGCCGTTCATGAAGCCGTATTTGACACCTGCAGCACCCCATTGCTCATACTGTGCAAGAGTTTCTTCGATGGGGTAGTTCGTTCCGGCCACATCGTTCAGATAAAGCCATACTCCAACGCCTTTTTCCTTGCCGTACTGTATTATGCGCTGCACGTCACGTGCCTTGTCGCCCTTTGTGGGGTCCGAGTCCTTTTCGAATTCCGGACCGTACCAGTTGGCGTCAAGCACCAGACTGCTGAAACCATGCGCCGCTGCAAAGTCTATCATCTTCACCCATGAAGGGTAGTCCATCCTGTACCTGTAGCCGTCAACGGGTGAAACGGCGCCGTCAATTCTCCAGTCCCAGAGGTCAACGCCGGGTTTCACCCAGCTGAAATCGCCTTCCGGTTCGGGATTCAGCAGCTCCAGCAGATGCGAATCGACCAGGTCGCCGGGGGTCCTGCCGACCATGAGCACGCGCCATGCCCCTACAAACTCGTCACCGAAGCCGGAAATCCTTTCTGGTGCGACTTTCAGTGTGGTGGTGCCCTTTTCTGCTGTAAGTCGCATGGGCCACCCGTCATAAGGAAGGTCGGCTTCGTGCAGGGCCAGGTACAGGTCATCGGACACCTTTATGGTAGCCAGCGGAAGGCGTTCACCATTGGCATCGGACAGAAGCTCAGGCCCTATATTGTGCCGCTCGCCGTTGTAGTACCAGGCGGTGTAGTCACCGGCAAAGTTGAAGTCCGTATGCTCGTAGATGCCGTTCCTGAGCGATGCAATACGGAATGCCGCACCGTCATTGTAAACATGTACCTGGAGAATGTCGGCCGACTGGCCGGGAAGTATGAAATCCTGCCTGTTGAATTTTGTCCTGACTGTTGAACGCTTTCCCCAGAGCGGATGCCATTCCTCACTGCATGCTGAGCTCTTTCCCGATGCCGGAATGATGTTGTGGACCTGCTCCGTCTGCGACTGTTCCATGGAATAGCCCACATTGGACCATTCAATGACAGTCTTTCCGTCAATCGAGACCGAATACTGTGCAGTTCCGTCAAGTCTGAGACTGAAGGCAATTCTCCTGTCAGGCGACTTGACCGTATAAACGGTCTGGGCGCTTGCCGGCAGTAATGCCGACATCAAAGCAAGCAGTATAAAGGTCCTTTTCACAATTGTCGGGTCTGTTTATCTGGTGGCCTCTTCAAGCTGCTCGCAGATGCTCTGCATGCCCTTGATTGACGGATGGCCGTTCTGTTTTTCAATATCGTGCAGCTCAACGAGCCGGACATTGCACTGTCTGCATATTTCGCGGCATGATTCGTTGATCTCCTCCTTGAGTTCAGAATTCAGGATGGAATAGATTTTTGCATTCGGATACTGCTCCTTGAGACGTGAGAACAGGCAGGCGAGAGCCGGACGGAAGCTCTTCAGGTCATCATCGGTCCAGTCCTGGTACTTGTATTCGCCCATAGGTGAATTTGCCCAGGCATCGTTGGTGCCGCCGAATACGAAAATAATGTCGGGGTTGCCCAGTTTGTCAACACGTGACAGGAATGAATTGTGTGACACATTCATGCGGCCGTAACCGGTGTTGCATATTGTGGTGCCGCCCCATGAGTCGTTCTTTTCCAGTACGTAGCCCTTGGCCTTGATGTACAGGTCCCACCATGTCTGTGACGGATCGGTCACGTCATTGCGGTCATTCGGATAGAACGGGTTGTAGCCTTCGGGGTTGAGGCCCTGGAATGTCGAATACGAGTCTCCCAAAATGGATACCCTGGTCTGGGCCGATGCGACTGCCGTTGTTGCGGCAAGCAGTGCGATAACAAGTAATTTCTTCATATTGGTTCAGTAATTGCAGTTGGTTTTCCTGTCGCAAATTTAGAACTTGTTTTGAAATGTTCCAATTTATAATTTATAAAATCTTTCCGGCTGAAAAATCCGTTTTCCACCCTTACTGCGTATGTTCAGCCGGGACTGCCACTGAACAGGAGGATACCGAGGACGGCCGATGCCAGGAGCACCCATATAGGGTTGATTTTCTTCCAGACGGCGGCAAGGCTTGCCACGCAGACAAGTACGGTCTTCCAGTCAAAGAAAGTCTCGCGGTTCAGGAACATGACTGCGGCCGCGCCAATGAGACCTGCCAGTACAGGACGCATCCAGTCCAGTGCGCCCTTCATCAGCCGGTTGTTCTGAAGGCGCCGGTAGAATACGGTTATGAGCAGCATCAGTGTCATAGAGGGAGTACAGACCGCTACGGTGGTAAGGACCGAGCCCCATACGCTGCCGGTTACGGAATAGCCGACAAAGGTTGCGCAGTTCAAGGCTATCGGGCCCGGAGTCATTTGCGAAATGGCCACAATGTCAGTGAACACGGACTGGGTAAGCCATGTGTGACGCACTACCATCTCGTTGTAAATGAGTGAGATCATAGGGTATCCGCCGCCAAAGCCGAAGAATCCTATTTTCAGATACGCAAGGAACAGCTGAAGGTAAATCATGGCTTTGCGTAATATGTCAGGACAAGTCCGATGACGGCTCCTATGGCAAGGAGCAGGACAGGCGAGACACCGGTGAATGCTATTAGAGCGAGCGATGCTGTTGCAAGAAGAATCTGCCAGAACCCTTTAAGCCTTAGAATGAGCCGGATGCATGGCACGGCAATCAGGGCCACCACGCATGGACGCATGCCCATGAATGCGGCGTTCACATAGCTGTTGTCGCGGAAGTCAGTCAGACATACGGCTATAAGCAGTATGATGACGAACGAAGGGATAGCCATTCCGAGCACGCTGACAGCAGCCCCCCAGAACCCTTTGACACGGTATCCGGTGAATACCGCCGTATTGAGTGCTATGGGTCCGGGAGCTGACTGCGCCAGTGTGAAATGATTGTAGAATTCTTCGCGTTCGAACCAGTGCCTGCGGTCCACGACTTCATTCTCTATGATTGAAATCATGGCATACCCGCTTCCAAAGGTCAGAGCGCCTATCTTGAAGAAGGTCCAGAACAGTTGCAGCAGCAGTCTCATCGGTTTACTTTCCCCAGAAGTACTGCGCCATCTGGTAGAGGGCGCGACGCCAGGTCAGGAATTCATGGGCTGTGCCTTCTGAAACGAAGCCCATGGCGTCAATGCCGGCAGCGCGCAGGTCTTCGGCCTGTTTCATTATGCGGTCACCGCCTTCCTTGCTTCCGCAGCTCACGAATATCTTCTTGACCTGTTTCGGGTCCTTGATGTCCTGAGGGGTGTATGAGCCTCCGCTCAGCAGACCGTAATAGCCGAACACTTCGGGACGTGCCAGGGTCACTACCTGGGTGGTGAAGCCGCCCATTGACAGACCTGCCATGGCGCGTGACTCCTTCTTTGCTATTGTGCGGAAATGTGAGTCAACGTACGGAATGAGTTCGTCGCAGAGAACACGCTCGAACGGTGAGTAGTCGAATGTGGCAATCTGTCCGAACTTGGCATCGTTGATCATGCCGTAAGTGGTTACAACAATGAACGGCTGGATCTTGCCGTCGGCAATCAGGTTGTCCATGATGAGGTCAGCGTGACCCTGTGTGAACCATGCTGTCTCGTCTTCGCCGTAACCGTGCTGCAGGTACAGGACCGGATAACGCACCTTGGCCTTGTCGCTGTAGTATGTGGGCGGTGTATAGACGAAGGCGCGCTTCAGGCTGCCTGTCTCCTTGCACCAGAACTTGATTTCATGGACCTCGCCGTGCGGAACGTCGCGCTCGGCGTAGATGTCGGAATCGCCAGTCTTGTATGTGGGTATTTCAATACCGCTTTCCCATCGGCTTGAACCGTAGTAGTTGTTGGTGCCGGGGTCGTTGAATGTGCCGCCGTCAATTGTCAGGTGGTAGTAGTGGAAACCTTCGTCCATGGGGCCCGATGTGGTGCCTGTCCAGTAGCCGTCATCGCCCTTGGTGAGCTTGGTACCGCCGTTGCCGCCAAGTCCCAGGCTGACTGATACTGACTGTGCAGCAGGAGCCTGGATGCGGAAACGGGCGTAACCCTGTGAATTGACCATGGGGTACTGCTGTCCCGGCTGGTTCTTTGACGAAGGGACAAAGTCCTCTTTGATTTCTGTCTGTGCTGAGCAGACGGTTGCTGCCATTACGGCTGCTACGAATAGTGATGTGAATCTGTTCATGTTGTGTATATTTTTATTTGTGTGTACGGTAAAATTCTTCCAACTGTTTGAAACAGTGTGAGTTGATAAGTTCCTGCAGTTTGCGGTCGAAATTGTTTCGCACCGTTGGTTGTTCACTGAAAATGAAACACTCTCCGTTCTTTCGGGTGTAAGCGTGCCATTTCGGAAGCCCCTTGACATTTGGATTGCCCGTGTGTGCAAAGTTGGCCCACGACTGCGCCATGCGGTCTGCAAGCAGCAAGTCGCTTTCCGATGGGTTGGGAAGGTCGCGTCCGGCCAGATGCAGGGTGTTGAAACAGAAATTCAGTTCCGCTCCGTGTGCCGATACGCCGTTCAGTGGCGATTTCCATGTGAACATGTAGTTGTAAATGGGCGCTTTCCTTGTGGCCGATGCTTCATCAATCGTAATCAGCGTCTTGGCGCGGAACATTGGGTCGATGGATGGCAGATCCTGAGGTATGTAGTCAGGCCATGCTTCGGCAAGGGCTGCGGCGTAAGCATCGGTCTCGTCTCCAAAAGTGGAACGTACGGCGTTCTTGGCCTGTTCAAGTGTCATTTCGCGCTGATACTGACCGCGTGCCAGTTCGTTGAATGTGGTTCCCATTACCAGAGGAATGTTGTCGGATATGCTGGCGAAACCGGGCTGGAAAGGTTGCTGCAGAAGCACTTCACCGTCGGGAGTGGGGCCGAATCCCCACATCATCGGAGTGCCCGGCTGGCGTGTTCCTATGCTTGCGGCCATGGCGCGCTGACCGGCCTGATACAGCTTGTCGTATGGTACGTCATTGATTCGTTCAACCTGGTCGGCAGGTATGCCCAGTTCTTTGAGAACAGCCAGACCCAGTTCCTTGCTCATGGCGTTGGTGTTCACGTTCAGAATGGTTCCGCTCATGATTATGGCCTTGTGGAACAATCCTTTGGCCGATGGCATGCACATCAGGGTGCCAACTTTGCCGCCTCCTCCGGATTCGCCGAACACAGTCACATTGTCCGGGTCACCTCCAAAATTTTCAATATTGGCCTGAATCCATTTCAGAGCCTCCACAACATCGAGCATGCCGACGTTGCCCGATTCCCTGTACTTCGGATTTCCGGTTGCTGAAAGGTCCAGAAATCCCATAATGTTCAGACGGTGGTTAAGGCTGACAACCACGACATCCTTCTTTGCCAGTCCCATGCCCGGATTCCAGGCCGATGTTCCTGAATCGAAGCCTCCGCCGTGACACCAGAGCATTACCGGCTTTTTACTGTCAATGTCGGTGGTCCAGACATTCAGAACGCAGCAGTCCTCACTCATCTCTTTCGGGTTGTTCGAGTTGCGTCCTCCCTGCATGGCCTGCGGGCCCCATTCGGTGCATTCCCTTATGCCGTCCCATTTGTCAACCGGCTGTGGAGGCATGAAGCGCTCCGTCTTTGCGTACGGTATGCCCTTGTACGCCATTGTGCCTTCTTCAATGAAGCCACTCACTTTGCCTGCCGTGGTTTCAATGACAGGCGCAATATCTGCGCTCTGTGCACACATGCAGAGAGCCATAAGTCCCGATGCGGCACATGCCATTATTCTTCTGTTCATGTTTTTCCAAATTATTTTCCACAAATATAGCAATAACTTTTCCATACAGTTTCCAAACAATCGATTTTATTGTGCAAATCGCTCATTATCAAATACTTCGTTCTAATGGAACAATTCATGTTCGGCTGTCATCCGTATCACAACTATTCTCTGGTTGCTACAGTCGGTGCCACAAAAAATGAGTCAGTCTGAAGAATGATTTACAGGTACATCCGGGAGACATGTTCCAAAATGCGTTTGTGAGATTTTTTTATTGGATTAAGAACGTTTTTCAAAAAAGATAGTATATTCGCCAAGTCAATAGAGTTGTTATGGTCCATCTTCTCTACGCTGTGGCCGCATTCACGTGTGCGCTTGTGGTTCTGATAGTTCCTATCAGAACCCGTTGGAGCCTGTCGAAGGATATTCCCACTGACAGGGCATTCCTTTCATTGGTTGATTGGACTGCCATATTCTGTATTGCCGACAGTGTCTGGGGAGTTTGTGCCAGCAACCTTGTCATGAATGATGCGATGCTGATGTTCACGTCGTTCGTATTCCATCTGTTTGCTGCATTCACTCCTATTGTATGGCTTTATTTTGTCCTGACTTATTCCCACTCATACAAATACAACAGGCTTTATTATATTTTGTCGGTAGGACTGTTCTTGGGCGAACTGGTGCTACTGCTGATGAATTTCAAGTACAGGAATGTATTTACCGTTGATCAGGATGGTGCATACTCCAGTGGAGTCCTGCGCCAGCTCCTGTTCTATGCGCAGTACATCAATTACGTGCTGATAGCCATCGTGGCTCTTTGCAACATTTTTTTCAAACGCAAAACCAATAAATCCACCTACAGGGCTATTCTGGCATTTGTCAGTTCTCCAATTGCAGCCGGCATTTTCCAGCAGCTTTATCCTGATGCTCCGGCTTATTCCATTGGATACATGATAGGTTTCTGCATTATTTTCTCGTTCGTTATTACCGACATGCTGGAGGCCCGTGCCTTGGAGGCAGTGCATATGTCCAATGCCAACAAGGCCAAGACGACATTCCTGAACAACATGAGCCATGACATACGTACTCCGCTCAACGCCATTACCGGTTTCAACACCATAGCCCTCAGTGCTTTGGGTAAGGACGATGCCAAGGTCAGGGACTGCCTTATGAAAACCGGACAGGCCAGCAATGCACTTCTGACAATAATCAATGACATTCTTGAGATAAGCCGTATAGAATCCGGCAAGGTTTCACTTTCTGAAGATAAGATCAGTGTCATGCATTCCTTTGCCGGTATTGAGTCTATGCTGCAGGAACTGGCAAGAACTGCCGACATAAGCCTGGAGTTTTCGTTCGGGCAGATTGATGACAATTATGTGATATGTGACTCCGCACATTGTTGCCGCGTGTTCACCAATCTCATAACAAATGCCATAAAATATACTTTAAAGGGTGGCCAAGTTCAGGTGCATTGCCAGCAGACAGGGCGTCGTGATGACGGATATGGCATTTACACTTATACCTTCAAGGACAATGGCATAGGAATGAGTGAAGAGTTCCAGAAGCAACTGTTCCAGGCATTCTCACGTGAACGTACATCGACCGTCAGCAAAATACAGGGTACCGGACTCGGACTGGCGCTGAGCAAGAACCTTGTTGAACTTATGGGTGGAACCATAAAGTGCGTAAGCCGCCAGGGTGTGGGTTCCACATTTACGGTCGTTCTGCCGTTCAGGATTCAGGAAGGGCAGGAGTGTGACCAGACCAATGACAATGCCTGTGTTCCTGAAGTGGTGTTGGACGGATGTAACATACTGCTTGTAGAAGACAATGCCCTTAACCGGGAAATAGCCGTTGCAATTCTGTCAGAGATGGGTGCCGATATAACCGAGGCCGCTGACGGTTCAGAAGCCGTTGAGATTATGAAGTCCCCGAAAGCTGGAAATATTGATTTAGTCCTGATGGATATTCAGATGCCTATGGTTGACGGCTACGAGGCAACCCGTCAGATTCGTGCTTTGGGCACCCCGGCATCGCGCAAGCCAATCATTGCCATGACTGCCAACGCATTTGAGGAAGACCGCCTGAAAGCACTTGAGGCCGGCATGGACGGTCACGTTGCCAAGCCAATTGACATTGCCGCGCTTGCTGCCACACTCCAGAAGTTCCTGCCCCACAATGTTTGAAAGCCCCGCGATATCGCCATTTCACCACGCAGGATAGGGAGAGCACCCTCGCTCAGAAGCTATCCGGAGCCACATTCTTTCCCTATCCTCACCACTCAGCCAGCGATATCGCCATTTTACCACGCAGGATAGGGAGGGCACCCGCGCTCAGAAGCCATCCGGAGCCACATCCGTTCCCTATCCTCACCACTCAGCCAGCGATATCGCCATTCCACCACGCATTCTGCAAACTTCCTCTCGTGTCAGGTAGGGTTCCAACTCGGCAGGTTCTGTGTTTTTCCTTTCGCCAGCATTGTTCCTTGACAGGTTTTCAACTGTTTCAGTCATTACTTCAAGCAAATCGGTACGTTTAAAGGAAAGGTGATAGTTCTTGAACCTCCATTCACATACGGCCAAAATAATATGGCATCCGGATAATTGCGAGTCCAGATGCCATATTCAGTTATATAAATGGGGATTTCACTTATCTGTAGGTGATGGTTCTGGTGGTAACTGACGAAGCTGCCAAGTTTCCACCAGACACTTTACCTTCAGGTGTGGTTGTGAATGGCATAGTCCTGTAAGCTATGCGATAGATCCAGTTGCCGTGGTCATCGAATTTATACGAGTCATAGATTACCCACTCACGGGAACCGTCAGAATTCACATCTGATGTCATAAACACCTCACCGTTGTCGTAATAGAATGTGTTGAAGTCAACTTCCCTGTTGTCTGTATGGACTGTCAGTCGTCCTTTGGAGTCATAAATGTTACGTTCTATCATTATCAGGCTAGGGGCAGGAACGTTGCCATCGTATATGAAGACACTCCCGTTATCGTCAAGATAAAGATACTTTTCCATGCGTTTGGCCTCCGTTCCGTTGCCTTTTCTTACAATCTCCACACTATCTGTCTTTTCTCCTGTCCGGTAATAAGTCTCCACGGTCTCGTTGCCTTGTACGTTACGACATATCTTTTTGAGTATTTGACCATTCTCATCATCAACATACTCATAATCTTCCTTAGCCAGGACACTCTCCGTACCAGTCCAATATGTCAACACTTTTCTCTGTTTCAAACGTCCATTGTCATAGTACGTTCTTAGAGTCTTGGTGTCAAGTTTAACGTCATCCTTGGAAGCACCTTGATTAGAAGTTGAAGTAATTCCACCAGGTATAGACACAGCAACATCACCCAAATAAATCAGACGTTCAATCTCATGTCCCTGTTTATCCAAAGTAACATGAACAACACTTCTACGTCCAATCGACAAAGTGTCATAGGATGCTGACATACTGCTTCCTGTAATTGATATAGACATCCTAGGCTGGATTCCTACCGTTTCCACCTCATAGCTCGCCACATCGCCTTTAAGAATCTCCTCCGAAGGTCCAATGGAAAAATACTGTGCTGCAGCAGGCATGAAAGAAACCAGGAATGAAATGGCAAATAACACGAATCTTTTCATAATTTCTATCAAATGAATAAGTTTGTCTTTGAGATTTCAATTATTACAAATTGTGATTTATCGGGGTGAAGATATGAAAATACACACCATTGACGAAAACAAATACCATTTATCTGGCGGCCACCTTGTGTGTTTGAATCAAGCATTGAAAGTGGCTGGATAATTGGATCTGTTAACTGACACACAAACGGTATCAAATCATTAGTGTCCGGCAAAAACATTGATATTTCGCTGTAAGATATTGATAATATGCATTTTATCTAATATTTTGGATTCAACCGATTTAAATTTGTGAAGTTATTGATAATCAAATTAATACCTATTTACAAGGGAGTCAAAACAGCTTTTTAAACACTATCTTTTCACTTTCATGTTTTACCGGACAGCAGTGGTATCAAATCAGTTTAGTCAGTTTACTCCTTCTTATATATACACCCTGACTAGACTGAACTGGTTTTTTGAAATGTGGAATCATGGTCATAAGTGCCTATACATCGGTGTTCGCAAATGAAATCTCCTGAAATATAAACACGTTCAGAAGTTCTTTTGGACAGGCGTGGTGTTGGCCCAGTGGAAATTTAGTAGGGGTAAGCGTAAATAGAACGTTAATCTGCATTCGCGAGCTATTATTTCTCCAGC
>JAKSIQ010000026.1 GCA_024398755.1 Bacteroidaceae bacterium | reverse complement strand
ACGGACTAGCCATTTTCCAGACCGCGGTAAGTGAATACGCCTGTTTTACTCACGGGCCAGCCATTTTCCAGACCGCGGTAAGTGAACACGCCTGTTTTACTCACGAGAGCGTAATGTTGCATGTATCAATACCCATACTTTTTCGGGCAAACCCCATCTATGCCTTCCCCCACTAAACAAAGGAATCATGAATGTCCTGAATACCCCGACCGTATGGCTCATCTATTACAACAGGTTCACCGCTATCGGTCATTGAGACTATTGCAACGCCATTGTGAAAATCCCTGGCAAAGTTGTACTCCAATGGAATTACTTCTTTGCCAGTCCTGTCAATGAAGCCCACTTGCCGTTCAGCTTCACTGCAGCCATTCCCTCGTGGAAACTGTGCGCATTCTCATACTTCATATTGAAAACGGCTCGGAAAAATCAGTCGGCAAAGTATAGTTGATATGTGTCCCAAGCCATGAAGCCATACGGTTCGCCACGGTTAAATACATCATTTCCAATGAATTCAACGCTCCTTGGAATGACAAAATCATTTAATTGGTAGCAGTTTTCAAATGCCGAGTCTTCAATTCTTGACACTTTGCCTTTCATTCTGATTTTCTGCAGTTCGAAACAATCCGTAAACATGGAATTTGATATTACTGTAACCTTTCGTGGAATTGTTACGGATTTCAAAGTCCAGCATGAATTGAAAGCCGATGTCCCTATTGAATCAACACTGGCAGGTATTTCAATTGACTCAAGGCTATGACATGAATTGAATGCCTCTTTCCCAATTGTTTTCAAACCCCTTGGCAATTCTATTGTACTCAAATCCCGGCAGCAGTTAAAAATTCCATCCGGCAAAACCGTTACGCCTTCCGGAATATTGATTGTTTTCAAAGCATTACACCAACCAAATGATTCTTGCCCAAAATTCTTTATGGAATTTGGCAGCGTTACATCCGTTAACTGCCAACAATGGAAAAAACAGGAATCAGGAATGGAAGTGAGCCCCGGTGATATTTCAACCGTTATTAAATTGCCATTTCCACAAAAAGCCTGATTGTCAATACCTTGTACTGAATATTGTTTTTTAGTCAATGGCGATTCAACTACCATCGGAATTACCACATTACCAACCGCATAATTAAGTGCAACATTGACATATTGTTTTTCCGCATCGGTAATACGGTATATTATTCCGTTGTCATTGAACGATTTTTCTTGAGTTGTCCTGACACCATCGGTGATGCGTGCAAATTGTCCCCATACCACATTGTTTTTCCAAAGGGAATCGTATAATTCAAACGTTCCTTCCGGAACTTTGAGAGTAATACTTGTTCCTGTCAGTCTGTCTTCACCATATCCTAAGGAAACGAACAGCGTATCAGGCCTTTCACATGAAACACTTAGAGTTGACAGACTGGAACAATTCCGTAAAGATGTCAAGTCAATTCCTGCTATTGATTCGGGAATACAAATCTCTTTCAAACTGACACATCGGGCAAAAGCATTAACATCAATAAAATACAAGCATTTTGGCAACGAAATGTCCGACAATGACACGCAGTCTTCAAAACAACGCCTTGGAATTTCAAACAGACTGTCAGGCAGTCGGACTGTTTCAAGAGATGTGCAGTTTTTGAACGCCTCTGCTCCAATTTCAATCGGACCATCAGGTAATCGTACCGTTTCAAGAGATGTACAGTTCGAGAATGCTCCGTTTCCAATTTCCGTTACACTTTGTGGAACATCGACCGATATCAGATTCTGACAATCTCTGAAACAAGCCGAACCAATTTGCTTTAATGCAGATGGCAGACTGACTGAGCTGACTCCCGAAGAGTGAAAAGTACTCGTTCCAAGTTCTGTCACGCCGGATGGAACTATGATGCTCTCCAGATTTTTACAACCACTAAAGGCATATTGGCCAATCTGACTTATGGTTTGGGGTAAAATGATAGAATGTGCATCCGATGAGGAGAAGGCATAATCGCCGACAGATGTTACTAAGTAGTCTGTTGCGTTGTAATGAAGTGTATCGGGAATTACTATTTCCTCTTGATCACGATTAGCCTTGAAGACACACAACCGGTTCCTGGTCGAATCAGTTATGCAATACGTAATTCCATTGACGGTAATTGTTATTGGTTCCATTATTAACTCAAGGAAAAGGCTGTCAATGGAAAACCTGTTATTCTGGTAACCGGAACAGTACACTTCAATCATATCATCGGGATTTTGAAGCTGTATTGAGAATCGGCCTTCCGAATCAGTGGTAGAAATTGACACTATATGATTTGTTGAATCTCTTTCAAAAATTGGGACAAAAGCCATCCTATATCCTGGCGCAAATTCTCGCTTGACAATGCCTTTTATGGTATCACCTGACTGTTGGGCATGCACAGAGGAAATGATTGCCTGAAGCAAAAGAACCGATGCAAGAAATACTTTTTTCATGTTGGGTATTTGAATAATCAATTTAAGTTTCGCAAGTTAGAAATTATACAGTAACGGGCACAAAAAAAGCATAGGATATTTCTGCAATCAATCTGAAGAGCTTGCCCATATTTGTGAAATTTATCGGCTAAAAATGGCTGTTTGAGAACTTGCGAAACTTGAATTTGCCTATATTTGTCTGGCTACGGAGAGCTGCTGCAATCATCTCTCTGAGCTGGGTAAGTGGTCTGATATTCATTTCGTAACTTATAGTGTGGCAAATGTTTCAGACACAAATATCATATATTTATAAACTTTTTAACGAACTATTGCATCGGTTCATATGAAAAGAATTGTTCTCTCATTTCTGCTGTTTTCACAGTTCGTCTTATGCCAGTCCAAATCATCGGACTCATTGATGGATGATTTTGAGGCCGGAATTGTAAAATCGTACGTCAATGCGCTTGACTCGTTCGCAACCGTCATGCCGTATATTGGAGGTGACACTGAATCGGAATGGGCTGCCGACAGCATTCATGTAATGGCCGGGAGAATTCTGGATGGTGGTATGGGCTACGAAGAATCCATGTGCAGGATATATCAGATACAGGATTATCTGGCATACGGAATGTCATATCCTGTGGCCATATTTGGACTGCGTAATGATTCGGTCATTGCAAGTTATATGCTCAATGTTCCGGGTCAGACAAATGATTTGTTCGAAGCCCTTGCACAGGACGGATTCAATGATTTGAAATCAATCAGGTGGATGGGACTCAATTCGCTTTTCAACATACAGCTATACGGTCGCCTATATGATAAGTTTATGGAGACCATGGATGAAAAGCCAATATACGAAACTGTGGATCTGTCACAGTATTCCTATTACACTCATCTGCTTGAGGGACCTGAACTTGAAGGCAGACCCCAACATGATATTCAGAAAATGTATGCAGCTCTTGAAGGGGCGCTATTCTTCAACACTTTCTCTCCACTGATCCTGACAAATGCACCTTCAAGAGAATATGCATTGTCTATCTACGATTTCATAATTGAGGCGGCAGATTTCTTTGATGCCAATGCTGATCCGTTATACAAGGAAAATCCGGAATTGATGTCTAACAGTGAGTACAAGTCATTTATGATAAAGGCAACAGAATACAAGACTGCTATGTTGAGAATACTGATTCATGAAATCAATCTGCGTGAGCAGAATTCTGATTCAAGGCAGAGTCAGATGACAGGCTACTACTGACGTTAGTTGCAATATGTAAACTAGGATTTTTCGTTTGTGTGCAAGGTTCATCCATCTGGACAGATGAAACTAACGGAGATTCTGACAATTCCTGGCTTCATGTCGAAGCACCCCGAAAGCAGCCCTCCGCAGAAATCCTAAGGGCATACGGGCCGCACTGTTAAACCTGTGCAGCGAGTGCGGATATTCATGTCTATGTTGCCCCCATTGGTAATTCCAATGAAATAAGCCCTTGACGGGTTCTGTTCATAGAGTGAACTGGACCAGTAGTAGCCCATCGCTATTGGGAGTTCTGTCGGGGCAAAACTGACAGTGTCACTGGCCGGAATCTGCATTGATACTGCTCCCGTTGTTATTCGTGCAAAATTCTTATCAAGAGTATTGCCGAACATGCACCAGGCCGCAGGCAGGAAAATGGAATTTCCTGTGAATCCGGACTTTACACTTGTTATCTCATAGCCGAAAACGCCGTTACGTGAAATCCATGTCCAGGCACAGTTCTCGACGTTCATGAGTTCGGCCCATTCATCGGCGGTGGGAGTACGCCAGTCACCGCCCCAGTTGGCATGTGCCATATCGTCTTCGGGATCAAGGACTGTCTTAGAGTCGGTGTAACCGTTATAGCCGGATGATGATTTGTTGCAGTATTTGGTCAGTGTGCTGGAGGTGCCATAGCAATGCGGATATGTAGTCCAGTCATAGTCATCCTTATTATTAAACTCTCCCCAGGCAAAGTAACAGCCGTATTCCTCGGGACTGGCGGCGCCAACGTTGCAGGTGGCCCATTTCACGCTCAGACCAAGATCAACATGTTCCTTAGTCGCCTGTGATACTGCAGTGAGTGAAAATGACAGCAAAGCGTACAATAATAATATCTTTTTCATACGTCAATCTGTAAATGGCAAAGATACTCCAAATTCATGTTTCTTTTTTATCTACTACAAAAGTACCAATTTATATCTTACATTTAGCCTTTTTGCCATTTCTTAAGCGGTAATGGTTATATTTGCAAAGTATGAAAGTGGCGATATTAGGTTACGGTAAAGTGGGAATGGCAACATTCCATACCTTTATGCACATGCCCGAAATTCACGAGCTTGTACTCTGTGGGCGAAATAAGGATAAGATAGAAGGCGAACTGACCGATTTCAAGGACAGTATTGCACTCAATTCCAATATCAAGACACGTATAGGAGGTGGAGGATTTGAGATGACAGCGGGCGCTGACGTCATTGTCTATACAATCGGCCCGAGCATAAAGGATTGCAACACTGATCGTCTGTCACTTTCAAAAGTGAATATTGATATAGCGCATGAGGTTGCTGAAGAACTGAACAAATACAACAGGGATGCCATAATCGTTGTCATAAGCAATCCTGTTGATGTCCTGGTCAGCGCATTGATGAGATTTACCGGCAGACCGCGTGGGAAAGTGATAGGCACAGGTACGTTGCTTGACTCTGCCAGACTAAGGCGTTATCTTGCTGAAATGCTTGATATACAGCCTAGAGATGTTTCTGCTTACATTCTTGGAGAGCACGGAAACTCCTCGTGTATAATATGGCGCTGGACTTCAGTCATGGGAATGCCTATTGACAGATTCCTTTCTTCCCAGATTGGAATGAACGTGAGTCTGTCAAGTGAAAAACTTCTGAAAGTTATAAGACGTGCAGGATTGAAGATTGTTGAGAAGAAGGGCTCAACTTCGTTTGGAGTTGCAGCCGCTGCTGCGCAGATTGTAAATGCCATAATATATGATACCCACCAGATTCTTGTTGTATCAGTGGCTTTGGAAGGTGAGTATGGCATTGACGGCGTGGCTCTGTCTGTTCCATGCTACGTCAGTTCCTGTGGCGCGTCTGTCATAGCCAGTGCGACAATGACAAAGGATGAACTTGATGCTCTTGCAGCCTCGGCCGAGGTAATCCGCAGCAACTCATAAGGGTGCACGGAACCAACAAGAATAACTGGCTTGGGATTGTGGATGGTGAGATTCGCTTTACCGTTGCACGACAATGGTTGCATGCTTTTTCATATTGTTTGTTATAATATGTCAGAATATTAGCGTAAATTTGCGGACCCTAATTATACTCTTTTGGTGTTGACAGAAGACAAACATTTTAATTTATTAATAAGGTAATTATGAAGAAAATGAAATTTTTTGCAGCATTTGCATTGCTTGCAGCTTCATCGGCAGTAGTCATGGCTCAGGATTTTCTGACATCAGCCAGCACAGACAACTACATTGTAGGTTACGGAGCCTTCAGTATGGGCAAGATCAACCCCTATATTTTCCAAGGGGGTGAAGACTTGACTGATATGTATATGAGTGAAATAATAAATGACAGATACATGGAACCTAAAGGTGTTGCTCTCGGTGCCCTGTATGGTTACAACATTGGTGGAAAACTTCCTCTTTTCGTTGAAGCTGGAGTCGAGTTCGGTTTTCTGCGTGTGAATGATGATTTCCAACATGATAGCGAAAAGTATATTGAACAGGAAAAAGTCAATTACATTTCAATTCCCGTAAACCTGACGTATCATTTCGGATTCAATGACATTACAGTAGCTCCGGTTCTGGGCGTAAACTGCAAGTTCTTGACAAAGGGCCAGTACACTAATCGTGTTGATGGTGATATGATGATGGTATACTTTGATTTTTTTGATGATAAGGTAATGGAGAACTATGCCGGTGGTGAAACTGCAAATAGATTTACATTCGGTGCAAATCTTGGTCTTAACGTATCATATAAGAACTTTGTTCTGGGTTACAAGTTCCAGCCGGATTTTACCAAGATGTTTGAAGCTGAACAGGAAGGTGATGAACTGTCAGCTAAGTTCAATACCCAGATCATTACACTTGGCTACAAGTTCTGATAGACAGAGAATAGCGATTCCATAGTTATTATCATTTCAAATCAAATAGAAGTCAATTATGAAGAAAATGAATTTTTTTGCAGCATTTGCATTGCTTGCAGCTTCATCGGCAGTAGTCATGGCTCAGGATTTTCTGACATCAGCCAGCACAGACAACTACATTGTAGGTTATGGTGCCTTCAACATGGGTAGGATTAAGATTGATTGTACCGAAGAAGGGGTTAGTTGTAACAAGGAAATTGAAGAAGGAGCTGAGGAATACGGAAATCCTGACAAACCGAACGGATTCGGATTCGGTGCCTTGTATGGCTATAACATTGGTGGAAATCTTCCTCTTTTCGTTGAGGCCGGAGCTGAAATCGCGTTCCTGTTCAAGAATGCTAAAATCGAGGAAGCGGACAATGCGAATACAAAACTTAGAATCAGCAATGTCTCAATTCCTGTAAACCTGACATATCATTTCGGTTTCAATGACATTACAGTGGCTCCGGTTCTGGGCGTAAACTTCAAGTTCTATACAAAGTTCTTGTACACTATGCAGCCGGAAGGTGTTCCATATATGGAATACATTAATCTTTATGATGATAAGCTGATGAAAAACATCTCTGAAGAAATGGGCGGCGCTGAAGATGCAATATCATCAAACAGATTCGCACTTGGTGGCAACTTCGGTCTTAATGTGTCATATAAGAACTTTGTTCTGGGTTACAAGTTCCAGCCTGACTTCACCGAATTGATTAAAGTTGATATTAAAGACTCTCCGCTTGAATTTTCAGACAAGTTCAACTCTCATATCATAACACTTGGTTACAAGTTCTGATAGATTCAAGCGGTGATACCTGATATCACAGCTTTGGTTATGTTGGCCATCCCGGGTTGCCGGGGTGGCCAATTAGATGATTCCTTTACAAGGGATTCGAAGTGTAATTTATTACTAGGATTGTAGATTCTGATGAATTCTGGACAAAGATACACAACATCTTTGTTGCTCTTTTTTCTGACCATTACTGCAGATGCCCAATCGGACTTGTTCGGCGCAATCTCGATTGACACTGTCGAAGTGGTCAATCATTCATATTCCTCTCCTTTGAAGGGAATAGCGGAAGGCCTGCTCAAATGGGATATGTCGTCACTTGAGACATTGCCCCAGATTTTGGGTTCTGCAAATCCTTTGAACACGGTCCAAATGCTGCCCGGTGTTCAGACTACATCGGAATATGATGCAGGGCTGTATGTGAACGGTTGCAGCAATGCACACAATGCTATAAAAATTAATGGGGTTGCCGTATATAACCCCACACATCTGTTCGGCCTGAATTCTGTGTTCATTACTTCGCATTTTGACAGTTTTCAGTTTTCTTCGCAGAACCCCATGAATCAGGGCAGCAACAGAATTGGGGGTTATTTGAATATGACAACGCCATTGCCGGATTCAACACAGAGAAAGTTCTCAGGCGAGTTCAGTCTGGGCATGATATCCAGTCAGGGAACGTTAAGGTATCAGTTGGGTCCGCATTCCGATATCAGCATATCCGCACGGTCGTCATATCTGGATTTTCTATATGGTAACTGGTTGAAGATAGATGACATGAACCTGAAATACAATTTTCAGGATGCCAACCTTACGTATGACATATTCCATAATGACAGACATCTGGTCCGACTGAATTCTTTTGTCAGCAGCGATCATCTTGGACTTTATGAGAGTGGCTCTCTTGACTCTAAAGTCAGGTGGGATAACTGTCTTTCCAGCCTTGAGTATGCGTTTACCGGAAATGAACTGTCAAATTCGTTTGTGGCTTACTCGACGGAATATGCCAGCCGTGTAGGCTTTGCATACAACAACCGCAATATAGTTTCTCCGTCAGAAATCAGTAGTCTTGGATTCAATGAGAGTTTCAGCTACAGGTGGTTGACTGTAGGTGTAGACTACGGCAGACATCATATTGAACCACAATCGCCTGAGTTGTCGGGATTCCGTAAAAGCTCCAAATCAAATGTGACTCAGAATAGTCAGGAATGGGGGGCATTCGCGCATTTTTCAACCAATCTTAACGAGAGTCTGAAACTGGGTGCAACGGTAAAATACGTCGGGTACAGTCTTGAAGAAGATATTACCGAACACCATGCCGATGCCATGGCCGAAGCGGAATATGAGACTGCTTCCGGCATCTATGGCCTGAAGGCCGGGCGCAGACATCAGTTCCTTAATCAGACCGGCTTCTCATCAATAGGATTCCCAACGGAATTCTGGTTCTCGTCATCGGACTTATACAAACCTCAGCAGTCGTTGTTCGTTCAGGCTTCTCATTATATTGATTTTAATAAAGGCATGTATTCATTGAAGTCTGAACTGTATTTTTACAGACTTGACAATCAGGTTGAATATGTTGGAAATGCCTATGACCTGTTTGACGGCAATTATAATCTGAATGATTGTCTTAAAGAGACCGAAGGATACAATTATGGCATCAATCTCATGCTTAACAAACAGGCTGGTGTCATGACCGGTTGGATAAGTTATTCGCTGGGACGTGCCATAAGATGGTTCAATGATGACAGGGATTACAAGTTCCCAAGCTCTCATGAACGGGTGCACGAATTGAACTGCTGTGCCAATTACAAATATGATGAGAGGTGGTCGTTCGGTACAACCTTTACTCTTGCAAGCGGTAATCCGTTTACGGCTCCTGATTATTTCTATCTGATGAACGGAAGAATAATGACCAATTTCAGCAAGCTTAACCGAAACAGACTGCCTGCCTATAAACGTCTTGACATTTCCTGTCTGTATAGAATCCCTCAAAAACATGATTCGAAAGTGTCACAAAGCGTGAACTTCTCGATATACAATGTCATGTGGAGAAAGAATGTGTGTATGTACAGACTGAAGGTACATAATAGTGCATACGGGTATTTTCCGTTGAGCTTTATAGACTTCCCGTTGCCATCGGTCAACTACATGATCAAATTCTGAAACTATGAAGAAAATATTGTTTCTTGCATCGTTGTCAGTATTGATATGCTCCTGCAGTGATATCATTGGTGATTATGCCATGCCAAGGCTGGTTGTTGAGTCATACATAGACAATGACAGTGCCCCAAAGGTATATCTGACGAAATCTATTGATGTTTTTGAAGAATACAGGCATTTTGTAACAATACAGCAGGAATATGTTGTTAAAGATGCCAGTGTATCGGTAAACGGTATTCCTCTTGAACAAGAGGATTCTTCTGACGGCTATCTGCGCTCGTGTTATACAAGCAACAGTCTGAAAGGCGCTATAAACCAGGATTATGAGCTCAGAATTGTGTATGGGAACAATGAATATCTGGGTCATACGTCAATTATCTGCAATCCGCCTGTGGTATCTGTTGCAAAACATTGTATTCCAGGTTCAGAAGGAAAATATCGGTTGGATGTAACCATCAAGCCAATCGGGCAGGGACAGTATGGTCGGATATTTGTAAAAGTCAACAGCCTTGTCGGGCAGGAGTATCTGCTGGCTCCAAATACCGGATTCACTTATATGGATTTTGATTCATCTGATTCTATAGTGCTGTCAGTGTTGAGACCGACTACCGATTATCTTGAAATAGAAGATGAATACTTCAGTGCAGGTGAGACTGTAGAGCTCAAGGTCTCACTCATGGACAGTATTGGGTATTATGTGTGGAATGACTTTGAAAAGCACTCGGACTTGTCAAGAAACCCCATGTTCCCTGTAAATGGCAATATGACCGGCACGGTCAACAATGCTTTAGGTTATTGGATAGGTTACGCATCGGCATTTTTCAAATTGGATATCTGATTCAGATAGGGTTGTTCTTCCATCGGTCAAATGATGCGGAGTTGGCGCTGTCCGGACTGATGTATTCCAAAGATCCGTCCTTGTGAAGAATGAACGGATTGGAAACCGGTACCAGGCTGTTTCCGTCAAAACCTTCAATACGGTACATGACTTCGCGTCCCATTCTGTTGAATAGTGCGTTTCCTTTTTTCATTGTTCCGAAATCCACTATCTGCCAGCTGCTGTCTTTAAGGGCCGATTCAATATAGACATATTTGTCGGCAAGCGTTTTGCGTATTTCAGGTCTGATAGGGACTGCCAGATCTGATGTCATGAAATACTTTTCGGTGACATCTGTGGTTGCCGGATCAAACGGATATCTGAATTTGGCCTTTTTCAGATATTCCTGACAACGCCTGTCAATGGCGTATGTGCTCCTATATACTTTCGGTCCACGTTCGTACGGAAAGAATCCCCAACCTATATTGGTTGACAGATCCCATTCTGATGTCTGTTCCTGACATCGGTCATCAAGTATTACGAACCATGTGGTGGCGGCAGTATAACGGGGGCCGACAGGTGTGTGGTCAAGCACGGCCGGAATGCCTGCGCTACGCATGAGCAATACTGTCATAAGGGCGTAGTCTGGAATGTTTCCGAATGTCCGGTGGGTTATCAGGTGTGCAGAGAGCAATGGCAGTCCGCTTCGTGTATATAGCCCGTAGCGGTGTGACTTTTCCAGAGCTTCGCGTCTCAGCATATCTGATATGCCGTTAACCGTATTATATTCAACGTCATTTCTGACAGGGTGCTCCAGACCGCTGCCGAAGTATGTCAGCATTGAGTCTGGCCATGCGTCAAGTTCCTGATATTGGCAGGCTTTATAAGGGAGCAGCCATTCAAGGTATTCCGGGAAGGTAATGTGTCCGGACCATGGGCATGTGGTCCACAATTCGTATGAACGGTCAATGTCTGCAATAAGGTATTCTGATTTGATTATCTGCGCATCAGGAATGGTGCATTGCGGCAGTACGCTATACAGACTGTCACTGATTGCAAGCAGACTGTCGCGCTGCTGTTCAGGTGATAGGGCAGTGTCTGCCAGAATTCTGCCGGCGTAATTGTAATATCCGTCAATGACGCCCGGCATATAAGAGTGGTGTGCCGGCATGTTTTCAATGAGGAAACGCGCTGCTGCCAGTTTGTCGGGATGGCCTGAGTAGTGTTTGAGTACGGTTTCAAGTTCACTGCGGTTGCTGCCTGCCGAATCAAGTGCCTGTTTCAGCAATCTGCCATTGCTGCATGATGTCATTATGAGCAGCAGTGATAATGTTATCAGATTTTTCATGGTCATATAAGTTTTGGCACAAAAATAGCGAGGCATTTTCATACCTCGCTAACGTATTTCACAAAATATTCAGAACCTGTTCAATTGTGGTATTCGGCCTCCATGTTCTGAAGCATCTTGCCGAGTGTGGTAAGGAACGACCTGAGCTCTTCTTCTGAGATGCCGTCCAAAATGCGGTCAAGCATGAATATGCCCTTTTCTTTGGCGTCGGTCTTCATCTGCTGTGCCAACGGCGTAAGAACAAGAGTGTTAGACCTGCGGTCATTGATGTTTCGTTCGCGTACAATGAGTCCCTTCTTTTCAAGCCCGTCAACAATCTTTGTGATTGAATTCTTGTCTTTCTGCATGGTGTCAGCCAACTTCTGCTGTGACATGGGTCCCTGATTCCACAGCAGGTCAATAAGCAGGAACTGTTCGGGAGTGAGCCCGACATTGTTGCGTCTGAGCATGTTGCTTGTGTATTGCTTGAGCTTGCATGACGCAAGATTCAGATAAACGGCAACTTCTTTTGACAGTAACATACAAATACGGTATATTGTTTATACTATACAAATGTAATACTGTATCTGCGAACAACCAAATATTCAACGGGATAACTTGCGCATTTCGTAACCCAGACGGTGCAACTCAAGCGCGGCTCCAATGCGGAACATGACGTGTGCGGTGCGTGCATATACATAGAATGCACGCGGGCTTTGGGGTTCGATGCGTTCCTGACGTATGTGGGCAACAGCATCGTCAGCGCAGGCTTTGATGGTTTCGTTTATGCCCGATGTCTCTATGCTGTTGGGTATCAGACCCAGAATATCCTGCATTATGTGGTCGTCCATATTGTCGAATCCCTGTGAACCCAGCAATACGCTGTAGGGCTGGTCCTTGAGCTTTGCCCAGTCACGGTTCCACCAGCAGGCAACTGCCATGCCTATGTAGGCTGCCCAGGCTACAGAAACGGTGGGGTAGGCGGCAATCTCCTTCACACCGTCGGCTATGTATTCGGGTGCAATGGCGTGCCATTTGTCATCAAGGTCCTGGGACTGCAGCAGTATGCCTTCAAGCATGCCGCGTTCGGTGCATATTTTCAGAAGATCCTTTTCCAGACGGTCCTGGAACATGTTGTAATAAAGACTGTCTTCCATATCAGTATTTGTAGCGTTGTTTGAATTTCTTGAGAAGGTAAACCGCCATGATCAAAGCCAGGCAGTCGGCAACATCGACCGATATCCACACACCGTCAAGTCCGAACAGCAGCGGCAGAACGAATACGCAGCCCATTTCAAAGACGAATGTTCGCGTGAACGATGCGATGGCCGATACTATTCCGTTGTTGAGCGATGTGAACCATGCGGATATGAAGTTGTTGAATCCCCATATCATGAAGCTTATCATGTACAGTCTGATGGCGCGTGTGGCCAGACGGCACAGTTCCGGCTCATGTCCTACGAACACTTTTGACAGTGGAACGGCGAACAGTTCGGCAATCATGGTCAGAATGCATCCTACGGTGACAAGTATGACAATGCTTTTTCTCAGCAGACTCTTCAGTTCGGTGTGATTCCGTGCTCCGTAGTTGTAGCTGACAATTGGTGAAACGGCCATGTTGTACCCTATGAATATGGCGGCGAACAGGAAGGCAAGGTATTGGATTATTCCATATACGGCTACGCCGTCCTGTCCGATGAGTTTCATCAGCTGCAGGTTGTAGCATATTATCAGTACGTTGTACGATATGTTGTTTACGAATTCTGACAATCCGTTAGCACATGCCTGTCTGATGCTTCGCCAGTCGCGTCCGGAGCCGACGCATTTCAGGGGTGTGTCATTCCATCGGCCATTTCCAATGAATCCGAAATATACAAGGGGAAACAGACCTCCAATTGCCTGCGATATTGCTGTAGCTATAGCCGCGCCTGTCAGTCCCCACTTGAATACCACAATGAACAGGAAGTCAAGCACCATGTTGGTAACTCCGCTTATGACCGTTATCCATGTGCCGAGCTGTGGACGCTCGGCTGTCATGAAGAATGACTGGAACTCCATCTGCGTCATGAACAGCGGCATGACACAAAGCAGAATACGCCCATATGTGGTGCAGTCATCAAGCATCTGTCCGTCGGTGGCGCCCAGCCAGCTTGAAATAGACCGTATGAAGATGAACATGATAACAGCAATCACTGTTCCAACCGCCAGCATGGTGCGTGTCAGCATGCTGAAAATGCGGTTGGCGCGGTCACGGTCATTCTGCCCAATAATCATGGCCACAAGAGCGCTTCCGCCGGTGCCGAACATCAGCCCTATGGCACCCACTACCATTAAAGCGGGCCACACCATGTTAAGTGCGGCGAACGATGTGGTACCGGCGTAGTTCGATACGAAAAAACCGTCAACTACGCCATAAACCGACATGAACAGCATCATCAGGACCGATGGTACCGATGTCTTCAGTATTCTGCCGTAACCGTAGTGTCCGGCCAGTTCAATCTTCATCAGTGTGGCTTGCAGGAACGCTGTGCGGGTCAGCGTACTACCTGAGTGAATTCAGGTGTCTTTCCTGGCTGTGCAATAACATAGATGATTGTGCTTGAACCACCACCGCCGAAACCGCTGGATGCTACTGTGAATTTGTATTCAGTATCTTCACCTATGGTACGGACTGCCACTTCTTTCGGTGTTCCGAGCGGGAACTGGTAGCTTGAACATGCCTGGTTGAATATCTCGACATCAGATTCCGAAACTGGCTGTGATTCACTGAAATCGGGCATTTCCTGGACTTCTCCCTCAATGTATCCTCCGTTTACAAGGAAACGTACCACTTCGGCAGGAACAGCATCCATGCGTGCGGCACGGCAACCATAGCCTTCAATGACCTTTGATGAAGGAAGAGCCTTTGCCAACGCATCGGTGCCGGTATTAAGACCGCCGCTGCCGAATGTGCAGAAGGTGACAATGGTCTTGCCGTTCAGATTCACTTCGTTCAACAGCGATTTGACAGGATTGGCATACACGCCATTCCATATTGGGAATCCAAGGAAGATACGGTCATATTTTGAGAGGTCACTCTTTATTGGAACAAGTGCCGGAAGCTCACCTGAGCGGCTTTCCTGCTGTGAACGCTGCACTGTGGCGTTGAAGTCGCCGTCGTATGCCGGTGCCACATCAAAACGTTCAATGTCCCAACCGGTGTTTTTTGCAATTTCCTTTGCTACGGTTTCAGTTGAGCCCTCCTGTGAATAGTAGAGAATCAATGTCTTTGACTGGCCGCCTGTACATGACAGCATGCTGGCGCCTGCAAGGATGGAAAGCATAAGTTTCTTCATAATTAGCAATTGTTTTGTTATTTGTTATTGTTGCGTATCACTTGGAACAGGTCCTTAATCGGGCTGGGTAAGTTTGCGGAATAAGGGCGGTGTCGTAAGCGAGAAGCGCATCAGTTCGCCTGTTACCGGGTGTATGAACGCCAGACGGTAATTGTGGAGCATCAGCCGTCGGGCCGGATTGGTTTCTGCTCCGTATTTTATATCACCTGCAATGGGACAGCCCATTTCCGACATGTGTACACGTATCTGGTTCTTCTTGCCGGTAAATATCTCGACATCAATCAGAGCATAACGTCCGCGTGATTGGAGCACGCGGTAATGGGTCACTGCCAGACGGCCTTTTTCAGGGTTGTCGGTCGAAAAGACACGCATGTGGCTGTCTTCCGTAAGCAGGCTCTCTATGGTGTCCTCCTGACGTGCCGGGATATTCTCGGTGACGCACATGTATTTGCGCTCCTTCACGTAGTAGTCCCAGTTGGCACGCAGTTCGTGCATGAATTCCGGATCTTTGGCAAAAATCAGTATGCCCGATGTGTACTGGTCCAGACGGTGGCATACGAACAGTTGTGCATCGGGATTGTCATGACGCACGTAGTCCTGTATAATATGGAATGCGTTCTTTTCCCGCGCGTTTTCGTTTGCAACCGACAGCAGGCCCGATGCCTTTTCTATGACTACAATGTACTGGTCTTCAAACATGACTCTGACCTGCGGATTGTTGAAACGGTAAAAACTGCGTCCCAAGTTGACTTCGACCGTATCGCCGGGAAGCAGTGGTGTGTCAAACTGTGTCACAGCCTTGCCTTTCAGGGCTATGTGCTTGTATTTGAGCAGCGCCTTGACCTGCGTGCGGTTCATGTCGGAAAGAGTTTCCAGCAGGAATGGCAGAAGCGTTGTTTCCTTTTCAACGTTATAGGTTCTTATGTTGTCGGCCGTATATCCGCGTCCTCCCTGTCTGTTTGCCATATCAGTCCTGATCGTTTTCTATCTTGTTCAACATTTTGATTGTGGCCTTGATTGCTGCCTCGGTCTGGTCAGCGTCAAGTCCTCGCGTGCGGAAGTCCTGACCGTTCAGGTTCCAGCTTATTATTGTCTGCACAAAGGCATCGGTCCTGCCTCCGGGAGGAATGGATACCGTATAGTCAGTAAGTACGGGGAAAGGCTTGTCAAGACTGGCGTATATTTTGCGCAGTGCTTTCACAAATGCGTCGTACTGACCGTCACCGCTGGCCGAATCCTGATATGTCTTTCCGTCAATTTCAATCATTACGGTGGCCGATGGCCTGAGTCCCTGTGCCAGCATAAGCGAATAGTTGAGAATGCGTATGCGCTGTTCGCGGTCGCTGTCATGATGCAGCACGTCACTGACAATGTATGGAAGGTCGTCCTGGGTAAGCTGCTCCTTCTTGTCACCAAGCTCCACTATGCGGTCTGTTACCTTGCGCATGGCTTCTTCGTCAAGTTCAATGCCGATTGCTTCAAGGTTCTTGCGTACGCTTGCACGTCCGCTGTTTTTGCCGAGCGCATATTCACGTACACGTCCGAACCGCTCCGGAATCAGAACTCCGGTATAAAGGTTGCCTTTGGCGTCTCCGTCGGCATGTACACCGGCACACTGTGTGAATACGTTCTGACCTACAATCGGCTTGTTCTGCGGAATGCGAATGCCACTGTTCATTTCGACCAGACGGCTCAAACGCGTTATATTCTTTTCAACTATGCCGGTTTCCTGTCCCAACTGGTCACGCACAACAGCCATGACGCTTGCAAGCGAAGCGTTGCCGGCTCTTTCTCCAAGTCCGTTCACTGTTGTATGTACACCTTTGACGCCTGCGCTGACAGCACTGAATACATTGGCAACAGCCAGTTCGTAGTCGTTGTGCGCATGAAAATCAAAATGCACTCCCGGAAAGGCTTCCAGCATGCGGCTGCAATATTCGAAAGTGGTCTGCGGATTGAGTATTCCAAGAGTGTCTGACAGCATGATGCGCTTTACCGGCAGCGTTGAAAGCATCTTCACCAGTTCCATGACATAGTCACAGGACTGCGAAATTCCATTGCTCCAGTCTTCAAGATAGACGTTTACCGTGATTCCCATGTCTGCTGCTGCCAGAACTGTCTGTCTGACATCATCAATATGTTGCGCGGCAGTTTTCCCCAACTGCCCTTCAACATGATGCAGACTTCCTTTGCATAAAAGATTCATGACGTGACAGCCGCTGTCACTTATCCACTGTGCAGAGCGCTGTCCATCCACGAAACCCAATACTTCGAGGCTGTTCTCGCAGCCGTTGGCGCGTGCCCAACGTACAATGCGACGTACACATTCCTGCTCCTGCTCTCCGGTAAGGGCCGATGCCAGCTCAATGCGGTCAACGCGCACTTCTGTAAGCAGTGATTTGGCTATGTCAAGTTTCTCTCGTGCTGTGAACGATACCCCACGGGTCTGTTCTCCGTCACGCAACGTGGTGTCAAGTATCTCAATCATAGTTGTACCAGTTTTTCACATGGAAATTTGTTGACGGCGTTTATGAATGCCTGAACCGATGCGTTCACAATGTCAGTATCGGCTGCAAAACCGTAGTACAGCACGCCGTCGAACTCAACCTGCATGTGCACTTTACCGGTGTCGTCACTGCCGTGGTCCATGGCTTGAATCAGGAATTCGCGTATTGTCATTCTGTTTCCGGTGATTTTCTTGATGCTCTTGATTGCAGCGTCAACAGGACCGTTTCCCGATGACTGTGACTCATACTGGACACCGTCAATTGTCATGCGTATGGTGGCGCTGTTTTCAACGCCTTTGCCCGATGTCACATTCAGGTAGTCCAGCGTGGCACGTTCCTTACGCTCACTGAAGTTTTCCGTAAGGCTCAGAATGTCCTGGTCGCTTATGTCGGTCTTTGAATCGGCCAGTTGGAGAAACCTGTCATAAAGAACGTTCAACTGCTTGCCTTCAAGTTCTACACCAAGCAGTTGGCAGCGCTGTTGAAGGGCTGCCCTGCCGCTGCGCGCGGTCAGTATCATGCTGCTGTCCAGCATGCCTACATCTTTTGGATTCAGAATCTCGTAATTTCTGCGGTTCTTGATTATGCCGTCCTGATGTATACCAGACGAATGTGAGAAGGCGTTTCGTCCTATTATGGCCTTGTTTGCCTGCACCGGCATGTTCATGAGTGACGAGACAAGCCGGCTTGTATGAAACAGACGCGTTGTATCAATTCCGGTGCTCAGGTTCAGTTCCGGATGGCTGCGTGCTATCATGACAATCTCTTCAAGAGCCGCGTTGCCGGCACGTTCGCCAATACCGTTCATGGCTACCTGTACCTGTCGCGCACCGGCTTGAACCGCAGCTAGTGTGTTCGCCGTGGCGAGTCCGAGGTCGTTGTGGCAATGTACGGAAAGTGTCACATTGTCAATTCCTTCGGCATGCTCTTTGATATACTTTATTTTTTCAGAAAAAATGTCGGGTGTACATACGCCTGTAGTGTCAGGAATGTTTACTACGGTCGCTCCTGCCTTTATGACAGCCTCGACTATTCTGACAAGA
This sequence comes from Bacteroidaceae bacterium, assembly GCA_024398755.1. GTDB lineage: Bacteria > Bacteroidota > Bacteroidia > Bacteroidales > Bacteroidaceae > Colenecus. The sequence goes on along the minus strand of JAKSIQ010000026.1, from coordinate 6,391 downwards.
AAATCGTTGTCTGCTCGTCCGGCATCCTCACAATAGAATTCAACATCGTCAATAAGGTTGCGCGCATAGCGTGTGGCGCTGACAGCCTGTTCGATAATCTGTTCCCTGGTTGATTTGAACTTGTATCTGATGTGCTGGTCCGATGTCCCCAGACCCGTGTGTATTCTGCCTCGTTCAGCTCCCTTCAAAGCCTGGGCAGCCAGATCAATGTCGCTGTTGATAGCACGTGCCAGAGCACAGACTATCGGCTTCCTGACAGCCTGCGCAATGCATTCCACGCTATGGAAATCTCCAGGACTTGATACGGGAAAGCCTGCCTCGATGACATCGACCCCGAGTTCCTCAAGCGCGCGTGCCACCTGTACCTTTTCTATCGTGCTCAATTGGCAGCCTGGTACCTGTTCGCCGTCACGCAGGGTGGTATCAAATATTATCAGTCTGTCAGACATGTTTGACCGAATTGTTCTTGATTTTGCAAAAATAGCAAAAAAAAACGGTTGTCAGTTGTAAAATTCAAAAGTGGCACTTATCTTTGCTACGTGTTTTTCATGGTATTAGATTTTATTTTAAGGTGAGCGGAACTGGGAAGTCCCGCTCATCTGCTTTTTTTATTCGAGATATCTTGCAAGCCAGTCAAAGTATGTGCGCTGCCATGCTATACCGTTCTGTGGCTTGGAAACCCAGTGGTTTTCGTCAGGGAAAAGCAGCAACTGGGCGTCAATGCCGCGCATTCTGGCCGATGTGAAGGCCGATACTGCCTGCGAATACATTATGCGATAATCCTTCTCACCGTGTATGCACAATATTGGCGTATCCCATCTGTCAACGAAAAGGTGTGGTGACTGGGCGTAAACGGACAGCTTGTGCAGGTTGTCGTTCTCCCATGGAGCCCCTCCGTAATCCCAGTTGGGAAACCACATCTCTTCTGTTTCGGAATAGTCCTGTTGGGTGTTGAACATGCCGTCATGAGCAATGAAACACTTGAAGCGGCCTTCATGGTTGCCTGCCAGCCAATAGACGGAATAACCTCCGAAACTTGCCCCCACACAGCCAAGACGGTCATTGTCCACATACGGTTCAGTACATATGTCGTCTATGGCTGAAAGATAATCCTTCATGCACTGTCCTGTGTAGTCGCCGCTTATCTCTTCAAGCCATTCCTGCCCGAAGCCGGGAACACCGCGACGGTTGGGCGCTACTACGATGTAGCCCTGATGAGCCATGAGCATGAAGTTCCATCTGTAGCTCCAGAACTGTGAAACCATGCACTGTGGACCTCCCTCACAGAACAGAAGCGTGGGATATTTCTTGTCCGGGTCGAAATGAGGCGGGTATATTACCCAGGTCAGCATTTCCTTGCCGTCGGTGGTGCGCACTTTGCGGGCATCGGTCCTGACCTTGTCCAGATTGGCAAAGAAGCGGTCGTTCTCATGCGATATGCGTTCTGTCATGCCGCGTTTCAAATCGAGCGAAAAGATTTCTGTAGCCATGGTCAGTGACTGCGCTGTGACAATGAGCCTTTTTCCGGAACCCCATGCCAGTGAGTTGAAGTCGCACATGTCAGCACACTTGGGAATTATGTTCCCGTCAAGGTCAACCATGAAGACAGACATGCATCCCTGCCATGAGCCTATGAAATACAGGTAGTCGTTGTTGCGGTCCCAGATGAAATGGTCCACGTTGCTGTCAAAGTTTTCGCTGACCGACCATTTCCGCTTTGACTCCATATCCATGACATACAGACGGTTGCGGTCGCTCTCATAGCCGTCACGTTCCATGCTCTGCCATGCTATGAATGTACCGTCAGGACTGAACTGCGGGTTGGTGTCATAGCCGGCATTCCGGTCTGTTTCGCCGGGCAGCTTGCACAGGTTGACTGTTTCTCCGCTTTCTGTGTCATAAAGGAATATGTCGGAATCGGTGCTTGTGGCATATTCCTTGCCGGCCTTCTTGCGGCAGGTGTAGGCCAGAGTCTTTCCGTCTGGTGACCATGCGAACTGCTCAATGCCTCCGAATGGAAGCATCGGACTTTCATATGGCTGGTCCTGAAGCAGGTCAATGGCATCGGTCATGATTTTTCCGTCGGAAACCTGTGCTATGAACGGGTGGGGCAGTGCGGTCGTCCAACTGTCCCAGTGTCGGAACATCAGATCGTTGGCAATCAGAGCACTTGACTTGGGCAGGTCGGCGTACGGATGCTCCGGAACAAGCGGGTTAGGCACGTTCATGACAAGCAGAACGCGGCTGCCGTCGGGCGAAAACAGAAAACCGTCAACGTTCTTGTCCATGAACGACATCTGCTTGCGGTGACGGCCTGTACGGTCCATTGACCAGACCTGCTGAATGCCGTTCCTGTCGGGGGCAAGGAATGCCAGAGTCCTGTTGTCAAGCCATGCGGGACTGGTCTCGTTGCGCGAAGTACGTGTAAGCAGTCTGAGGCTGTCACCCTTGTCGGTCATGGTGTATATGACCGAATGGCTCATGTTTTCTTCAACGCTGAAGTATGTGGTCTGGTAGGCCACCTGTGTGCCGTCGGCCGATGTCGCCACATTTGAAATGCGGCCCAGCGCCCACAGTATTTCGGGTGTCATGTGCCCGTCTTCAATCTTTATTTCACTGCGTCCGATGTTGGCTTTCCTGTTCATAACTCCGTTGCTGACGTAAAAATAAGTTCCTATGGCCATTATCAGGACCATAATGACAATGTATGCCTTCCTGTTCATTTTGAGCGGAATCTTAGCTGTTCAGAAGAGTCCTGATGAATTCCGTACCCTCTTCAAGCGTACCGAATATTCCGCTCTGGCACGATTCCTCGTCGTAAGTCTGAACTTTGTCGGGTTCAATTCCGCGATGCCATATCAGGAAAGGCACGTTTTCACGTGTGTGGGTGCGGTGTGAGCAGGGAGTGGGGTGGTCGGGGAGCACGGCAATGCAGACCGGTTCGTCCCAGTTCTTCACTTCCTCGTAGATGGGGCCTATCAGACGGCTGTCAAGGTCCTCGACACAGCGCAGTTTCAGTGCGCTGTTGCCTTCGTGACCGGCTTCATCGGCCGCCTCGACATGGACGTACACAAGGTCATTCGTTTTGAGTGCGTCAAGTGCGGCGCGTGTCTTGTTCTCGTAGTTGGTGTCGAACAGACCGGTGGCGCCTTCAACGTCAATCACCTCCATGCCTGCATATTTGCCTATGCCTTTAATAAGGTCTACGGCCGATATCACGGCGCTCTTCTTGAGTTGGGGGAATGACTGTGCCAAGGTGGCCATCTGAGGTCTGTAACCCGGTGACCAAGGCCAGATGCTGTTGGCCATGTCCTTGCCCTGTGCCTTGCGTGCCAGATTTATGGGGTGCTTTGCAAGGAGTTCCTGTGAACGCATTATAAGACCGTTCAGCAGGTCGGCTGTGGACTGTGCCTGTGGGGTGGCGGCCTTGATCATGAGCGGTTCGAACGGCTGACCCGGGACATCGTGCGGTGGGGTGCAGAGCAGTTCCTTTTGGCCTCCGTTGACTACCAGCAGATGTCTGTACTGTATTCCCGGATGGAACCGGACCTTGTCTGATCCGAGTTCACGGTCCAGATACTGAATGAGCTCGCGGCCCTCTTCGGTGGTCAGATGACCGGCAGAATGGTTCTTTATGCAGCCGTTCTCAACGCATATCAGGTTGCAGCGCATGCCCATGTCGCCGTCCTTCAGATCGACGCCTATGTTGGCGGCTTCAAGTACACCGCGTCCTTCGAACACCTTGTGGACATCGTACCCCAGAACGCCCATGTTGGCTACTTCGCTGCCCGGGGTGAATCCTTCCGGTACGGTGCATACCATGCCAGTGCGGCCTTCTTTGGCCAGCATGTTCATGTACGGTTTGCGGGCATGCTGCAGAACGGTCTGCCCGTCAAAGGCATCGGCCCAGTCGGCCATGCCGTCTCCAAGTATGATAATGTACTTCATATGCGTTTTTTCTTTGTTACCTGATTGTAGCGCAAAATTAGGAAATTCCGCTGTATCACACTCCTTTTTGTATAACTTTGCAAGAAACAGAAAGTACAGATATGAGCCTTCCGGCATTACTCCTTTCCGCATTTCTTTCCATTATGCCAGCACAGGGCATCGGTCCCGGCAGCGGACCTGTCATGACATCATCGTCATTTGAGCACGTGACTTCAGACAGTGCACGGCTGGTTTTCAGCTTTCGGATGCAGAAAGGGTGGCATGTGTATTCAACTGACCAGAAGGGAGGTCCGACAAGCGCGGAACTGAGTACGGATTCAATCCGCGGACTTGAATTGTGCGGACCGATGCGTTTTGACGGTAGTGTCATCAGCCGTATGGACGAGATGTTCGGCGCTACGGTCAGCTATTTTGAGGACAGCGTCAGATTCATACAGCCGGTCAGGGTGACATCGGCCGACTGGTATATTGACGGTAATCTCACTTACGGAGCCTGCAACGATACGCAGTGCCTGCCACCGGGTCATGTGGAGTTCGTTTACAGTGCTGCTTCCGGTGCTGCTTCCGGTGCTGCTTCCAGCCGGACGGAAACCGGTGAACATGATTCAGACAACACTGCAGCCGTCACAGATCTCAGTGCACTGCCTGATTATGATGAACTTACCTGGAAGCCCGTCGTGTATGGCTCAGACTCTCCTGCTGTTGGCGGAGGCGGGCTTTGGGGGCTGTTCCTGACAAGCCTGCTGGGCGGTCTGCTGGCTCTGCTCACCCCATGCGTGTGGCCTGTCATTCCAATGACTGTAAGCTTCTTTCTGAAACGCAGTTCCGACCGCCGCCAGGCTGTTCGTGACGCCGTGCTTTTCGGGCTGTCAATTGTGGCCATATATGTGGGCCTGGGCCTGGCCATCACTCTGATATTCGGAGCTGACGCACTTAACTCGCTGGCTACCAATGCTGTCGTGAATCTGGTTTTCTTTGCCGTACTGGTAGCGTTCGCCCTTTCGTTCTTTGGCCTGTTTGAACTCAGACTGCCTGCCTCATGGAGTACCGGTACTGACCGCGGTGCCAGAAAATCAGGTTTTTCAGGCATATTCTTCATGGCGCTGACGTTGGCTACCGTATCTTTCTCGTGCACGGGTCCGATAATCGGCTTCCTGTTGGTCGATGCGGCACAAAACGGCAGTCTGGTAGCTCCCGTTGCAGGCATGGCGGGTTTCTCGCTTGCTTTGGCAATTCCTTTCACTCTGTTTGCCCTGTTCCCAGGCTGGATGTCTTCAATGCCTAAATCAGGCTCGTGGATGAGCAAGGTCAAGGTCACTCTGGGCTTTGTGGAACTGGCTTTTTCGCTGAAATTCCTGTCGGTGGCCGATATGGCCTACGGTTGGGGCATCCTGCCGCGCGAACTGTTCATTTTGCTTTGGGCCTTGATGGCGCTGGTGCTCAGCCTGTATCTGCTCGGAATCTATGAGAAAGGCAGTCAGAAGAAAGGACCGGTGTCCATAGCCGCCGGCATTGTGTCGCTTGCATTTGCCGCATGGCTGGTGCCAGGTCTTTGGGGCGCTCCGCTCAAGGCTATCAGTGCATTCTGCCCGCCAGCGTCCGCCAGCTTTGCCAACCGTCGGCATGTGTCAGACCGTGCGGCTGCTATTTCATTTGCTGACCATGACGGATTGCCTGACAATGCCAGTTCTCCTGATATTACAGCCTCTGGCTCTTCTGGTTCTGGCTCTTCTGGTTCTGGTTCTTCTGGTTCTGGCTCTTCTGGTTCTGGTTCTTCTGGTTCTGGTTCTTCTGGTTCTGGTTCTTCTGGTTCTCTTCGTAATACCAGTTCGTCAATTAAAAATGGTTCATTTGATATTACAGACTTGTCCGATTATTCCATCGCGCTTGAAGCATCGGCCGAAACAGGCCGGCCTGTGCTGATTGACTTTACCGGTTACGGCTGCGTGAACTGCCGTAGAATGGAAGCTTCAGTGCTGACCAATCCCGATGTGGCGAAACTCATTTCGTGCAACTTCATACTGGTGTCGCTATACGTTGATGACCGCACGCCGCTTAAAGAGACGATTACGGTTGTTGAAAACGGCCGCAAACTGAAGCTCAGGACTGTCGGTGACAAATGGAGCCTGTTGCAACGCTTCAAGTTCGGCGCCAACGCCCAGCCTTTCTACGTAGTGGTCGATGCGCAAGGCCGTCTTCTCTCAGCCCCGTACACCTTCAATCCCGACCCATCTCATTTTATTGGTTTTCTGCAGGGCGCTGCCAACCGCCAGCTCTGACAATCGCCGCCACCCCAGCCAACTGCCACCCATGAGGATAGGGAACGGAAGTGCCCCTAGAATGGCTTCTCGGCGCGGGTGCCCTCCCTATCCTGCGGGATGAAATGGTGATATCGCGGGCGGACTGCCTATGATAGGGACAGAAGTGGTGCTGTAGCGCGGAT
>JAKSIQ010000025.1 GCA_024398755.1 Bacteroidaceae bacterium | reverse complement strand
CTGCCAGACAGAATATCGAGGGAGACATTACCTTCGAAGAAGTCAAGAACCTCCTGGATACTTATTACAGGTCGAAATCCGGAAGACAGGCAGCAGAGGAACGCACGGAGGAGGCGGACAAGGTGTCAGCCAGGATTGCCGAGATGCTGACGGAGCAGACTTTCAACTTCTCCCCCGACTATCTGATCCAGATCCATCGCAGGCTTTTCACCGGCATCTTCAAGGAGGCCGGCACCATCAGGACATATAACTTTACCAAGAATGAATGGGTCCTGGACGGAGACACTGTCCTGTACTCCTCGTACGACATGATCTCCCGGACTCTTGACTATGATTTCCGCGAGGAAAGGAATACCGATTATTCGTCTCTGAACGCCCTGCAGGCCGTCAGGCACATCTGCAAGTTCATTTCCGGAATATGGCAGATACACCCATTCTGCGAGGGCAACACCCGCACCACGGCTGTATTCGCAATCAAATATCTGCGCAGTTTCGGCTTTAAGGTAGACAATGATGCGTTCGCCGGGAATTCCTGGTATTTCAGGAACGCGCTGGCTCGGGCAAACTATGTAAACTATTCCAAGAATGTCTCTGCCAATCCGGTCTTTCTGGAGCATTTCTTCGAGAATCTTCTGCTGGGTGCTGACCACCAGCTCAGAAACAGGGAGATGCATATCAACTACTCCCCTGCTGATACTGACGCTTCCGCAAATGGGCCGTCTGGCACTTTGAATGTCACTTTGGACGAGAGGGCATTGCTGAATGCGCTCATGGCGGATCCCAAGGCCACTCAGGAGGCGCTTGCCTCACGAATCGGCAAGTCGGTAAGGACCGTCAAGAGGCTCACTGTATCCTTATCGGAGAAGGGTCTTCTCAAACGCGAGAACGGCAAGAGAAACGGCTTCTGGAAAGTCATTGGGAAATAGGTGATGCTCCCATTCTCGAAAAAGCGGACAAACTATTATGCTTGCAAGAAAACTCGACTCTTTTATCTTGAAGAGTTCTGCAAAGTCATAGGAGTATCGGACAAAGTTATCAATGAACTCCGTGACGCCTACGAGAACCACCGTCCGGTGGATAAGGTTGTGCATGAGCAGATGATGTCCGTGGTGAACCTCTATCTGATAGTCGGAGGAATGCCAGCCGCAGTCAATGCCAAGAACAAGAGGTTCATCTTGAAGAAACTTAACGAGAACTTCAAACTCTCCCGCTACCAGAACAGCTTCATCTGGATGTGGAAGGCCGGTGTTGCAATCCCGACATTCAATGTCACTGAGCCTGTTGCGCCGCTCAAACTCAACCAACAGAGGAATCTTTTCAAACTGTTCCAGAACGATGTCGGCCTGCTGGCATATCAGTACTCGAACGGCATCCAGATGGAAATACTCAAAGGGAACGTCAACGTGAACTTCGGAGCAGTATATGAGAACTTCGTGGCTCAGGAGCTGGTTTCAAAGGGTTATCCCAATGTGATGGATGTTCCGAATTACGGTCTGAAACAGGCATACGTCCTCTGCAACGAGAACCTCACCGTACACGGAGACATACTCAATCTTCCTATCTACATGATAATGTTCTTCAAGAAGGCAGAAGTCTCGATCGAGCAATTCAAGCTAGACATCAGCGCCTTATTGGCATAACAGGTGCCTGCGTCGAGCTCATCGATCCAACAGTCTCAACACTCTGATCTCATAATTTGCGACGCACCAATTTAAACGCTAACGCATTGATTCTCAGTATAGCTATCGGAGTGCATCGGCAAATAATGTTAGTGACATCGTTATAGTATTACCTATCTTAAGCGAAAATAAATGACTTATTCAATGATATTTCTGTCATAATCAACTTCTGGTTGCTGCCATTTCTCCCATTCGGGACACGGAATGTGCTCAACGGAAACGATATACTCTTCTAACATTATTACATTCGACTTCAAGTGATACTGACCATTCATCAGGAAACATCTGTGTCGTTCCTTTTTGTCTTTGTATCTCGTTGTCACCAGATACTGATTGCCCGGATGATAGCGATGAACGAACTCCACATCATGCCCGCAACATACGCTACAAGGCTCAAAATGTGGTTTGTATTCCTTTTCTTCATTTGTCCAACGATGGTCATACGTCAATCGTATAGTCCACTCAAACAGCCGCATACGTTCTAATTCTGAGAACAACTCATACCATTCATCCACAAATCTCTGTATCGTGCCAGAACGAAGATGCGAGCCCCTGAGACAGGTATCCAACAAATACCCCATCTCGAAAATATCCAAACTAACCTGTTTCTTGTCGTCCATATTCTTTATTTTGCCATTTGGTTATACAGAGTTCATTTCTTTCCCAAAAAACTACACAAATCATCAAGATTGAAACTGCCCATATTGGGCGTGTTCACAGGAGGAACATACTTCTCTTCAAAATAGGCTTCGTTGGACTTCTTGCTGTACTTTACAATGTCCACGTCAAGGATTTCGCAATCCATAGGCAACTTTTGCAGTTTCTTAATCAGTTCTTCGTTTTTCATATTTCCTTGCTTTTTGAGTTTGTACACATATAGTCATGGGAAAAACAGAAATGTTACATCCACGAATAAAAAGATGAGAGAAACTGTAACATTTCGCCTTTTTTCATGATTATAGAGTTGAAGCAACTAAAAAAAGTAATTATGAAATTTACAGCAATCAGTGACTTGCACGGCTATCTGCCGAAAGAACTCCCTAGTGGGGATGTGTTATGCATTTGCGGTGACATCGTACCGCTTGATTACCAGAGTGATTTTACCCAAAGTGTGGCATGGTTTTGCATGGACTTTGCTCCTTGGGCCGATTCGCAACCTTACAGAAAAGTGGTATTCATAGGTGGAAATCATGATTTCTTCCTTCAGGAACTTGGCGGGAAGCACAGTCCAGCATCAGTGATGAAACATCTACTGCCAGGACCTCACAAAGGGCAGAGCAAGCTGGTGTACCTATGTGACAATTCCGTTGAGATTGACGGAATACGTATTTACGGCACTCCATGGATTGCCGACCTGGCAAGGTGGGCATTCTACAAACCCGAAGATGAACTGATAGAAGTCTATGATAGAATTCCAAAGAAATGCGACATTCTTCTTTCTCACATGCCTCCAAGGGCGTGTGATGCCGGTCGAGTAATGCAACGCGGACATTTCAACTCAATGGAGAACTACGGTTCGCAAATGCTTGCCAATGCAATAAGCACAAGGGATATAAAATACGCGCTTTGCGGCCACGTCCATACGGGGAACCACATTCCAGAGTCTTTCGATAGTGTCAGCAATGTGGTGAATGTTTCGCTCAAGGACGAGAACTACAAGGTCGCATTCAAGCCATTCACATTTAGTATTGATTAAAACAATGAACAGGATACTATTTACGGCGGACACGCATTTCGGTCACGCCAACATATTAAAGCATATGCCCGATCGCCCCTATGCTGCTGATGGGATGATAAAGGAGCATGACGAATGGCTGCTTGACCTATGGAGAAGCAGCGTTGACAAGAGGGATGATGTCTACATTCTCGGAGACCTGACGTTTTTGAAAGCTGAAGACGCCCGTCATCTGCTTGAAAAGTTGCCCGGAAGGAAGCATCTTGTGACAGGGAATCATGATGGAAGCATCCGTGCCTATCACAATTACTTCACGTCGGTGCACCAGATACTCGATATAGCTGTCAAGCAAACCAGATGTCCTTTCCTGGACCAGACATTGAGGCTCACAATGTGCCACTATCCTATGGTCACATGGAATCACAAACCATATGGCAGCATCATGCTTCATGGCCATTGCCATGGAAAGTTGGACGAACACAACAAACTGTCGCCTGACCTGCGGTTTGATATCGGAATAGACGGAACACTTTCCCGCAAGACAGGTGCAGAGAACGGGACCGATTTCGCACTTGTCGATATAGAACACCTGTACAGGGCAGTTATTGAAAAGGTTGGATCCGTTGACTTTGCGACATACGCCAATGCATCATACAAATCAGAGGAAAGATAATGAAACTGACAATCATACCCGATGTCCACGGACGCCCCTTCTGGAGGGATGCCGTGAAGGATGTTGCAGGCACGCCGGTCATATTCCTCGGTGACTACCTTGATCCATATCCGCAGGACATGGTCACCTGGGAGAAATCCCGAGCAGGTGACTCTGCTTCTGGGCAACCACGATGTGCATTACCTCGAAAGCTATCCGTTCTTCTCGCGCGGCGGAAGGATGAGCCACGAACGCTTCGAGGAAATCCGGAGCATCTTCATGGAGAACCTTGGTCTGTTCGATCTGGCCAAGTGCATCAGATGTGACAAGGGTCTTCCCTACCTCTTCACGCACGCCGGAGTAAGGACTCGCTGGATTGAGGCCAATGTTAGATACATCGAGCGCAACCATCCGGATCTGTACTGGTATGCACGCAAATGCGAGAAGGAGTGCCGGACTCCGGAGGGACTTGCGGATTTCCTGAATTCCGCGATTCATGACACGGATGCTCAAATCTTTGACATGACGGTATGGTCGCTCGGCGATGTTTCGAGTTCAAGGGGTGGACGCGGGCAAGGAAGCTGCGTCTGGGCCGACATCCGTGATTTCTCAGGATGGAATGCTGACACGGCATTGGAAGGATGCTGGCAGATATGCGGCCATACGAGGCAAGATACCCTCGAGCTATTCCGGGAGTCAAGGGAAGAGACAGTAGACCACTACGAATGGCCAGCCACCCAGACCAACAACCAGGTGATGTGTTCAAACGAAATTCCACCGGGCTTAGCAAATCAAGCAACCGGATAGTGATTCATGAAAGACTTTTATGTATTTTTGTAAAACACCGATACATTAAAAAGTTTATAGCTCAATGGGTGGAAAAACTAAAGAACCGGCAAAGAATGCTCTGCAAATCAGAATGACCGCCTACGTCACTTTTGCCGTGCTGCTCACATCGTCCGTCATTCTGTTGACAATTGCCTTATGGTCACGGAATGATTACGAAAAACTGCTGAATGAACGTATATCCGACGACCTCACGGCCATCACGCGCATCATGGAGCAAAGGTTGCTGAGAGTTGAAGGCACCACCAACACAATGGCTGCTCTGGCCTACAATTCGCTTGGAAGCGAAGAAGAAATAGATTCCCTGCTCTATCACACTCTGAAAGCAACTGACGACGTGGCAGGCGTGTCTATGATATTCAACAGGGAATCGTATCCGGATATTGACGGATATCACGAACGATATGCCTATTATGACGATGATGGCATAATCCAGTTGGATACGTATATCAATGGAGATGAACTGGATACCGATGCCGATTGGACGCAATGCTATATAAATGGGCAGCCTCGTTGGAGCGATATTTCCGAGGGATATTTAACCGGGCACGATGAAATCTGTTTTGTCGTTCCACTTTACGGAAAAGACGGCAATCGTATAGGCTTGGCATACTCTGCAGTCCTGACAAGCCATCTGACATCGTTCGTCACAAAATACAAACTACGGAAGGATATAGACATAAGTATCTACAAGACCGACAGTACAATGATTGTCGCTCCCGATGAATACATTCTGGAACTTCCAATCGAAGAACTGATTTTACAGGAAAGCATTATTCCGAATCTGGGTTGGAGAGTCGTTCTATCGGCCGACAAGTCCATAATTGGCCGATATGTGACACGAGCCACATTGTGGATGGTTCTGCTTTTCTTCCTGATGTTCGTATTAATCTCTATTGTCATCAGGATTATTGTCCGTTACGTAGCAAAGCCATTTATAAAGAAGCACCAGCAGACAGAGAAAGAGAAGACGGTCATGGAGAATGAAATGCAGCTTGCGGCCGGAGCCCAGAAGGAGCTGGTTCCACACGTCTTTCCTCCATTCCCTGACCGAAAGGAAATAGAATTGTCCGCCTGTCTTCATCCGGCCCGACAGGTAGGGGGCGACCTGTATGACTACTTCATGCATGACGACAAGCTATACTTCTGCATAGGCGATGTAAGCGGCAAGGGCGTACAGGCATCTCTGTTCATGGCAGCAACACACTATTTGTTCCGAAGCCAGGCTTTGGACAATCAATTGGACAAAGCCGCCAGACGAATAAATGATTCTCTGTGCGTGGAAAACGAGCAGTGCAGGTTCGTCACATTCTGGATGGGATGTCTTGATTTGAACAGCGGTGCTCTGGAATATGTCAATGCAGGTCATGACTCCCCCATTCTTCTGCGTGGCGGCAGGGTGGAAACCTTCCCGGAATCGGAGAATGCACCCCTTGGTGTCATTGAAGAAATGGAGTTCATATCGTGTTCCGCCATACTGAAGCCCGGAGACAGCCTGTTCCTCTACACGGACGGAATATCCGAGGCAATGGATACAGACGGTCACGAATTCGGCAAGGCAAGGCTGAACGAAGCATTGCAGGATATGACAGCCGCCAACGCACCGGATATCATAGAAGGAATACTTGGCAGAGTCAGAGCACATTCGGCCGGAGCTGTTCAAAGCGACGACATCACCATGCTCTGTCTGAAATTCATCGGAAAAGAAACAAATCATCAATAAATTAAGCTATGGAAATTAAGATTCAAGACAACACTGACAGCCTGACTGTCACAATGATTGGCAGTTTTGACACATTAGCAGCCGAACAGGTAGAACCTACCATAAAGGAAATCGAGTCTCTGGCTTCAAAACCGATGATCATAGACTGCAATGCGCTTGACTACGTAGCAAGTTCCGGTCTGAGAGTCTTTCTGCGTCTGCGCAAAGCCAGCGCCGCACAAGGTCAGCAGATAACCCTGCTCGGAATCAACGAGAACATAATGGAAGTGTTCAAAGTCACCCATTTTGACAGAATGTTCATCATGAAGTAAGCGAAACACAAAATCACTGTCTGAGCAACAGAAACCAGCATGAGTAGCAGGACCTCTTTTATCACATACGCCCAGCAGGGTGTATACATTGAATGTGTCATTGATCCGGAAAGTCTCAAATACAATTACCCGAAAGCCGTTTCCATTCCTCAAGGAATAGCTCCTGAAGCAGTAGTGGAAGCCGTCAGGAAAGTGTTTGAGCGTCACCCCGCACTGTTCTCTCATTTTGAGAACAGAAACGGCAGCGCAATACAGGTCTATGCCGACCGATGCAATGCTGAGGTAACGGTAAAGAAGGTGGGAGACGATGCCGTAGAGGCTGAGAAGAAGGCCTTCATACGGGTCTTTGACATTGAACGTGGCCCACTTTATAGAGCCGAGGTTCTTGACACCCCATCGGGAGTGATGCTGCTCATGGATTTCCATCATCTGGTCTATGACGGTGCTTCGCTGGATATTCTGATGAAAGAAATCTGCGCCGCCATAGAAGGTACTGAGCCTTCACAGGAGCCACACTCGTATGCGGAATTCGCAGAAGCCCAACAGGCTGACGCATCAGAGCACAAGGCATACTACGACAAACTGCTCGGCGGTGGAATCACATCGACACAGATTCCGGCAGACCTTGGCGGCGAAGACGGCAGTCACAAGGAACACAAGCTGTTTGTCAGCGCCCCTGATGTCATGTCCAGGGCAAAGGCATTGGGTACTGCACCGTCCGCTCTGTTCATGGCAGCAGCATTCTACACTCTCAGCAGGTTCACCAACTCCAGGGAACTGTGCATGACTACCATCAGCAACGGCCGTCTCAACCCTCTGAGCGAAGGCATAGTAGGCATGTTCGTCAACACCCTGCCCCTTGTCTGCAGGATTGAGGATATCAGCGTCAGTGAATTCATTCACGGCATCCGCAGCAGTTTTCAGGAGACCCGCAAACATGAGGAATATTCCTTTGCCGCCATATCGAACGATTACGGCTTGGAACAGCACATACGTTTCACCTATCAGTACGGAACACTCGGGAACACATACCACATACAGGGCAAAGATGTCAAGGCAGAGCCAATGCGTGTGAACAGTCCGAGTCTGCCATTCACCATCACAATACACAACATAGATGGAAAACCGGCCATCGTCATCAATTACGATTCTGCAAAATACTCTCCAGAGCTTGTCAGCAGTTTCGCCGAATCGATGGATGCGGTCATATTGCATTTCCTTGAAAAGCCGGAAGCAAGACTGCTTGCCGTATCAATAATGAGCGAACGGCAGAAAGCGGAAGTTGCCGCCTTGCACCAGACCTGCATTGACCCTGCCGCTGTACGTTTTCCGCTTTTCCACAACAGTATCGAGTACTGGGCTGAACAGACTCCAGATACAAAGGCGGTCATTGCATGCAACGAGACGCTGACCTACCGCCAGTTCAACGAAAAAGCGAATATTCTGGCACACGCTCTGATCAGAAGAGGCGTGATGCCCGGCGACAGAATCTGTCTGCTGCTTCCGCGCAGGAGCTGGCATCTCATTGCCATGTTCGGCGTAATGAAGACAGGTGCCGCATACATCCCCTGCGACCCGGATTATCCGGCAGAGCGCATCAGGCTCATCACCGATGACAGCCACGCCCGCTATGTCATCACCACAGCCGACCGTATGGCCGACTACGGTGACCGCGCCATCAATGTAGAGGAACTGCTTTCCGAAGGGGCCGATGCCGCCAGCCTTCTGAACCCGGGCATCAGGCAGGACAGCGACTCACTGGCATACCTCATCTACACCTCCGGTTCGACAGGCCGTCCGAAGGGCGTAATGCTGCGCCACATCGGCATCTGCAACTACCTTACTGACCACGCCGAGAACCGGCATTTCCACACACTTGTGAACGGATGCAGGACTATGCTCTGCATCACCACCGTCAGCTTTGACCTGTCACTCAAGGAAATAGGAGCATCGCTCTTCAACGGCATGACACTTGTATTTGCCGATGAGACTCAGGTAAGCGACCCATCGGCTCTGGCCAGACTCATGCTGGATACCGGTGTGGACGGTTTCAGTGGCACGCCTTCACGTCTCAAGATGTTTCTTGACCTTCCGGATTTCCGGACGGCATTGTCAAAGTGCAGATTCATCGTGCTGGGCGGAGAGAAGTACCCTCCCACCCTTCTGCCACAAATCAAGGAACTGGCTCCCGAAGCGCATCTGTTCAACACCTACGGCCCGACTGAAATCAGCGTCAGCTGCAACGGAAAGGAACTGACACATTCCGACCGCATCACCATTGGACGACCGCTGCTGAATGTCAGGGAATATATTGTTGATGAAGACCTCAACGAACTGCCAGTCGGCGTAACGGGCGAACTCCTCATTGGAGGTCTCGGTGTGGCAGCCGGATACAATGACCTGCCCGAAAAGACGGCAGAGGCATTCATCGAATATAACGGAGAACGCTGCTACAAGTCGGGCGACTATTCATACTGGGCCCCCGACGGTGACGTGATAATCCTAGGACGCAAGGACCACCAGATAAAGCTCAACGGTCTGCGCATCGAACTCGGAGAGGTTGAGACCGTGCTGAACCGCCAGCCACAGGTCAAGGAAGGTGTTGTAATGATAAAGACCGTCGATGGTCACGACCACCTTGTGGCATATTTCGTACCCGCCGGCAATTCGGAATCAGACCAGACACTGACAGACACCCTGAAAGAGCAGATGGGAAGGAATCTCACCCACTACATGATTCCGACCATCTTCATCCGCATGGAGAAGATGCCTATTTCGCCGAACGGAAAAACAGATCTGAAGGCTCTGCCAGAACCTGTGCTGGAACTCTCTGCAGAAGAAAAAATTATGCCGACGAATGCCGACGAACAGTCACTCTACGATATTGTGGCCGAAATTGTAGGCAATACCAATTTCGGAATCACCACGAATCTGATAAGCGCCGGACTGACATCGCTTCTCGCCATCCGACTGTCAGTATTCGTGAACGGCAGGATGAATGCAGGTCTGTCCGTACGCGACATCATGAAATATTCCACCATTAAGGAACTGGCCGGAAAACTACAGAAAAACATAGATAGTGAAAGCGTAACCAGCCAGTCCGCAGTTGTCAGACATCAGCCTTTGTCATTCTCTCAGACAGGCGTTTATACCGAATGCATGGCCAACCCGGAAGACATTCAGTACAACCTGCCGGTTTGTCTCGATATGCCGCATGGCGTTACTGTTCCACAACTGAAGACCGCACTGAAGAAGGTTCTTGAGGCGCATCCCTACATCAACACCCATTTCCAGTCCGATGACAATGGCGACACCTACCAGTGTCCGATGGACAGACAGGAATTTGAGATACCCGTTCTGACATTGACCGACCGGGAACTGGAGCAGGAGAAGCAGGACTTTGTTCGTCCGTTTGCTCTGCAGGAAGGACCTCTGTATCGCTTTGAAATCATAGAAAGTCCATCTGCAGTTCACCTGCTGGCAGACTTCCATCACCTGATTATGGATGGCAGTTCCCTGGATCTTTTCTACAGACAGTTCAGCCAGGCTTTAGACGGGAAAGACATTGACAAAGAAAAATATGACTACTACCAGTTTGTAGCCGGTCAGAAAATCGATGCCGCCGCCGAAAGTTTCTTTGCCGAAAGACTGGACCTTGTGGAAGAGGCATCGGCCCTGCTTCCAGACATATATGACAACGACGGAAGTCACAGACAGGCAGAAGTGACAGTTGACACCGACCTGCAGGCCGTGCAGACAAAGTGCGGCGAACTCAACATAACCCCGGCATCGCTGTTCCTCGCCGCCACGTCTTACGTCATAAGCAGATATACAGCCGAAGACACCGTCGGCATGTGCACCATATCCAACGGCAGAAGCGATCTGCATATTTCCAACACTTTCGGTATGTTCGTCAACACTCTGCCGCTGGTAAGCAGAATTGATCCAGCCATGACGGTGAACGATTACCTGAAAGAGACAGCGGGAGTGTTCGTGGACACCCTGGCAAACGAGAATTATCCCTTCAGCCTTATTGCCGAAAAATACGGTTATACGGCCAACATAATGTATGCCTATCAGGTAGGCGTGCAAGGCAGCTACCATTGTGCCGCAGGTGACATCAGAATAGAGAAACTCACGCTTCAGAGAGCCAAGTTCCCAGTTGCCGTATTCATTGAGGGCAGCACGAAAACAGGTGGTATAATAAAAGTGCAGTATGACAGCAGCCTGTTCTCGGAGACCATGATGAACGGCTTTGCCGCAGCTGTGCGTCACGTTGTAACGGAAATGCTGACACAGAACAGCATGAGCGATATCAGCGTCAGCGACGAGAGTACGCTGAAGCTTCTGGACTCATTCAATGTCAAGGATTGTCCTGCTTCCGCACTTGAAGATTCAGACGAAACGGTACTGTCATTGTTCCGCAAGGCAGCAAAGCAGTATCCTGACAATATTGCAGCCGTATTCAAGGACAAGAAATACACCTACCGCGAACTTGACGAACTGACAGACCGGATTGGCGGACTGATTTACGGGAAAGTGAAGGACTGCGGCAAGCAGGAGCCTGTGGTATCCATTCTCATTCCGAGAAACGAATATATGTTCATTCTTCCACTGGCGGCAATGAAGGCCGGATGCGCTTACCAGCCTCTCGACCCGAGCTATCCTCAGGGACGGCTGAACTTCGTGGTGAAGGGTGCCGATGCAGCAGTACTCATCGAGGATGACGGACTGCACGGACTGATTGATGAATACAAAGGTGAAGTCATACTCACCAGCAAGCTCTCTGATATTGGCATGGAGGAAGTTCCGGCCGACCGCCTCACCCCTCAGAGCCTCTTCATCCTGCTCTACACCTCAGGTTCCACAGGAGTCCCGAAGGGCGTAATGCTGGAGCATCAGAATCTGCTGGCATTCATCGGATGGTACCGCCGCTACTACGATTTCAAGCCGGAGCATAACGTAGCCGCATACGCATCGTTCGGCTTTGACGCCTGCATGATGGACCTGTATCCTGCACTGACAAGCGGTGCTACAGTTCACATCATCCCGGAAGACATCAGGCTCGACCTCGTAGCCATCAATGACTATTTCGAAGCCAATGGCATCACCCACTGTTTCATCACCACTCAGGTGGGTGTGCAGTTCCTTCTCAACACAGACAATCACTCGCTCAAACATCTCAGCGTAGGCGGTGAGAAACTGGTCAGTGTGGAGCCCGCTGCAGAATACACCTTCCATAATGCTTACGGTCCTACAGAGTGTACCATTTTCACCACTACACTGCCCGTACTCAAGAAGGAGCCTAATATTCCTATCGGCAAGCCGACTGACGCGCTTGACTGCTACGTGGTTGACAAGCAGCTGCATCGTCTGCCTGTAGGTGCCGCAGGAGAACTTATAATTGTCGGCAAGCAGGTAGGACGCGGATATCTGAACCGCCCGGACAAGACGGCAGAGGCATTCTTCACAATGAACGGCAAACGCGCATATCATAGCGGAGACATTGTCCGCTACCGTCAGGACGGCAACATTGAGTTTGTGGGCAGGAAGGACGGTCAGGTGAAGATTCGCGGTTTCCGCATTGAGTTGAAGGAAGTTGAGGCAGTGATACGCGACTTTGCCGGAATCACTGACGTGACCGTACAGGCATTTGACGATCCGAACGGAGGCAAGTACATCGCCGCATACGTTGTAAGTGACAGCACAGTCGATGTCAATGCCCTGCACAGTTTCATATTGGAACAGAAGCCGCCTTACATGGTACCTGCGGCCACAATGCAGATTGAAAGCATACCTCTGAACGTCAATCAGAAAGTTGACAGGAAGGCACTGCCCAAGCCGGATCTGAAATCAAGAGCTGCAGGCAGCGAAATGCAGGCAGCCCCACTCAACACATTGGAAGTGGAGCTCAAGTCCATCATCGCCTCTGTCATCAACAACGAGAATTTCTCAATCACAGACATTCTGGGATATGTCGGACTCACTTCCATCTCCGGAATCAGACTAGCAGCCCTAATATATAAGAAATACGGAGTCACCCTCAATTCGAGAGATCTTATCAAGTCCGGTACTCTGCAGAGCATAGAGAACGAGATACTGCAGATGTGGATGAATGGCGATGCAAACCGTTCGGGCGACATCTCCGTTCAGCATCCGGCCGATGACTCCAGCTGCGCACCTCTGACCTTCCCGCAGCAGGGTGTGTATATGGACTGCCAGATGAACCCGGAAACTACGATGTACAATATTCCGAAGATGCTGGAATTCCCTTGCGGAACAAACGCCGAAGACCTGTCCATCGCAGTCAGAAAGGTTATCGGAACCCATCCGGCCCTGTTCTGCAATTTCTTCCAGACCGGCGACGGTGTCGTAATGCGTCAGGGCGATGCAGCCAGGTTCAATGTACCTGTCAGAACAATTGCAGCCGACGAAATAGAAGGAATCAGACAGACCTTCATGCGTCCGTTCAATCTGGAGAATGACACGCTTGTCCGTGCGGAAATATGCTCCGTGCCTGATGGTCCTGTATATCTTCTGTTGGACATGCATCATCTTGTGGCAGACGGCGGTTCACTCGATCTCATCATCAGACAGATTCTGAATGTACTTGAAGGCCGTGAAACGGAAGCTGAGAACTGTTCCTACCTGCAGTTCGCCAGTGAACAGAACAAGAAAGCCACACAGGGAGGACTGGATGACAACAAGGCATTCTTCGACGAAATGTTCGCCGGATATGAAGCAGCTGCCAACGTGCCTGCAGACAAATCGTCCAACAAAGAGGGACTGCCACAGCATATCGCCGCGCCTATTCCGGAATCACTGCTGAAACTTGAGCTGCCGAAAGGCGTGACCCAGCCCCACTTCTGGTTCGCGGCATTCAACTATACCCTGTCACGATTCGCCAACACGAAGGATGTCTATACCGCATTCATCAGTTCCGGCCGCCAGGATATCAGAATCACAGACACCGTCGGAATGTTCGTCAACACCCTGCCCTGCGCCGTTCACATCAAGGAGCAGACAGTAGCAGAATATTTACAGGAAGTAAGCGACGCTTTCTTTGGAAGCCTTGAACACGAGAATTATCCTTTCGCCCGCATCGCATCTGACTACGATTTCAAGGGCTGCGCCAGCTTCGCATATCAGATGGGAGTGCTCAGCAGCTACAGCATAGGCGGGAAAGAGGTGGTTCAGTCAACCATGTCCCTGTCGAAAGCAAAGATTCCGTTCAGCATCTTCATACAGAACGTCAAGGGTATTCCAAGTGTCGATGCCGAATACGACGACTCACAGTACAGTTGCGAACTTGCGCTCCACTTTGCCGAAAGCGTCGTGGCAACCGCAGAGCATTTTGCAGCCGACATGAATGCGAAAGTGAAGAATGTGAGCATAATGAGCAATCGTCAGAGGCTTGAGGTGGAAGGCATGCATAGCGTGAACGAGGACATGTCATTCCCCGTCCGCACATTCCACGAAGGAATTGAGCGCTGGGCGGAAAAGACCCCTGATGAACTCGCGCTGATGGCCTGTGACCGCGACATGACATACAGGGAGTACAATGCCGAGGCAAATCGCATAGCACGTGCCCTGATGGCAAGAGGAATGCGGAAGGGAGACCGCGTGGTGCTCCTGCTGCCACGTCGCAGCTACTACCTCACGTCCATGTTCGCCGTGATGAAATGCGGCGGAGCGTTCATTCCAATGGATCCGGAATATCCGGCAGACCGCATTGAATACATTCTGAACGACTCCGAAGGACGTTTCGTCATTACCACAGCCGACAGGACTGCCAACTACCCTGGCCGTGCCATTGACATCATGGAACTGCTTGGTGAGGCCGAGACCCAGCCGGACGGCAATCTTGACGTCAAGGTGGATCCCCACGACCTGGCATACCTTATCTATACCAGCGGTTCTACAGGCCGCCCGAAGGGTGTGATGATAGAGCACCTTGGAGCCGCATCGTTCCTCACCTTCTACAAGAGCGACACCAACTTCGGTTCAGACAGTAACGCCAACCGTTTCGGCCTCTGTCAATCGACAGTGTCATTCGACCTCTCAGTCGGAGAAATCGGTGTTCAGGTATTCAATGGCGATACGGTGGTATTTGCCAACGAAGACGAAATCATGAGTCCTGTAGAAATGGTCAAGCTCTGCCGTCGGACCGGTGCGCAGACCATCAGCGGCACTCCGTCACGTCTGGCCGTGAACCTTGAGTTTGAAGAATACTACAAACTGGTCAAGGAGCAGATGAAGTGCGTCGTGACCGGAGGCGAGAAACTGCCTGGGGCACTTCTGGACGAACTGGAGAAGATGGACGTATATATCATCAACACATACGGTCCGACCGAAACCACCATGGGCAGCAGTGCCGGCGTACTGAACGGCACCCGCGAGATTCATGTGGGCAAGCCATTCACCAACTACACCTATCAGATACTGGACAGCGACCGTAACGAACTGCCGGTCGGAGTGATGGGAGAACTCTGTATCGGAGGCATAGGCCTGGCCCGCGGCTACAACAATATGCCGGAGCGCACCGCCGAAACCTTTATAGAATGGCAGGGCAAGCGGATTTACCGCACCGGAGACTACGCCATGTGGACAAAAGACGGCAATGTCATCATCATGGGCCGTACTGACAATCAGGTCAAGCTGAACGGACTCCGCATAGAACTGGGCGAAATAGAGACTGTAATGTCGCAACAGCCTGGCATGCGCCAGTGTGTGGCGGTCATCAGGAAACTCGGCAGCATAGACAAGCTTATCGGCTACTATACTGTTGACGAGACCGTAGCCGACATTCCTGCCCAGCAGTACGAGGACCAGGTCAGAGAGAACATGGCGGTAAGACTCACACCGTACATGGTTCCGGGCATATTCGTCCGTCTGGATGAGATGCCGCTGACTCCTGTAGGCAAGACCGATGTGAAGCGTCTCCCGATGCCTGAATTCAGAAGCGGAGGATACGTAGCACCCAAAAACGAGACAGAAAAGAACTTCTGCGACATTTTCAGCAGAATCCTGAAAGTGGAGCGCGTCGGCGCCGAAGACAATTTCTTTGAAATGGGCGGAACATCGCTCATTGCCATGCAGCTCATTGCCGAGGCCGCCAAGGCCGGATATACGATGGTCTATAAGAACGTCTTCGACAATGCCACCCCGAGACTGCTTGCCAAAATGCTCAAGCCGGAACTCTACGGCAACGAAGATGCCGGGCGTCGCAACCTGCCTATGATAGATGAGATTGAAGCGTACGATTACAGCCAGCTGGACACAGTCCTTGCAGCCAACACTCTGGACACATTCCGTCAGGGAACCTGCTACGAGCGTATGGGCGATGTATTCCTGACCGGCGCTACCGGATTCCTCGGCATTCACGTCATGCACAATCTCATAGAGCGAAGCGATGTGCCTCACATCTACTGTCTGGTTCGTGGAAGCAGGTCTATTTCCGCCGAAAGCCGTGTACGCACTCTGCTGTACTACTATTTCGGACAGAAGTACGATAAAATGTTCGGAGAGCGCATCATAGTCATTGACGGTGATGTGACAAATCCGGACGTGTTCAACAAGTTCGACAGACACATTGATGTGGTGTTCAACTGCGCCGCCAACGTGAAGCATTTCTCGGCAGGCACCGACATTGAGGACATCAACATCAAGGGCTGTCAGAACTGCATTGACCTCTGTGTCCGCACCGGAGCCAGATTCATACAGACATCGACCGGCAGTGTGGCAGGCCTTACGGTAAGCGAGACGCCGGTTGTGCCTCATTTCCTGAACGAGCGCGACCTTTACTACGGACAGCAGCTCACGTCCAAATATACGGCTTCCAAGTTCCTGGCCGAACGTGCCGTGCTTGATGCCGTCAGGAACCGCGGTCTGAAGGGCAAGGTAATGCGTCTGGGCAATCTGTCCGCACGCTCCACCGATGGAGAGTTCCAGATAAACTTCCGCAGCAACAACTCCATGGCCGCTCTGAAGGCATACCAGACTCTTGGCTGCATTCCATACGACAAGGACTGCGGATATTCGGAGTTCTCACCTATCAACGAGGTGGCAGATGCCATTATCCGCCTGTCGCTGACTCCCGACGGATGTACCGTCTTCCAGCCTGGCAATATCCACTGGCCGCCATACGGTGACATCATCGACTGCATGAACCGCATCGGCATTCCGATTGAACGCGTGGAAAACGAAGAGTTCCAGCGCCGTCTCACAGCCGCCATGCAGGATCCGCAGAAGTCAGAACTTGTGCAGAGTCTGGTGGCATACAAAGAAGAGAATGACGGTCTGTTCAGAGTAGCAAACGGATGGGAAACCAAGGCTTACACGGCACAGGTGCTTCTGAGACTCGGATTCCGATGGTCATACACCACATGGGACTACATTGAGAAATACCTGCAATGCCTGCAGGGTCTCGGTGTATTTGACAGTGACTTTACACGTTAGAACAAAGGAAAATGGAATCGACTTTTATAAAAAGAATAATAGAGAACTGCCGGAACTTTCCCGACAGGGTGGCAGTGGTCGATAATGACGGAACCCGCAAGACCACGTACGGCGAGATTCTGACATTGGCACGGAAAACGGCTGCATATATTGCCGCCCACGGCATTGAAGCCCAGTCGTTCATCACCATCAAGCTGCCCGGCTGCGTTGAGTACATGGCAGTGGAAATCGGCATCTGGCTTTCGCGCTGCGTTGCAGTGCCTATGGGCGACAAATTTCCGCAGGAGCGAATCGACTTCATCATCGTCCACTGCGACAGCGCTCTGAACATAGACGAAAGAGTCTTGTCCGAAATCATCGCCATGCCTGCGGCCGATACCGCCATACAGTACCCCGACGAGAACGACGGCGCAATTCTCATCTACACGTCCGGCAGTACCGGCCAGCCGAAGGGCATACTGCACAACCACACCACACTCATCGGCAACAATCCCCGTGTGCCGACAGTCATCGCCCACAACGAGAACACCCGCTTCGGTGCGGCATCGCCATTCTATTTCGTCACGATAATAGGCAATTACGACGTGATGTACGGAGGCGGCACTGTCCATATTCTGAGCGATTCATGCAAGTCAAGTGCGGAGGCCATTGAGAATTACATTGCAGAACACGGTATCACCGTCTGCCACATTGCGCCGGCCGTTCTGACTATGTTCCACAACCGCAGCAAGTCACTCATAGCCGTAATTACCGGAGGTGAGCGGCTGACTACCCAGCATTCGCAGGACGGTTATGCTCTGTACAACATGTTCGGCATGAGCGAGACTGGCGGAGCCTCTATGTCATACGAAGTGAAGGAGATGTCCGATTCCGCACCTTTGGGACGCGGTATCAACCGTATTGTCGCACGCGTTGTCGATGAGCAAGGCAACGATGTACCGCCTGACGTTGACGGCGAGCTTGTTCTCAACGGTCCGTTCTGTCAGGGCTATTTCAAGGATCCGGAACGTACCGCCACCCTTTACAAGGACGGATGGCTGCACACTGGTGACGTAGCCCGCATTGACGCAGAGGGCATCATCCATTACGTAAACCGCAAGGACTGGATGCTCAAGATAAACGGCCAGCGCGTGGAGCCGAGCGAAATAGAAAGCGTCATGAAACGGATTCCGGGCATAACCGGAGCCATTGTCCAGGGCGTTGACAACGGTCGCGGCAGCAAATATCTGTGCGGTTATTACACTTCTGACGGTACGGAAATAGCTTCTGAAGAAATCATCAGGGCACTCAGCGGGAAACTGCCCCGTTATATGGTCCCCCTCAGATATATCCATTTGGACAAGTTCCCGATAAATGCCAATGGAAAAATTGACCGCAAGAACCTGCCTCTGCCAGCGAGAGACCGTACTGACCTGCAGCCGATTGAAGGTGAAATGGAGCACAAAGTCGCAGAACTCTTCTGTCAGACACTCTCCATCAGCATGGAATATGTCGGAGCCGACTCCAGTTTCTTTGAACTCGGAGGCGATTCCATTCAGATTATGCGTCTCTGCGCCGAAATCGGCAAGTCTCTGCACAAGGATGTTCCTCCAGCCCGTATCTACGAGAACCCCACCGTTCGCAGTATGGCCCGTATTCTGGAAGACACATCGTCAGAGGCCCCTCTGGACTATGTCTATTCATCGCACAACGACAAGGCTCCCCTTGTTTTCATACATACCGGCAGCACCGGCAGTGAAGCCTACTACGCCCTGGCGAACGACATCAGAGACTGCTGCTCATTCTCGGTCATCGAACAATACAACATATACCATCCCGATGATATCCGTGAGGGTATCCCTGCCATCGCCGCCAAGTATATCGAGATACTGAAGCAGCGGCAGCCGAAAGGCCCGTACAACCTGGGAGGATGGTGCTACGGAGGCATGATTGCATACGAAATGGCCTGTCAGCTGAAGGAGGCCGGCGAAGACATGGGCAGCCTGATACTCATCGACGCATACATCATGAACAGCGACTACGACAAGCGTCTGGTCATTGCTAACCAGGTGGAGCGCGTCAACAGGGAATATTACGAGAAGAGTCCGCTATTTGCCGATTTCCGCGAGCGGGGCATGATAGAGACAATCATAGAAAACTCACGACGCGTAGGCCGGAACATGGCTGAATTCGAGCCTCGGCCATACACAGGCCGCGTACACTACTTCAAGGCCACAAAGATTGCCGACGACCTGCTGACAGCGCAGCGCACATATTTCGCACACATCGTGCGTGAACTGGCTGGCGGCCTTCAGAACTTCATTCCACCCCATCTGCTCACCATCTATGACATAGCTGAGCATCACGACGGAATGATGTCGGAAACCGGGCGCAGGATTATCAGCAACCGCATACGCAACATAATGGAAACGGAACTCCTGTATCTGGAGGCTGACCGTATATACAACAAGCAGACAAACAAATTATGAAAAAAGCATTGTCAATTGCACTTTTCCTGTCAGTTCTGCTCACTGCAGGATGCAAGGGGACTAATGAGCAGACCAGTCTGCCACGCGGCGAAGTATCACCCGAGTGGGCTGCTGCAGCTGAAAGTTTCTACGCAGATGCAATATCCGTCACCGCCCCGGACAAGGCCCAGCCGTACAGCATCATGGCAGTAGAGCACGGCAAGGTCGTATTTGAGCAATGTTACAATGGCACAGTGCCTGAAAGCAGATACGACGTATACTCCGTAAGCAAGACCGTCCTTGCAATGGCAGTGGGATTTGCCATGGAGGAAGGGCTTTTCAGCATAGATGACAGGGTGACAGACTTCTTTCCGGAACAACTGCCGGAACACATCTCTGACACACTCTCCGCAATGACCATACGCCATCTCCTGACCATGACATGCGGCCTCGAGGAGACCCCGAAACTGCTGTCCGTCTTCAAAAAAGATGCAGATGCAGACTTCGACTGGATAAGTGAATTCTTCGCGTCCAATCAGGCCCGTATGCCAGGCACACAGTTCTATTACAATTTCTTCTCTCCGTACATTATTGCAGCAATCCTGGAGAAGACATCCGGCACAAGCGTAATGGATTACATAACCCCGAGACTGCTGGAACCGCTGCATATTACGGACATGGAGTGGCAGGACAGTCCGGCGGGAATATGTATTGGTGGCTGGGGAATGACCCTCTGCACCGAAGACATCGCCAAACTGGGACAGTTTCTGCTACAGCACGGCAAATGGAACGGATGCCAGCTGCTCACGTCAGAGTGGGTAGATACGATGACATCCAAACTGGTGGAATCCGGTCCTTTCCTTGCATTCTCCGAGTCTTTTGATCCTGCAGAACTGAACGATCCGGAAAACGACCACTCGCAGGGCTACGGCTACTACGTATGGCAGGGCAAACACGGCACCTTCCGCTTAGAAGGTCTTAATGGGCAGTTCGCCTTTGTGAGTCCGGAAAAGGATATAGTCCTTGTTTTCATCAGCGACTCCAATATGAGCCAGAAATACATTGACCTGATATGGAAACATTTCGCACACCTTTTTTAATCCCAGTCAATTATGCAAAACTTTATATGTGATACTCTGGACTACTACTGTCTGAACGAAAACATATCCAAGTCCTTCAGGTACATTGTCAAGATGAAGGAAGACATTGACGGTGAAGCGTTGCGCAAGGCTCTCGATATCACAATGACGCGATATCCCTATCTGAAGAAGCGCATCGTAGCCGATGAGAAGAGTTATTACCTGACAGACAATGAACTGCCACTGGTAGTCAAGGAATCAGACAAGCCGATGACATTGTGCGGTCAGGAATCGAACTACCATCTGTTCGCGCTGACATATTACGGCAGAGATATATTCTTCAACAACGTTCACGCCATATTCGACGGACGCGGACGCGGTCCTGTGCTCCATACTCTGCTTTACTACTATTGCAAACTGCGCTATAACGAAGAGGTGGAAATGCCAGGTGTATGGCTTGCCGGCACTCCAATAGATCCGGCCGAGTACTACGACCCGTTTACCCAGCCGTTGCCTGAAACCGACGACCTGCTGCCTATGCCTGAAATTCCGGCAAAGGCCCTGCGTCTGGAAGATCAGGGACTCGTAATACATTCCCACCAGCACCTGCACTACATCCGCATCAACGAAAAGCAGCTCATGTCACTCTGCAAAAGCACCGACGGCACCCCCAACACCATTCTCTCGATTCTTATGAGCCGTGCCATCGACAAACTGCATCCGGACGCAAAAGACCCGATTATCAGCCAGGTCTATTGCGACTACCGCAACGTTGTTGGAGCCGAGAAGTCACATCACAACATGGTGACCACCCTGCCCCTCGTCTATGAGCGCTCCATGAGGGACATGCCTATTGACATGCAGAACACTGCCATGCGCGGCGACATACTCTATCTGTCAGACCCGAGCATTCTGCTTCGTACCGTAACGGGAATAAAGGCTGCCTGCGAAACCATCAACTCCCTACCTTCGCTTCAGGACAAGTTCAATGCCGTGACACAGGGAATGGAAGCGTTCTTCAAACAGACCACCTTCGCCATCAGCTATTCCGGCAAACGGTCATTCGGAACCTGCGACAAGCATATCGAGGCACTGTTGCCAGCCGGCGAACCCATCGGCATCGGCATCCTGATGGAAGTCACAGCCGCCGACGGATGGTTCTACATTGTCTTCATGCAGGACTGGCGCGAAGATGTCTATTTCAATGCCTTCCTGAAGGAGATAGTCAGCCTGGAACTGGATTTCGACCTGCTCTACAGTTCGGAAGCCAAGGCCCCAACTTTCTCACTGAAATAACGCCGGACAATGACCGAAAGAAGACCGAATCTCATAAACAAAGCTTTCAACCAGTTTCTTTGGGCCTCTGTCCTGACCGTGGCAGCCACACAGATTGCGAATATCGTGGATGCCATAATAGTCGGTCACCTGGTCGGGGCCGATGGCCTGGCAGCTGTAAATCTGAGCAAGCCTCTGCTTCAGGCATTCTTTGCAACAACCTGCCTGTATGTGGCCAGTTCCACGATTCTTACCGGAATGGCAATAGGTCGTGGCGACCGCAGTTCCGCAGACAAGCTGTTCACGTTTTCCATGGGACTCTCTCTTCTCCTCGGACTGCTGTTCTCTACGGTCGGAATGCTGTTCTTTGACCGGATTTCAGGCTTTCTGTGTCAGTCAGAAACACTGCGTCCCCTCTCAGACCGGTTTATGCGCGTCACCCTGCTTTCCGCCGCACCACAGCTTCTTATGCTGACCCTGCAGCAGTTTGTCACAGTAGATGGTGAGCCGAAACTGGTTTCGCGTGCCGTCATCGTGGGAAATATCTGCAACATCTTTCTCGACATCATATTCATCAGATACTGTTCCTGGGGCATAGCGGGTGCCGCATCGGCCACCTGTGTAATGTATCTGGTCTGCATTGCTATGGTTCTGCCTCATTTCCGCAGAAAGGAAAGCCTGCGCCTCTGCCGTACCAGACCCGGCGAAGTTGAAACCGGCAGAATATTCTCCATCGGACTGCCGCTGTTCTTTTCGACCGTGCTGATGTCAGTACAGTACATCGGCAACAACTACGTGGCAAACCGTTTCCTGGGCGATGACGGACTTGTTGCACTGGCTGTCTGCATACAACTGTTGGCCTTCTCTATGATTATACTTACCGGAACGCTCCGCGCCATACAGCCTGTCGGCTCCATTCTCAAGGGACTGGATGACAACAAGGGAATGCTGATGCTGATGAAACGCAGCTATACCTTCATGGGCATTTGTTTCGCAGTATTCACCGCGCTTCTCGTACTGTTCCCCGCACAGATAGGCATCCTGCTCGGCGTAGACAAAGGCAGCGGACTGGAAATGGTCAGAAAAGCGGTACCACTGTTCTCGCTGAACATTATCTTTCAGGGTCTGCTGTGCAATCTGCTTCCCACATTCCAGTTATACGAAAGAAAGGGCCTGTCACTGCTGCTGTCCATAGCCCAAACCCTGCTGCCAATGGTTTTCTTTCTTCTGCTGCGCGGTAACTGGATAGGTTTCTTTATCGGTCAGGCCGTTACCGCTCTGGCAATACTGGTCTGGGAAATGATTCTGCGCCACAGGGACAACAGTCTGAGTCCCTTCCTGCTCATTCCTATGAAAGACAATGCCAAACTTCTGGACATGACTCTTGATGCCTCTACCAAGTCGCTCAGCAAAGGCGTCACCTCACTACGTTCGTTCCTGTCATCAAATGGCATGAGTTCACATACCGTCTATGTTACCGCCGTATGTACCGAAGAGTTTGTCAAGAACATCATCAGTCACGGTCACGCCAGCTCCATAGACCTGGCAGCAAGCGTTAATGACAATATTGTAAGCATCTCAATTCACGATGACGGAATGGCCTTCAATCCGGTCGAAACGGTCCGGGCCAACGATTCCAGAATAGGTCTGGGGCTTACTATAGCCAGTAAATTCTGCAAGGATATCAATTACAGATACATCTTCAATCAGAATATGCTGACGCTGAAGATTCCCAACTGATTCCCGACACAAGGCATACGTTCGCATCGGCGTAAATCAGGAAGACGGTTGTCTTCATCCAACCCTGTATGCGTCATATGATATAACATCAAGCCCGGCTCACGTACAATCGTTGAGCCGGGCTTTGTTGCTGTATGATCCACCGTTTTGTCAAAAAGTAGCTTGGCCGATATTTGTGGGGAAAGGTACAGATACAAGCGAGTGAACATATTTCCGGGACACTACGGACGGGGAACCTGTCCTACAATACGGGCAACAGAATCAGGCCCCACAAGTAAGATAGCGGTAACTCATCCGGGTCAGTATTTTCCGGAATAACAGGCATCATTTGAATCTGGCTTGCAGCACCGTCTTCTGAAGACACTGAAATCGCTCTGAATTCTATCGTCTCCTTCTTAAGACTAAGTTCAATCTGTTTGCTATCTTCATCTTCAATATTTTTCGCTTTCTGACGGTACTTTCCGTCTTTAAGATGACCTGTTGTATCGCCCTTTACAGTGATGCTCCCGTCCGCATTGACAATGAACTTCTCAAGCTCAACCGATCTCAGGCCACGCACTTCACCGTCTGTCTCTTCAGAAGTCAGCATGTAGGCTTTGTATTCTCCCGGTTCCAATCTGTCAAGTTCTTCAACTTTATCCTTTTTACGTGCTTGCAACGGAATTGAGACAGGCTCGTGGCAGACATTTCCGGTCAACATTACCGCGTTTTCAGCGTCGGTGAATAGAGTGGTCTCAAGTTTCGGGAATACCAGATCAAAATGTGTAGCGAAAAAGTCTCCGCCACGATAGAACTCCTCGCCTACGGGCGCACCGTCAACGCGGGTCGGAACAAGTTCGGTTCCATTGGGCAATGTCAGCTTGAAATCATTTATGTAGCCTTTGTATGAATGGGGCTGTGCCAGAACCATATCACAGTGTACCGTGGTATTGCTGTCGGAGAATTCTATTTCCTCGACTGAAAAATAGTCCCATCCGCCGTCCTGCACACCCTTCGGCAATGTCTTCAACGTGTAACTTTCTCCGATATTTATGGAGACGAACTGGTCATAGAAGTCTTTTGGCAGTGAGTTTGACACCTGCAGATTCCTGATACTTGGGTTACCCTCGGCACCACACAGATCGACAACCTTGGCATCGGCCGGCAGCGCAGGGAAATAGTTAACCAGTACGTACTGGCCCCAGTCGGGACTCCAGAAATACTTCTGCTCAAAACCTTCAAGGCCGTATGTTCCGGTCTGACGGTACTCCTGACCGTCGCATTTCAGAATGGCATCGTCCATGTTACCGGTAATCCAGAGGTCAGGACCCTGCTGCGCGTTATATACAATCGCGGTTTTGTCGGCGGTGCGGACAATCTTTACAATATTATTGACATCGGGATTCGGGTTGTATGAAAATCTGGGATGTTCAATGACCTCGGCATTCTCAAACTCAGTATGACTGGCGTTCATACGGTCAACAGCCTCGTTTGTCGTCACGTTTCCGTACTCCTTTGACATATTTGTTCCCTGCAGAATAAGTGTTATGATGCCTTTGTCATCCTGTACAACTGACACCTGCTCAATGCCACGGTCCCACGCAGCCTGGGCAAATTTCTGCAAGTCGGCGCAAGGCATATTCTCAGAGGGATATACTGCCAGTCCGTGACCGTCAAACAAGGTCAATCCATTTGAGCATCAGGCTGACATCGCCCCAAATTGAGAGGTCCTTGTGCGAATAAGGTTTATCGTTGAATTTGTGCATAAGCCTTTCCTGGTGCAGGTTGCATATCATCTCAAAGCGATACTGACCATCGGCTTCCGGTCCGTAGATGCGTACCACGCGGAATTCCGGCATGGTCATGTGGTCAATCATATCATTGTTGTTGGCCACATTGATATGTATGCCCACCTTGGCCAGCTGCTCGGCAAGAGGCTGTGCCTCGGCAAGACTCTCTATCGGATACATGTACATGAGGGTCATGCGTGTGGTCTTGTAGCCCTCGTAATCCTTCAGGTAGCCGGCAACCTGGTCGGCCTTCATACTGGCTGTCACGTGATCGAATGTCTCGACCTTGGCAGTACCGTCCTTGAACAGCCACACCTTGCCGTCCTCGAATACCGGCCAGTGGAAACCTTCGCCCTGTGCAATGGCAGTCTGTGCATTTGCAAACAGGAACGCAAATGCAATTACCGGGATGAATATGGCTCTGAGCATATTCCATCTGTTTGATTCTGTTCTTTCCATCATATCTATACGGTTTTTGAGTTTGGATTTTTTCAACCAGTTGCCCATACTGATGCCGTTCTTCTGAGCGACGGCACCCACAAGCATCATTTTATAACTGACGGCATCGGTCCCGCTGTCAAGAACGGCGCTGTCCGCCTCAAATTCATGAATGAGCTCTATCTCGCTGTGCAGCAGTTTCATGGCCGGATTGAACCACTGCATTGCCCACAGCAGATCAGTCAGCAGCAGGTCCAGCGAATGGAAACGGCTAGCGTGCAGATGCTCGTGCTTCCAGGCCATTGACTCATCGTCCGATTCCAGCCACTGGCGTGGCATTACAATATACTGCATCCAGTTCAGAGGCTGGCTCACCTGGCTGGATTCAATCACATCGCAGCCTTCGCGGCGGTCGGCATAACTGCCCTGGTCAATGAGGCGTGCTACGGACCTGAGTGACCTGATGTATCTTGTAACAAATATCACAAGTCCTATGGCGTAAGCCACAATAAGTATTATAACCCATGCAGGCTGTCTGGAACTGCTGCCTGTGTCTGGAGCTGTAAATACATCGGCCCGGCTGTGCAGAGCCTCGTCTGATGTCTCTGAGCCGGTCTTTGCAAAATCAGACAATACCGTCGCAGTTTCCGTATTGGCGACATCGTGTGCCGGTGCGGTAATATGCGTTTCGGTATGCCTTAGCGGAGTGTGCATGCTGAGTGCTTTTATCTGCACAAACGGCAGGGTGACTGACAGCACGGCAATGAGAATCAGCATGAACCGGTTGAAGCGGTGGAATGTCTGCTTTTCAAGGAAGACCCTGTACAGCAGCACCAGTACGGTCACCAGCACTGCCACTTTCAGCTGATACGTCAAGAATGCTTCCAGATTATTCTACTTTTTTCCGGATTTGATACGGCGGACCAGTTCCTCAAGTTCATCGACCGATATCCTGTCATCGTCAACAAGGGCCGATACCGCACTTATGTACGAATTGCCAAAGCAGTTCGATACCAGACGGCCAAGGTTGCCGCTTGCGTACTCTTCTCTGCTGACTGCAGCATGGTAACGGAAACCTGTTCCCTCTTTCGAGTGTCCTAACATTCCATCGCTTTCCAGTATGCGCACACGTGTCGAAATGGTGTTCACGTGCGGCTTGGGATCGGGGTAGAATTCCCTAAGCTCGCTCACTGTCAGAGCTCCGTTCTTCCAGAACTGCTCCATGATGAAAGTCTCAATTTCTGTCAGTCTTTTCATAATTCTGTATGTTCGATGCGACAAACATATCAACTTATACTATTAGTTGAACTTATTGGATTAGTTATTAGGATTAATTAACAAAATGATTCAGAAGAAACTGATAAGTTTGCACTGGCGGGCTTATTGCACACAGAATAACTGCACTGGCGGGCGCATCGGACTACTATCGCGGAGGGGTGGTGGCGTACAGCAATGAGGTTAAGGAATGTGCGTTAGGCGTGCGTCATGCCACCCTTGAGGCGCATGGGGCCGTAAGCGAGGAGACCGTTCGTGAAATGGTCGAGGGCGTGCGCTCAAGGCTCGGGGCCGA
>JAKSIQ010000024.1 GCA_024398755.1 Bacteroidaceae bacterium | reverse complement strand
ATTTCATGTAGTTATAATTTGTATACCACAATCGCGTCATTTTCAAAAAGAGCATTGCCAAGAGTCACATTTGGTGAACTCAATCCCTTAAAGAGAATGGCATAATTGACTCCCTCATTTATAAGTTGATTTTTTGCATCCTCGTTTCCACAAAAGAAATCCTGTATACGCTTAAGCCTATCTGCGGCAAAATCTTTACTTGGGAGGTTTGTAGAACCCCAACCCTCCATATAGGTCTGTCTCTCAGAGTAGGCAGATGTAATGAAAGACCGTCGTGAGGTTTCACCCTGAATAATCTTGTTTGTAACCACTACAATATTCTCAGGAAGATTATCTCGCACCCACCTCAATCCTTCAATTTCCAACCTTGTAATACCATAACCATCATCGGAACACACCATATCATGATTAATTCGGTTTATTCCATGAGAATTAAATGTCTTTGGCAGCAAAATTACAGTCGTCACCAAACTAAATGCAACAACAGTTTTGACACACTTCCAGAATCTGTTTTCGGTCACTATTTCTGTCTCTTCAAAAATTCTAAACGAAAATAACAATGCAAAAGGCAAGGCGGCAAAAGCAAAATACATCTGCGACAAACCAGGATGATTCATAAACAGGAAAAGGCCGAACCCTACAATTGCGCCACAAAGGAGCGTTAACTCTATTGGCTGTAGGGAAAGTCTTTTCTTAAACATCAAATATAAAGCATAAATTCCCAAAGGTACAATTATATAGTGCATTACTATACAGAAAAAGCCACAGGCTATAGCATATGCCATATATTGCCCAACATAGTCACTCAATATAACAAATAACTTATGACCAATAGGGTTACGCAATGCCGTTGCCAAAGATAATGTCATTTTGTGGCTACTGGAATCAGAGGTCAGAGCATTGCCATCAATTAAAAATATTTTGGAAATCAATACAAATATGCCTAAGTATATGACACCAAGTACAAAAGTCTTACCGATACTTTGTTTTTTTATCAAATGAAGAACAAGAAATATGCCTGCCATGCAAAGTACCACCGAGCCATTGGAAGACTTTGCGCCCAACGAACACATATAGAACAGCATTGCTATCAGACAATTACTGATGCCGTTACTGTTATATAACCGGAACATGAACAAGACTGCAAACAATGACATTGACTGTCCTATCGTACAGCCTAATTTGCAACCATACATATGCTCGGTGTAAAATAAGAAAGTATATGGCTCAAAACATGAACAAAGTAAAAGAATCACACATGCATAGGTAACCAGCTTCTTATTGTTCAATAACTCGTTGGCCAACACATATGTTCCACCGAGAAATAAGAATGTATCCCATATATAAGATAAGCTGTAACATATATCATATATTTCAATACCAGTGCAGAAATGCATAATTGCTACTGCAAAACATGAAAACATGTGCCAGAAAAGGTGTAGCCCATTTACGCTGAGTTCCGGAATTGGATACCCTTTAGTTGCCGCAACACAATTTTTGAGCCAATAGTTTGGGTCATTGCCCATATTCTGATATCCGATAACTTCAGCAGACTGATTAGTAAACTGGAATACCACAAAACCGAGTACCAGCATTATTACCAAAAGAAAAGCATTCATTGTGAATGAAGGCGATGAAGTGCTGTTTTCTTTGTAATAACCACTCACTAAGTAAGTCAATACAGATATGACAGATATGGCGTATGCAAAATACGATATCGTAGATTGTATGTTCAATAATAACAGTATTGCATATAAAATAACCGACATTGCAAAACCTAAAGCATAAGAAACAAACAATGTTGAAAGATTGTCCTTATACTCTATTCTCAGTTTTCTATGCAAAATATATCCGGGAAGAAAGATAAATGTAACCTGAAAAACGATCAAGGCTAATAATGGCAAAACTTCAATCCTGCCAAAAAGTCCTGCAAACAAATATGCAAGTAAGAAAATAAGTAATATATACTTGTCTTTGCAAAAACTCCTCAATGCATTCATTACATTACTTTTTTCTTATTTCTTCAGATTGGCATTAATCTTCCTGAAATCCCCGAGAGCTTTCCAGCCAATTTTGAAAATACGTTTCATATTGATAGAGTTGACACCCCCCTGGCGAGGTTTGAATGTTATCTCATAGAAC
Organism: Bacteroidaceae bacterium; assembly: GCA_024398755.1. Lineage (GTDB taxonomy): Bacteria > Bacteroidota > Bacteroidia > Bacteroidales > Bacteroidaceae > Colenecus. The sequence continues at coordinate 25,814 of JAKSIQ010000024.1, read as the reverse complement.
CTGATTGCGTACTTCCATTTAACTGCAATAGCAGAAATAGCCACGTTGCAGAGGAAATAATCTTGAGGAATAACATTCATGATTGCCTGCAATTTATCTGAACGCATCAAACGGAATGGTGTATTCGCATCTGTCACCCATTCGTGAAACATCAGCCATACGACAAGGCGAAGTGTCTTTGTAACGAATACCCTGCTCGCGCCGTCTTGACGCCACTTGCGGTATCCTATCTGAAAATCATATCTGTCCCGATTGTCCCACATCTGCCAAAATTCATCAGGATTGGTTTGTCCATCTGAATCGGTCTGGAACACATAATCGGCACCATTTTCTATAGCATACCGGTAAAGATAAAGGACTGTAGCACCATGACCGGAATTTGGCTTGTTGAGTGCAATGAAATACGGATACTGCCCGGTAAGGCTATCCATTATTTCAAAGGTATTGTCTTTACTTCCATCATTGGCTATCACCAACTTTGCATCAATTGCCCCCTCCCCTATCTCATTCAGGCGTGCAACGGTTGAATGCCATTGTTCAATTGTGACCTTTATGTTTTCCGACTCGTTATATGCCGGCATTACGAAAAATACCTTCTCCATCTTGTTTTATTAACGTACACGAAAAGTGATATATTTATTGAGAATAAACTGGAAGAATACAACAAGAACAATTGAGGCCAGTTTTACCACAATCTGATTGTATTGCAACTGATCAATCCCCACATAGAGAATCAAGTTGCTGAGCAGCATTCCGCAAAAACCAACCATCAGAAAAATTGAGAACCGGCGTCCTGTATGATCATTAACCTTGAAATTATACTTGCGGTTCAGGATAAAACTGGTTGTGATGCCCACCAAAACAGAAATGCAATTGGAAGCTATATAATGTATTCCAACATACTGAGAAAGCAAGGTATAAACACAGAAATCCAGGAAAGAGGAGCAACTTCCAATGATTCCATAAAGAATCAAGTTGCGGAACTTGAAATATAGCTTTAATATTAACTGCCTCATACTCCAAAGATGAGATTTACATTTTCTGATCCAAATTCTTTCCCTTCTCTTCGTGCTCGAAGTTCGGTATAAATTCCTTGATGGCCTCAACAACTTGCGCTTTGGTGAAATCGTCTTTTGCAAAAAGCGATTCAAGGTCTGCAAAGAAGGCGTTGACTTCTTCCATATTTCTTCTGGTAGTCTGCTCAACTACGCCAAGAGCGGAGAAACGCTCCATATTGATTTTCTCGCCAGGAACATAGAACTCTTCGTATGCCTTCTCGCCAGTGGTGTCACTCGTGAAATAAACCGTAGGATAAAGTATGTCTCCACCATCTTCAAATGACATTTTTGATGCAAATGATTTTGCTTCTTCATCTGTTGGACATGGTTTCTTTACAAAGCCATTGGCTTTTATAAAATCATCACATATTGCAGAAAATGTCAGCATCTGCTCTTCACCAAGTTTTGGAAAGAACACTTCACCTCCATTGCCAAGAATGCAGGCCAACATACAAATCTGGCCGGCTTCTTCAGGAGACACGAAGTAACGCTTCACATCAGATGGTGCGGCCAACGGTTGTTTTTTTTGAAGTCTGTGAATCCATCCGTCAGGAAGAGAGCCATTGCTGAAAGCGACATTTGCAAAACGGGCTGTTGTAACCTTGTAATACTTGTTATATGCCATAACAAGGTCTTCCATTATTCTTTTGCTGGCTCCCATAATATTAACGGGATTTGCGGCCTTATCAGTTGAAACGCAGAAAAAATGCTTTGGAGGATACACAGTAAGCAAGTCCATCAGTTTCTTTGCCTTAATGTCATTATTCTCAATTAAAGCCTGCACGGAAAAACGGTCTTTTTCAGAACGCACATGCTTGTGGGCTGAAAAATTCGCAACTATGTCAAAGCCTTTTTCTTCACGGAAAATACGTTCAAATATCGGGTCAGCAAAGTTGAGGGTGTAACAGCGCAGTTCATCGGGACAGAATAACCCGGCAGTTGACCGTATGTCACGCACCAATTCTGCCAGATTGTTTTCGCTGAGATCAATGACAACAACTTTTGATGGTTTGAATTCAAGTATTGCCTTGATGAAGCTTGAACCTATTGAGCCGGCTCCTCCAATGACACATACTGATTTACCCGATATTTCTTCAGCCAATGTAACATAGTTGTCTTGAATGTCCTGTTGGAACATGCTGACAGCACGCATTGTAACACTTTCCGAAATGAATTTATCCTGATTGAACATATAGCTTAAAACCTTATTTTTTCTTCAGACATTTATCAATAATGCCGTTCAAATCGGCAGAAATGCTCAGCTTATAGATTACCACAAGTCCAACTGTGCCGATAATGCCGGTGCGCATGGCTATGTCAAGCCAGGGGGAGATGTGTGACACCGAAGGTATCAGGAAATTGAGTCCCCACAGACCTGCAACGATTCCTATCATAAGAACGGTCTTCCATGTGAACGGGTTGCCATGAACCTTGCGCTGGACTAGATACTGCTGGTAACTGTAGCTCACTATTGAGGCAATGAGGGTGGCGAAGGCGGCACCTGCCACACCCATGCGGGGTATGAAGAACAGGTTGGTGCCTATGGACATGATGGTTATGAATATGGAAATGAAAAGCGTCCAGTAGTAGTACTTTGAGAACTGTATAAGTATGCCTCCGAATGAAAGTGTCGTGACGATTATCTTTGACAGACCAAGGAAAAGTACCACATATCTGCCCTGGCAATACGTATCACCGTTCGGAATGATGGCATAAATATTGTCCATGTTGATCCAAATGATAAGCAGCAACATACTGGAAATCATCAGCTGGTGTATGGACACCTTCTTGTACAAAGCGTTGGCTGCTTCAAAGTTACCGTTCTTCAATGCATCGGCCGCAATGGGGGTCGATATGGCCTGAACGGAACGCGACGGCATATCTATGATATTGGCCATATACAATGCAATGGTGTATATTCCCACACCGTACATGCCTTGTCCTTTATGGCCGGAAATCATGAATATGTCAAGCTGGTTCATCAGGTTGCCGCTGATAGCCGACAATATCAGGAATCCGGAATATTTCAGAAATTTGTTTTTCAGTTCGGGAGTGATGAAACTGTAATCATGTTGCAGACTGACACACTGTGTTCTTGAAACATATACGACATCAATGGCCAGACACAGCCCATAGGAACACAATACTGCTATTACAAGTCCTGAAAGGCTGATGAAAGAGAATGCATACAGCAGGTAGGATGCAAGCATGAACAGACGCAGGCCGACCTCGCGCACGCCTTTCGGTAGGGCAATGCGCATGTTTATGTTGGAATAGTTCTCAAAGGCCTGCCACAGTGCAAGTATGAGTATTAAAGGAATTACCAGGTAAAAGTAGTCAGCAAAAAGATTGGAGTCTTTGGCTAAGAACGACATTACCGGCTGCTTGCACAGGCAGTAGATGACGGACAGAAGAACCGTTCCGATTAGCGGAACCGCCAGATAGTAGAAGAAGAATCCGTTGTTGCCTTTTTCCGGGTCCTTGAAATACGGGAAGAAGCGCATGCCGGCCGATAGAATTCCGAGCAGTGCGAAACTGGCAAAGAAGGCAGCGACTTCGTAGAACACTTTGGTCAGTCCCAGAACTTCAGGTTCAAGGAACTTCGTTACTATGAAGAACTGGGTGACAAAGCCTATCAGCGCGCCTACATATGTAAGCACGGTGCCTTTAAGTGACTGTCTTATTACTACTCCCATATTCGCGTTTACAGTGCCTCGTCGTCGGGCCGTTCGGGCTTGCGGACCGACGGCGTATGCTTGCGTGACTTTTCCCAGGCGGCCTTGCGTCTGAGGTAGTCTTCGTAATGGTTCTCAAGAAAGTTGTCTGCCATAGCTTACATGTTTACAAGTTCGGGGGCTATCTGACCGAGCGGTTTCATGACGAACTCCCTCTGGCGCATGAGCGGGTGCGGCAGCGTCAGTTCGGGGGTGTCGAGCCGGACAGGAATGGCATCGGCCGTAATGTACATGAGCAGGTCAATGTCAATAAGACGGTCCTGATACTGCCCGTCCACTGTCTTTTCGCTGCGTCCCAGTTCCCGTTCAATGGCCTGTGTGGTATGCAGAGCTTCGATTGGAGAGAGCCCTGTCTCAACCTTCACGGCCATATTGAGAAAACTGTTGTCACTGACAAAGCCCCATGGCTGCGTTTCAATGCGGTCCGATGCACACACAACCGTCCCTACCCTTTCGGCAATCAGAGTCAGGGCGCAGTCCAGATTCTTCTGTCTGTCGCCCAGATTGGTGCCAAGTGATAGGTACAGTGCCGGCATTGCGTATCGGTTCTTTATCAGTCCATTATGAGCATGGCGTCACCGTAGCAGCCAAAGCGGTAATTCTCCTTGACAGCCAGGTTGTAGGCATCCATAACAAGGTCGTAGCCACCGTAGGCTGCTGTCAGCATGAGCTGTACCGATTCAGGCAGCTGGAAGTTGCTTATCATGCTGTCGGCAACGCTGAAGTCATACGGAGGAAATATGAATTTGTTGGTCCAGCCTTCGAAAGGCTTGATAAGATGGTCTGTTCCCACAACGGTCTCAAGGGCGCGGTTCACGGTGTTGCCTACAGCACAGATCTTGTGACCGGCAAGTTTTGCCTTGTTCACTGTCTCGGTGCACTTTTCATCGACATACATCTCTTCTGACTCCATTTTGTGCTTGGTAAGGTCTTCAACGTCAATGTCGCGGAAATTGCCAAGACCGCAGTGCATGGTAATGAAAGCGCTTTCAATGCCCTTGATTTCCATGCGCTTCATGAGTTCGCGGCTGAAATGAAGACCTGCAGTAGGAGCGGTGACGGCACCCTCTTTTGTTGCAAAAATGGTCTGGAAACGTTCAAAATCGTCTTCTTCAGACTTGCGGCGCAGATAGGTTGGTATCGGTGCTTCACCAAGTGCATAAAGGGCTTTCTTGAATTCGTCATGCGGTCCGTCATACAGGAAACGCAGCACACGGCCACGCGATGTGGTGTTGTCAATGACTTCGGCCACCATCGAATTGTTTTCGCCAAAGTACAGTTTGTTGCCTATTCTGATTTTACGGGCAGGATCCACCTGGACGTCCCACAGCAGGTTCTCTTCACGCAGTTCGCGAAGCAGGAAGACCTCAATCTGAGCTCCGGTCTTTTCCTTGTTACCGTACAGACGGGCCGGGAAGACACGGGTGTCGTTGAATACGAAAACATCGTTTTCATCGAAATACTTCAGTATGTCCTTGAAAATGACGTGTTCAATCTCACCGGTCTTTTTGTGGACGACCATAAGGCGTGACTCGTCACGGTGCTGGGTTGGATACTGTGCAATACGGTCTTCGGGAAGTTTGAATTTGAATTGTGAAAGTTTCATTTTCCTACTTGTATTTGTGTTTGTTTATTCTTCTGTAATGTTCATTTCAATGGTCTGGGCATCGAGCCACTCAATGAAATGTTCGGGGTCAAGACAGTCCTGTACGGCATATTTGCCCACCCGGGTACGGCGCAGGGCTGTAAGATGCGCTCCGCTGTCCAAGGCCTGACCTATGTCGCGGGCAAGAGCGCGTATGTATGTGCCTTTGCTGCAGACAACACGTATGGTTATGTCGGGAAGACTGCAGTCTGTCAGCTCAATCTCATCTATCACCAGGGTCTTGGGCTTGAGTTCCACTTCCTTGCCCTTGCGTGCCATTTCGTAGGCGCGCTTGCCATCGACCTTGCAGGCCGAAAATGTGGGCGGCACCTGCTGTATCTCGCCCTTGAAGCGTTCAAGCACCTGCTCAACCATTTCACGTGTTATGTGTTCGGTTGGATAGGTGGCGTCTATGGGCTTTTCAAGGTCGAACGATGGCGTGGTGGCACCAAGACGCAGAGTGGCTATGTATTCCTTGGTTCCAGCCTGGAGTGTGTCTATCTGCTTTGTGGCACGGCCGGTGCAGACAATGAGCACTCCGGTAGCCAGCGGATCGAGCGTCCCGGCATGGCCTACCTTGAGCTTCTTGATGCCCATTTTGCGGCACAGCAGACGGCGTATGCGCCCTACCACATCGAACGATGTCCAGCGGTAAGGCTTGTCAAAGCAGAGTATTTCACCTTCCTGAAAATTCATAGGAACAGCAGTGTCAGGACGCCGGCAACGGCGCAGTAAATTCCAAAGTATATCAGTTTGCCTTTACGGACAATGGAAATCATCCATCTGCAGGCGGCCATGCCCGATACGAATGCTGCCAGAAATCCCACAAGCAGCACACCGGCGCCTGTTCCCTGTGCGGCCGATGCTCCCGCCTGCTCTATCAGGTCCTTGGCATCGAGCAACGCCTCGCCAAGTATGGGAGGTATGACCATCAGGAACGAGAACTGTGCCAGCTTGTCCTTGCGGTTGCCCAGAAGCAGTCCGGTGGCTATTGTGGAGCCCGAGCGTGACAGACCCGGCAGTACGGCTACTGCCTGAGCCAGTCCTATGACAAATGCGTTTCCGCATGATATGCTCTCATTCTGGCGTGGTTTGGCATAATACGAGAAGGTCAGCAGCAATGCCGTTACCAGCAGCATGCAGCCCACCACCTTGGTGCCGGAACCGAAAATTTCCTCTATGCTGTCCTTGAAGAACAGGCCCACAATGCCTACAGGTATCATTGAAATGACAATGTTGATGGCATAGCGCGTACCCTCGTTCAGTCCGCTGTAGCTTTTCCATGACTGGCGGCTGAAAAGGTCCTTGAAAATCCAGACTATCTCTTTCCACAGCACGACCAGTGTGCTGAGCACGGTAGCAACATGCACTATGACGGTGAAAGCCAGATTCTGTTCACCGTCAATCCCGAAAAGCGAACTGGCAATGGTCAGATGACCGCTGCTGCTTATGGGCAGATATTCCGTCAGTCCCTGAAGCAGTCCGAGAAGAAGTGACTCAATCCAGTTCATGCCTTGTCTTGGCTGTCAGCCTTTTCTGATTTGGGACGATATGCTATTGCAAAGATTATCTCGACAAAGCCGGCCAGAGTCACAATGGGAGCGACCTTTATGCGGCGTACGCTGAAAATGTCCGGTTCAAAACACTGATTTGTACAACTGGGGCCTGACATGAGGAGCAGACCGACAATGATGAGTACCATGCCAACTGCCAGCATAATGTAGTTGGTCTTTGTCAATGCCAATTTATTCTTGTCCATAAGTATATGTTGTTATAGTTCTTCTATCAGATTGTATGAAGTCTGCTGGCTTTCATGCGCAGGAAACGGTTGACCGAACGAAGTGCGCAGAAACCGGTAATGAGCAGGCCGAAGCCCATGACCACTGAAAACGTGGGTATTATGATATCGGGCGACTTGAGCATTTCAAGCCATGGTTCGCGTTCCGATGCCCAGCAGATTGCAAGCCACAAGGTGGCTATGGTCAGCCCGGCCGATATGAATCCTATCCAGAAGTTCCTGACAAGGAACGGCTTTCTGATGAAGGACCATCTGGCTCCCACCAGCTTCATGGAGTACATGATGAAACGTCTGGAGTAAATGGTCAGCTTGATGGTGTTGTTTATAAGCGCAAACGATACCAGAGACAGGATGGCCGCCAACAGAAGCAGAGCCGCTGCCAGTTTTCTGATGTTCCTGTTAACCATATCCATCAGATTATGCTGCCATGACACCTCGCTGACGCCGTTCATCTTCTGCAGTTTTCTTGAAATCCACTGAAGACTGTCGGAACAGGCGTATTCGGGCACCATCTTCATGCTGATCGATGCGTAAAACGGGTTATAGCCCAGGAACATGCTGGGATCGGTTCCCATGGACAGTACCATTTCCTTCAATGCGGCATCTTTCGATATGTAGCTATGGGACGAACAGTACGAAGCCGTATCAAGTTCATTATTGACAGCCAGTATGCTTTTGTCAGAAATCTTTTCGTCAAGAATGATTTCAACCGTCATTTCCTGCTTGATAAGTGTGGAAATCCTGCCTCCGGATAAAAGAAGCAACGACACCAACGCTATGAGAAGCAGCACCAGCCATGTGCTGATGCACGACGTGATGAACAACAGATCAATGACTTTCTTTTTTCTTTGTGCCATATTCACTTTTTTCTGAAAACGTAAACTAATGAGCTGCTGCGGCCACGATTGTTCTTTGATATGTACCATGAAACAAGACCACGGTACATTCCCCTGATGAATGGGAAATGCCGGCCCTTGTTCTGCTCGGACAATATGGATATGTAGAAACTGTCATACGGCAGCGCCTCGTGATGCATAAGAACGAATCCGTGCTTTCCGACAAGGCTGTTCATTGTAACAGGCGTGAAATGCCACAGGTGACGCGGCACATCGTAACCTGCCCAGTAAGGGCCGTAATATCCGGCATCGTATGAACTGTAGTTGGGGCAGGCTATGACAAGAAGCCCGTCGGGACGCAGCAGATTGTAGAAAGTATCCAAAAGAGCGCCAGGATTCTGGTTGTGTTCAAATACGTGCCACATTGTCACCACATCGAAAGTCTGGGGCTTGAGCGTATTCATGTCGCTGACTTCAATCATGCGGTGATGGAACATTTCAAGAGAAAAAACACGCTCTTCATGGTATTTTTCGACCGATGTCACGTTCCAGTCCCTGTCTTCCATGAAACTGGAAAAGAAACCTGTCTTGGCTCCGTAGTTAAGAAGATTGCCGCCTTTCCTGTATGAAAGCCTTTCAATGAGGGCTGCTTTTCTGCGCAACATGATGGCACGGGTATGCCAGTAAAGTTTGTGGACCAGCCCCTTGGGATCGCCGCCAAGCTCAAGTTTCAGGCTGAGTTTGTCATAACTGGTCATTTCTATCTCGCCAGGCGGCTGGTATGTGTACACCATTCCGCAATCGGGGCATCTGACAAGAGCGTACTGCTCATGGCTTATGGCAAAGTCAGTGCATACGGCATAGAGCTGACTCCCCGCCGCACCACAAATAGGACAATTACCATTTATCTTGCTGTTCATCAGAAAAATTCACGCGAGCGTACAAAGATAATACGCGCGCGACCCCTTTGTCAAGTTTTTTGCCCACAAAATACTAATTAGGGACAAACAGCAAGAAACGGGCCCTCCGCAAGAAAGCAGAGAGCCCGTTGGTATTAATGCTTTCAGAATCAGAATTCTGCCAGGTGCATGTCGCCCTTTTCAGCCAGAGCCTGGTGCAGGGCGAAGGCCTTCTGCAGAGCGTGGCTGGTCTGTCCCTTTTCTGAGATCTTCAGGTAATCCCACATGAGCTGCTTGTAATCGGGATGTACGCAGTTCTCAATGATGCACTTTGCACGCTGGGCAGGTGACTTGCCGCGAAGGTCTGCAATACCCTGCTCGGTAATCAGGACCTTGACGCTGTGCTCGTTGTGGTCAACGTGTGTACACATTGGAACGATGGCGCTTATCTTGCCTCCCTTTGCGGTTGACGGGCATGAGAAGATTGAAATGAAGGCGTTGCGTGTAAAGTCGCATGAACCGCCAACACCGTTCATCATCTTGGTGCCGCATACGTGGGTCGAGTTGACATTGCCGTAGATATCGGCCTCGAGGGCGGTGTTCATGGCAATGAGTCCGAGACGGCGGGCAACTTCAGGGCTGTTTGAAATTTCGGTAGGACGCAGAACCAGCTTGTCCTTGAAGAAATCCATATCATCGTAGATACCCTGCAGGGTCTCGTTGCTGACGCTCAATGATGATGATGAACCGAACTTGCAATGGCCTTCACGCATCAGGTTGATGACTGAATCCTGGATGACTTCGGTGTACATCTGGAAAGCGGGAACCGAAGGATCTTCGCCAAGAGCACCCAGAACGGCGTTTGCCACGTTACCTACACCGCTCTGCAGAGGCAGGAATGATGAAGGGATGATGCCGCGCTTCAGATCGCTGATAAGGAACTGGGCAACATTGTGTCCAATCTGCATTGTGGTCTCGTCAGGCGCTGTGAAGCCGCGTGCTTCGTCAGGAATGTTGACATCGACAATGCCGATTATCTTCTTGGGGTCAACCTGGATGTAGTCCTTGCCGCAGTGGTCGCTTGGCTGATAGACCGGAATCTCACGGCGGTATGGAGGATCCTGAAGTTCGAATATGTCATGCAGACCCTTGGCGCACTTTGCGTGGGCTGCGTTCAGTTCAATGATGAGCTTGTCGGCCAGACGGGCTACGGTAGGAGCAATGCCGACACCGGCGGTTACCCAGATCTTACCGTCATCGGTAACGTCGAAAGCCTCGATGATACCCAGGTCAAGTTTGCCGTAGAAGCCGTAACGCAGTTCCTGTGCCATCTGGCTCAGGTTGATGTCGTTGTATGCGATTTCACCGGCGTTTACTGCCGTGCGGAAGTCCTTGTTGGTGGTGTAAGGGGCACGGAACTTGAGAGCGTGTTCACGTGACAGGATGCCGTCGGCGCTGTCGCCGGTCGATGCACCTGTGAACAGGCTTATCTGGAATGGTTTGCCCTGCTCGTGAAGTTCATGAGCCATGAGGCCGATTTCTTTGGTGACTGCTTTAGGAGTACCTGCCGGAGTAAAACCGCTCAGGCCTACATTGAAGCCGTCCTTGACGTACTGTGCTGCCTGGGCAGCTGAAATTCTGTTGAAACTCATATTTTTGAATTTTAGTTTACTGTTCCTTTTTCACAAAATGCAAAATTACATAATTATCAAACAAATGAAGTAAATTTGCGGCCATAATAAACACGTATGCAGAATTCAGAAAACAACGGGGCTTCAAAAAAGCTGTTCATCGAGACTTACGGCTGCCAGATGAATGTGGCCGACAGCGAAGTAATTGCGTCAATCATGAAAATGGCCGGGTACGATACCGTGACCGATATTGACGGTGCCGATGCCGTTTTCCTGAACACCTGCTCCATTCGCGACAACGCCGAGCAGAAAATCTGGAACCGTCTGGAAGCCCTGGCAGCACTTAAGAAAAAGCGCGATGGAAAGCTGATTATCGGTGTCATGGGCTGCATGGCGCAGCGCGTTGCACAAGACCTGATAGACAACCATCATACCGATGTGGTTGCCGGACCCGATTCATACCTGCAGCTGCCCGACCTGATTGCACAGGCCGAGATGGGAGGCAAAGCCATTGACACCGAGTTGTCACTGACCCAGACATACAAGGACATAATTCCTAGCCGTGTCTGCGGCAACCGTATTTCAGGTTTCGTGAGCATTATGCGCGGCTGCAACAATTTCTGCCACTACTGCATTGTGCCTTACACCCGCGGACGCGAACGCAGCCGCGAGCCGCAGAGCATTCTGAACGAATGCCGCGACCTGCAGGACAAAGGATTCAAAGAGGTGACGCTGCTGGGGCAGAACGTGAACTCATACCGTTACGAAAACAACGGTGAAAAGGTTACTTTCCCTGAACTGCTCAGGATGGTGGCACATGCTGTTCCTGACATGAGGGTAAGGTTCACGACATCGCACCCCAAGGACATGAGCGACGAGACGCTGCACGTAATTGCCGAAGAGCCGAACGTATGCCGTCACATTCACCTGCCTGTCCAGAGCGGAAGCAACCGCATTCTGCAACTGATGAACCGCAAATATACCCGTGAATGGTATCTGGAGCGTGTGGCCGCAATAAAACGCATCATTCCTGACTGCGGTCTGACCACCGACCTGTTCTGCGGCTATCACAGCGAGACACTTGAAGACCACGAACAGACGCTTTCACTTATGCGCGAATGCCGTTTCGATGCTTCGTTCGACTTCAAATACTCCGAACGCCCCGGCACTTTTGCCAGCCGCCACCTGCCCGACGATGTTCCTGAAGAGGAGAAAATCCGCCGTTTGAACGAGATGATTGCCCTGCAGAGCGAGCTGTCACTTGAATGCAACCGGCAGTGCATAGGCAAGACGTATCAGGTTCTGGCCGAGGGTTATTCCAAGCGTTCACGCAGCCAGCTGTACGGCCGCACCGAACAGCTGCGCACCGTGGTGTTCGACAAAGGGACCCACAAACCCGGCGATTTTGTGACCGTGACCATAACCGACGCCACCAGCGCCACACTGCTCGGCACCGAAGTCTAATCCTCGTCGGAGCTGACGAGTTCGTAATCCATCTGTTTCTTTTCCAGATTGCAGCGGGTCACGCGTACCTGGATGTGGTCGCCCAGACGGTAACGCTTGTGGGTGTGCTGACCTATCAGGCAGTAGTCCTTTTCGTTGAATTCAAAGTAGTCACCGCCCAGAGTACGCATCGGGATGAGTCCCTCGCACTTGTTTTCTATGATTTCAGCGTAGATTCCCCACTCTGTGACACCGCTGATGGTGGCATCGTACGTCAGGCCCAGACGGTCCTGCATATATTCCACCTGCTTGTACTTGATGCTGGCGCGTTCGGCCTGTTCGGCCAGCTGTTCGCGCTGTGAGCAGTGTTCGCAGTTCTCTTCATATTTGCCCTGGTTGACACTACGGCCGCCGGCAAGATATCTTGTCAGAAGCCTGTGGACCATAAGGTCGGGGTATCGGCGTATGGGCGATGTGAAATGCGTGTAGTACTGGAAGGCAAGTCCGTAATGACCGATGTTTTCGGTGGTGTAGCAGGCCTTCTGCATGGAACGTATCGAGATGGTCTCAATGAGTTCCTGTTCGCGCTTGCCTTTGACATCGGCCAACAGCTTGTTCATTGATTTGGCCATTTCAACGGGTGTTCCGGTTGATTTCACCTTGTAGCCGAACTTGGCCACGAACTGCTGCAGGTTGGACATGCGTTCGGGATCGGGCTCGTCATGGACACGATAGACAAAGGTCTTGGGAGTGATGCCCGGCTTTGTCTTGCCAATGAATTCGGCCACTGTTCGGTTGGCCAGCAGCATGAATTCCTCGACCAGCTTGTTGGCGTCTTTCGACTCTTTGAAGAACACGCTCAGCGGATGTCCCTTTTCATCAATGTCAAAGCGCACTTCTACACGGTCAAAGGCCAGAGCGCCGTCAACGAAACGCTTGTCGCGAAGTATCTTGGCCAGACGGTCAAGATTCATGATTTCAACGGTGAATTCGTCACCCGGCAGGCTTTCGGTGCCGCCCTGCTGTTCGCGTTCTATTATGGCCTGCACCTCTTCGTAGGTGAAACGGCGGTTGCTCTTTATTACGGTGCGTGCTATACGCGAGTTCTTTACCACACCGGCATCGGTCATCTCGACAATGACCGAATATGTAAGCTTCTCTTCGTCCTGACGCAGCGAGCACAGGTTGTTGCACAGCTTTTCGGGCAGCATTGGAATGGTGCGGTCCACCAGATAGACCGATGTGGCACGCTTGAAGGCTTCCTTGTCAATGATTCCGCCTTCCTTCACGTAATAGCTGACATCGGCTATGTGGATGCCCACTTCCCAAAGGCCCTTCTTTATCTGACGTATGGACAGGGCATCGTCAAAGTCCTTGGCATCGCGCGGGTCTATTGTGAAGGTGGTCACACCGCGGAAATCCTCGCGGCCCTCAAGTTCCGCCGCCGTGATTTCGGCCGGAATGGTATCGGCCTCACGTTCAATGCTTTCGGGATATGAGTACGGCAGTCCGTATTCGGCCAGGATGGCGTGCATCTCGGTGTCGTTCTGTCCGGCATCGCCCAGTATGTCAATGACCTTGCCAACCGGATTGCGGTCGGGTCCGTCGGGCCATTCCACCACTTTGACAACAGCTTTCTGCCCGTCTTTGCCTTTCTTCAGATTGGCCGATGGAAAGAATATGTCGCGGTCGTTCTTGTCGGGAGTGAGCAGATAGGCGAATTTGCCTTTGACCTGCAATGTTCCTACAAATGTGTCCTTGGCACGCTGCAGGATTTCAGTTATCTCGGCTTCGGGCTCGGCATGCGGCCGGCGCGCGAACAGTGCCGCACGTACCTTGTCTCCGTTCGATGCACCCGCGCTGTTGCGCTCGGCCACAAAGATGGCTGGGCCGCCGTCATCGGGAATAAGATAGTTCTTGCCTCCGGAACGGCGCTGTACGGTTCCTTCAATTACCGTCTTCTTCTGCTTGAGCTGGAACTGGCCGTCCTTTTCTGTCAGCAGACCGTCTTCAAGAAGGTCAATGACAACGTCAAGACACATGCTGCGCATGGGATGCGTTTTCAGACGCAGCTCATCATACAGCCTTTTCACACTTATTGATCTGTCCTGATTGTCCTGGAACCACTCCAGAACCACTTGGGCCATTCCCTTGCGGTTCAGCTTGACACCGCCATTGTACTTCTTTCCCATAGTTCATGCTTTTCGTTCTTTACAAATATACGCGAATCCCGAACTTTTCTTTCAAAATCCGGGATTATTTTTGGGGAATCACCCCGCGCGATATGTAAAGTCAGAAAACCTCCTTGGGATTGATTTCAAGCAGTTTCATTCTACGTATTATGTCTGGGAGCTCAATCTCAAGAAATTCCTGACGCATCTGCGAAAGGACAATACGTCTGGCGCCATCGGCCACAAAATAGCCGATACCACGCTGATTGTATATGATTCCATCGGCCGTCAGCTTCTCGTAACTGCGCATTGCGGTGTTCGGATTCACGCCAAGTTCCGCGCCAAGTTCGCGCACCGAAAGTATGCGGTCGCCCTCTTTCAGTTCTCCACTGAGAATTTTCTCGGAGATACCTTCGGCAATCTGAAGATATATTGATTTGTTCCGGTTGAATTCCATAGTCTCTCGGTTTAATGTTTCATTCCCTTCAGTCTGAACCAGATGGCAACAAGCAGTCCGATCACGAAAATCTGGTCTATTACCGTGTCAACAAGCACCAGATGATTGATAAACCAATATGCGCCCGGGAACTGTTCTTTGAATATTTCAAAAGACATGTTCAAATTCTCGACAGAAAGTGTCATCTCCATCAAACTGTTACCTACTGTCGGAATAAGTATTAGGCTCAGCACCAGCACAAAAATGATATATACCCCCAATGTCTTTGCCATCTTGGACTTTTTGAAAGTGATGGCACCAAGAAGCATTGCCAACGGCCATATCAGTATGTCGTCAATGTTCAGCAACGGATTGAGCAGCTTGTCAGGAGAAGTCATGTAATGATTCAAGGCCGTTGTACCGTTTACCAGACCATGCGATTCAAACCAATGAAAATCAAACTGGTTTAACATGAGTATGAGCGATTCGCCGGCCGTCGGATCAATCCAGGATACCAGACAGTCAATTGACAGGAACAATATAAGGTATATTACCGGGACAATGACGCAGGTAATGCAGATCATTGATATGTATTTCTCAAGAGCCGATACAGGCAGCATCAGAAAAGCGGTTCCTTCTTTCCTGTCGGTCAGATTTCCGTACAGTTTCGATGGAGCTGCAAGCAGGCAGACCAGGCTGGCGATAACGAAGAAAAACATACGCATACCGGCAGGAGCACCAGACCATTCTCCTGTTGATACCAGGCTTATAAGACCGCTTGCCACATCAAAAATCAGTGAGAACGATGATGCCACCAGCATTGAAAGTCCCCAGTTCCTGCTTGCGTTCTTCATGTCGGTTCTGAGGTAACGCGCAAAACGTGAAAAATCGAATATGTCACTTTTCATAGCAATAACAATTTATTTCTTGAACATTTCCCTTATGGTCTCCTTATTTCCAAGTACCGCATTGAACAGCGCTTCAATGTTGACCTTGCTCTCAATTCCCGATGAATTGGGCAGGACCTGAATGCAGCCGCCTGGAATCAGTTCGGAATACAGCGCATCGGGTTCAACAGTGTTGCCATAGTCAAAATACAGTTTTTCAGATATCTGTTCGACAGTGGCATTCAAAAGCACACTCTGTCTGTCAAGAATGATGATGGGGTCAATTATTGCCTCAAGATCACGGGCCTGGTGTGTCGATATGACAATGGTGGTGTTTTCACTGGTGTATTTGGTGACAGCCTTGCGGAACTGGGCCTTTGACGGGATGTCAAGTCCGTTGGTAGGCTCGTCCATGAACAGATAGCGTGCATTGCATGCTAAGGCGAAACTGATATATGCCTTCTTTAACTGTCCCAATGACATGCAGTCCATTCTCTGATTGATGTCGGAATCAAAGGTTTTCATGATTTCAACGAATTTTCCCGTATCAAAACTTTCCCAGTACTGGCCCATATCCTGTGCAAAGGCCAGAGCGCTGCACTGCTTTGGCAGAACCTCGTCAGGCAGATAATACAATGATGACAAGGTTGACGGCCTGCGCTCAAATGGGTTTGTTCCGTCAACCTCAATTGTACCCGACATGGCAGGCTTCAGACCCGACAGAATTGTCAGCAAGGTGGTCTTACCTACACCGTTTTCACCAAGCAGACCGTAAATGCGGCCTTCCTCAAGGTTCATGGTAATGTCCTTGAGCACTACGTCCTTACCGTAACTGAATCCAAGTTTGCTTATGCGAATCATACTTATTTAATTATGTGATTTGTGTTGTTTATCGGTGTACTACTTTACTAATACACTGCAAATATACAGCCGTTTTTTATACGTCAATTGCATTTAATACAATTTAACATAAGATTCACTATAGCAGGTGGGATTTGTGTAAAACTGAACTATATCAGCGGTGCAGGTAGTGTTCCAGAAGAGTAAGGTCCTGAGCGTAGGTCAGTTTCATAAGACTGGCATCGCCACGTACAATGCCGACCTTCTCAGACGGAAGGTAACGCAGAACGGTACCGCAGTCATCGGTTGCTGTGAAACCAGGGTCGGAAAGGGCAATGCGGTATGCCTCCTGTATGGTTTTCTGACGGAAACACTGGGGTGTCTGCATCTGCCAGAGAAGACTCCGGTCCTGAATTGATTCCATGCATGTTCCCTGCCGGTCACACTGTACTATGGTATCGACCGCAGGTATGGCAACATCGACACAATTATATGTCTGCATTGCCTCAAGACAATCAGTAATTACACGCTCACTCACCAGAGGTCTTGCCGCATCATGAAAAAGCATGATGGAATCGGGAGTCCCTACATATTGGCGGACGGCCGCAAGACTGGAATCGTAGCGTTCCTTGCCCCCGGGAATGACATGTGCAAGTTTGCTCCAGCCGTTGGCACGACCCATTTCATGAACTCTGTCAATATACTGGGCCGATGTCACAACCACAACTTCGTCAATTCCGCTATGGTCGTTGAAGGTCTGGACGGAATGCTCAAGAACAGTCTTGCCGCCAAGCATGAGAAACTGTTTCGGAATATCCAAACCTGTTCTCTTACCGCTGCCTGCTGCCAGCACAACTGCAACCGACTTGACCATGACCTTCAGATTGGGATTATCTTCCGGAGTACATCTTTTCGTAGTATGACTGATAGTCACCGCTGGTAACATTGTCAAGCCACTCCTGATTGTCAAGATACCATTTCACCGTCTTTTCTATGCCCTCCTCGAACTGAAGCGACGGTTCCCAGCCAAGCTCACGCTGCAGCTTGCTGGAATCTATTGCATAACGCAGGTCGTGACCGGCACGGTCAGTTACGTAGGTTATCAGATCCATGTCCTCGCCTTCCTTACGGCCAAGCAGACGGTCAACGGTATTTATAAGGACCTTGATTATGTCAATGTTCTTCCATTCGTTGAAACCGCCAATGTTGTAGGTCTCGGCAATCTTTCCGTCATGGAATATGACATCGATGGCACGCGCATGATCGACTACGTACAGCCAGTCACGAACATTCTCACCCTTGCCATAGACAGGCAGCGGCTTGCGATGGCGTATGTTGTTGATGAAAAGCGGTATCAGCTTCTCCGGGAACTGGTATGGGCCGTAGTTGTTGGAGCAGTTGGTCACAATGGTGGGCAGGCCGTAAGTGTCATGGAAGGCACGTACAAAATGGTCCGATGAGGCCTTTGAAGCGCTGTACGGTGAATGCGGCTGGTACTTGAGGTCTTCGGTGAAGAATTTCTCGCCGTATGCCAGATGGTGTTCACCGCTTGATGCCTTGGTGGTGAATGGAGGTTCTATGCCTTCGGGATGGGTCATCTGCAGAGCGCCGTAAACCTCGTCTGTGGAAATGTGGTAAAAACGCTTTCCATCGTATTTTTCCGGCAGTGATTCCCAATACAGCTTTGCAGCCTGGAGCAGTGAGAGCGTTCCCATGACATTGGTCTGCGCAAATGTGAACGGGTCTTTGATGGAACGGTCCACATGGCTTTCAGCTGCCAGATGGATTATGCCGTCTATCTTCTGTTCCTGCATCAGCTTGTAAACGGCATCAAAGTCACAGATGTCCATTTTTACAAACTTGTAGTTGGGCTTGTCCTCAATGTCTTTCAGATTTGCCAGATTGCCTGCGTAAGTAAGCTTGTCAAGGTTGATTATGTTGTATTCGGGATACTTGTTGACAAAGAGTCTTACAACATGTGAACCGATGAATCCGGCACCTCCTGTTATTATGATGTTCCTTTTCATAGTCGGTTGTATGGAATGTTATCTGGGATGCATGTTGGTGCTTGCAATCTCGTTCTTGCTGTCTTCAATGACGCGCAGCAGGTACTGCCCGTACTGGTTCTTGAGCATGGGCTTGGCCAGTTCACGCATCTTTTCATCTGAAATCCAGCCGTTCTTGTATGCTATACCTTCAAGGCAGGCAATCTTCAGACCCTGACGCTTTTCTATTACCTCCACAAAGGTCGATGCCTCACTGAGCGAATCATGCGTTCCGGTATCGAGCCATGCGAAACCGCGTCCGAACACCTGTACCTTGAGTTCACCGTCATTGAGAAACACCTGGTTGACCGTGGTGATTTCAAGTTCTCCGCGTGCCGACGGCTTGATGTTCTTTGCAACGTCGACAACCTTGTTGGGATAGAAGTACAAGCCTACAACAGCATAGTTTGACTTTGGTTTTGCAGGCTTCTCCTCTATGCTCAGGCAGTTGCCGTCACGGTCGAATTCAGCTACGCCATATCGTTCCGGATCACTGACCCAATAGCCGAAAACTGTAGCTTTGGCATTCTTTTCAGCGTCTTCAACGGCTTTTTTCAGCAATCCTGTAAAACCGCTTCCGTAAAAGATGTTGTCTCCAAGTACCAGACAGACGGAATCATTGCCTATGAACTTTTCACCAATTATGAAAGCCTGGGCCAGACCGTCCGGGCTAGGCTGTTCGGCATACTGGAAGTTGACACCGTAGTCGCTGCCATCGCCAAGCAGGCGCTTGAATCCGGGAAGGTCATACGGGGTCGATATGATGAGAATGTCCCTTATGCCGGCCAGCATCAGGGCCGATATGGGATAGTACACCATAGGTTTGTCATAAATGGGAAGCATCTGCTTCGAAACACCCTTTGTAATGGGATAAAGACGCGTGCCGGAACCGCCGGCCAGAACTATGCCTTTCATATTGTCTTATAAATTGTTCGCTAATTTAGATAAACTTGTTGACATAATCTACAATGTGCCGAAAAACGACCTGACAGCACAGACTACTTGAGAAGCCTCATCGAGAGTGATTGCAGGGCCTATCGGCAGGCTCAGTTCCTGTGCTGCAATCTGTTCCGTAACAGGCAGACCTGATTCAGGCAGTTTCAATATGCCCTTCCCGCAATAGCATTTCTGCAGATGAGGGGGAATAGGATAATGTATCAGAGTGCCGACACCGCTCTTTTCAAGATGATTGCGCAAAGCATCCCGCATACCATTTCCAATCAGTATGGGGAATATATGATATACGTTATTGGCATCGGGCAACCTTGAAGGAAGTGCCAATTCATCGGACAATTTTTCAAACTGATCATAGTAGTATGCGGCTACAAGCTGTCTGTGGGCATTGTCCTGAACAAGATATTTCAGTTTGACATCAAGTACAGCGGCCTGAATCTCGTCCATACGCGAATTGCGTCCGCAATAGTCGAAAACATATTTCTCAGAACTGCCATAATTGGCAAGAGCACGCACCGTTTCGGCCAGCACTTTATCATTGGTGGTCACAGCGCCTGCATCACCCAAGGCACCAAGGTTCTTGCCGGGATAGAAACTGTGTCCGGCCGCATTGCCTATCGACCCCGTGAATCTTCCGTCTGCTGTCTTACAGCCATGACTCTGGGCACAGTCCTCAACAAGTTTCAGATTGTAACGCCGGCACAGTCCGCCTATTCTGTCGGTATAGGCATTCCGGCCATACAGATGGACAATCACTATGCCACGCGTGCGCTCAGTCACTGCCGCTTCTATCAGGCTGTCATCTATCTGAAGAGTATCGGCCCGTGGTTCCACAAGTACCGGAACAAGTCCGTTCTCACTTATGGCCAGGATGGTGGCAATATATGTGTTGGCCGGGACAATGACTTCGTCACCGGGCTGCATGACACCCATTTCAATGTATGCACGGAATATCAGCGTCAGAGCATCGAGTCCACTGGCACATCCTACAGCATAATTTGTACCGATGAATTGGGCATAATCCGTTTCAAAGCGTTTGTTTTCCTGGCCAAGAAGATACCATCCGCCATCAACCACAGCATTTACGGCCGCAGTTACCTGCGGTCCATGCAAGGCTGTGACATCCTTCAAATTGAGAAAAGGAATCTTGTCCATCTTGGCATAAATCGCGAAAGAACGCGCAACGGTTCAACGCGTCTGATCAGTCGCGCTTGAATATGTCGCGTGTATATACTTTATCCTTGACGTCGTCAAGACATTTGTCGTAACGGTTGGCAATGATGGCGGCGCTCAACTTCTTGAACTTGTCCAGGTCATTTATGACTTCACTGCCAAAGAACATGTCACCATTGTTCAATGCAGGTTCATAGATTATGATTTTTGCACCTTTTGACTTGACACGCTTCATGATACCCTGGATGGAACTCTGACGGAAGTTGTCTGAATTGGACTTCATGGTCAGACGATAAACGCCAATCGTGACATCCTTCTCTTTCGATGAATTCCATTGGCTTGAACCAATATAGTAGTCAGCCTTTGCCAGAACCTGGTCGGCAATGAAGTCCTTACGTGTACGGTTGCTCTCCACAATAGCAGATATCATGTTCTCAGGAACATCCTTGAAGTTGGCAAGCATCTGCTTGGTATCCTTAGGCAGACAGTATCCGCCGTAGCCGAACGAAGGATTGTTATAATGCATGCCAATACGCGGATCGAGTCCGATTCCATCAATAATGGCCTTTGTCTCAAGACCCTTGCACTCTGCGTATGTGTCAAGTTCGTTGAAATAGCTGACGCGCAGTGCCAGATAGGTATTGGCAAACAGTTTGACGGCCTCGGCCTCCTTCATGCCCATGAAAAGTGTCGGTATTCCCTTGGTGGCGGAATAGTCTTCTGCCGAAACCGCAATCTGGTCTTTTGAAGGACCCAGAGCACCCTCAACAAGAAGATTGCAGAACTTCTGAGCCTGCTCCTTGGCATTCGGATTGCCTATTGCCTGAATGGCATCGTTTTCAGCGTAATATTCAGGACCTTGGATGTATTTCGGATATCCGACTATTATTCTTGAAGGGAACAGGTTATCATACAGAGCCTTGCTCTCTCTCAAAAACTCCGGTGAA
Organism: Bacteroidaceae bacterium; assembly: GCA_024398755.1. GTDB lineage: Bacteria > Bacteroidota > Bacteroidia > Bacteroidales > Bacteroidaceae > Colenecus. The sequence goes on along the minus strand of JAKSIQ010000024.1, from coordinate 4,316 downwards.
AACAGCAGATTGAACTTCTTGTCCTTAAGTTCAGGCTTTGCCAGAAATTTCAGGGCATACTTGACATACAGGCTTCTGGTATAACCGACAGGTATGGTACTTTTGATTACCATGACTGCATCGGGGTTCGACTCCAGAACCAGGTCAATTACCTCCTCAACATGACTTGTGTCAAAGAAGTTCTTCTGAGGATCATAATTGGTAGGAGCGGCAATAATGACGAAATCAGCGTCACTATATGCTTTTCGACCGTCAAGTGTGGCCTTCAAATCAAGTTTGACCGGATTTCCGAAAGCATCCTTACCGCCAAGGTACTTTTCTATATACTCGTCCTGTATTGGAGACTTTCCGCTGTTTATCAGATCTACCTTCTCGGGTATGACATCGACTGCCGTCACCTGATTATGCTGAGCAAGCAGTGTTGCAATGCTCATTCCTACATACCCTGTTCCTGCTACTGCAATTTTCATATACGATGTGTTTGTTTTGGTTTATCACAAAAATACAAAAACTTTTGATTTTCAAGTTGAATGTCAAGCCATGTGGAAAAAATCAATGACCTGACGACCTATTGAACGGCGGTTATTTATGAATGCTTCAAGCACTTTGGCATTTGACTGGACCGGAATGAGATAATAGTCGGCTACTGAAGCCGGAATCAGGCAGGAGCTGTGTTCCGGAACTGTGACCTGCTGTTCACTGCCATGACCCGTTTCACGCAGTCTGACAATGCAGTCGCCTTCCAGACATGTGACTATGATGAAAGAACCGTATTTTATCATGTCCCTATGGAACGGACGGCCCGTCTCAATGACTTTGACACTGAAATACGGAGTATTGAGCAGTTCGTTGGCCTTTTCAAAATCCTGACGGTGATGGGTCTTGTATTCGGGATAAACGTTAAAGTCTATAGCCTGCTGAGCCAGTTCGGTATGCAACTCGCGGGGCTTGCCGTCAATTCCGGGCCGGTTATAGTCAAATATTCTGTAGGTCACATCACTTGACTGCTGAACCTCGGCCAGCTTGATTCCTCCGCATATGGCATGTACACGCCCTGCCGGAAGATAAAACACATCACCCTTATGAACCTCATGTTGCGCAAGGACCTGTGTTATCGTGCCGAAAGTGACCATCGTAGAATATTCCAATTGGGTAATATGCTCTTTGAATCCCGCATACAGTTTTGCCCCAGGTTCGGCATCAAGCACATACCACATTTCAGATTTGCCAAGTTTGCCATGCTCGCGTCTGGCCATTTCATCGTTGGGATGTACCTGAATGGACAGATCCTGATGCGCATCTATGATTTTCGTAAGCAGAGGCATCTTACCTTCATAGGCTTTGGCAACATCGGCCCCAAGTATGGCATCGGGAAAGCGGTCTATCAGGCTGTCCAGTCTGGTACCTGCCCAGATGCCGTTCGCTATGACCGATTCAGAACCGCTGACAGCACTCACTGTCCAGTCCTCGGTTCCCCAGACAAGGGTCTTCCTGTTCAATTCGAATACCAGCGGATATATTTCGTTCGCCATTTTCTCTGACTTCTGGAACTGGATTTGCAATTATTTGGCGGAACTGAATTCACGGATGCGCTGTTCCTCACTGCGCCGGCATACAAGAAGCTGTCCGTCTTTTTCTGATACAATATAACCGTCCAATCCCTGTAGCACGACTCTCTTCAGACCCGATGCGTGAACAACACAGTTGTCACACTCATAGAAACTGACATTACCTACACTACCGTTGCCCTGAGCATCGTGTGCAAGTTTCTCATGCAGCGATGACCAGTTGCCAAGGTCGCTCCAGCCGAAATCGGCCGGATGAGTATATACAAGAGAATCGTGCGATGCAGGTTCCATGACGGCAAAGTCAATGGATATCTTTTCACAGGTGGGGAATATCTCTTTGACGTTCCCTGTCCGGACCATGGTGTCAATCTGCTCTGATAAAACCGGCTTGTAACATTCCAATGCACCAAGAACGGTTTTCACATTCCAGACAAAGATACCGGCATTCCAAAGATAATTGCCAGCTTTCAGGTATTCCTGTGCGGTCTCAAGATCAGGTTTCTCCTTGAACTCAAGAACAGGTGCGACACCATCAGTATCGCAACCTTTCATGCACACGTACCCGTATCCTGTTTCCGGTCGGTTTGGCTTGATGCCGATGGTGACAATACATTGTCTTGACGCGGTGAAATCGAGAGATTCCTTTATGACACGCTGGAATTCCTGAGTGTTCATGACAACAGCATCACTTGGAGTGACAACTATGTTGGCCTGAGCATCTTCTTCCTTTATCATTCGGCAGGCCCACGCAATGCAAGGCGCAGTATTGCGCGCCGCCGGCTCGGCCAGGATATGCCCTTCGGGTATGTCAGGCAACTGCTCATGTACCGTTCCAACGTAGTTTTCGTTAGTGACCACCCAGAAATTGCTCATGGGACAAAGCCCCTGGAAGCGGTCAACCGTCAACTGGATGAGCGAACGGCCGCAACCCAGAATGTCAATGAACTGCTTAGGGAACTGCGGTGTGCTGAGAGGCCAGAACCGGCTGCCAACACCTCCAGCCATAATCACTACGTGTGTACTCATTTCTGTGTGTTTACATTTACTCTACAAAGTTATTGTTTTTTTATCAAATCCAGCGCGTTCCGCCCAGTCCAAATCCGGCATGGGAATGGGCAAAACAACAATCGGACAAACAAATTCTGATGTTTGAGGATTTCAAATGAGCGGTTTGTTTGTATGGAAGAAACTACACAGAATCTCACGTCTAATCACTAAACAGATCATCCAGAGTAACGACATTCTGCAAATTATCCGAATAGGCATTACGTTTGATGCCATTGGCACTTACCAAAACATTATGAATGGTCTTAGCTGTTGATGTCTCTTCTCTGAAAACGGATTCTTTGCGAATAATGTCATCAATATCTCCTTCGGTCATTTCCCATGGCCCTTTGGTGTATTTCATTTCACAAAGATCTATGACATCATCATCCCTGTCAATCAGAAGATCAATCTGGGCTCCTGGTCTGCTTGTTCTGGAGCGCCATGAGAATATTCTGGAAATAACGCCTGATATTCCCAATGCTTTCTTTATCTGCTCAACATGGAGAAGGCATACACGTTCGAAACTCAGTCCACACCAAGTGTGATACGCACTGGTATTCAGGCAATGTGTCCAATAGTTAGGATCATTGTTCATATTACCCTTTATGAACTCATAGTAGAAAATTGTATATGGATCGACCAACTGATACAACGCATCCTTCTTTTCTTTATCAATCGTATTGTAGCTACGGATAAATCCACAACTCTCCAGATTTTCCAGCACCTGAGAGAATCCACCATTATCCACGAACTTTCCTCCCGCAATCAACTCATTCCTCGTGAGTCCTCGACGCCTGTTCGCCAGCAAACTTACAACTTTGATGTATGCTTCCGGCTTTTTGAAGAGTGAGGCGTACAGCGCATCAAACTCTTCATAGAGTTCCCCTTCCGGACTGAAGAAATTCAAGTCAATATTCTGAGCAAGACTCAATCCTTTCTGCATGGACTTCCAATAGAAAGGTACTCCTCCCATTATCATATAGCCCTCGATGATTTGTTTGCGGGTCATGCTTATCTTGCGGCTCTTCATGTACTGCTCGCATTCGTTCAAGGTAAACTGACGAAGCGGTATCTTATAATCAACACGATTATGAAGACCTCCCTTATTTTTGACAATCTTGTTGATTATCCAAGATGTCGCACTTCCACAAATAATAAGCAAAACATCTTTTCTGGCACTTGCCCAAGAATTCCAGAAATTCTCCAGGGCAGGAATCAGTCCGGAAGCATGGGTATCCATCCAAGGCAACTCATCTATGAAAATTACTTTCTTATCATCTGTTGACTGATTTATCAGATCTTTAAGCAGTTCAAATGCGTCAAGCCATGTTGCAGGAGCCCGTTTGACGTTCAGCCCATATGCCTTAAGGGAATTCTTCCATGCCTTGAGCTGCATGGAACGTGGCGACTTGGCAAGCCCGCTATGCTGAAAAGTGAATTTGTAATTGAAGGTTTCTCTGATGAGAAAAGTCTTTCCAACACGACGCCTTCCGTAAACAGCCACAAACTCTGAATATTCTGACTCGTATGCGCTGAGTAAGCGGTCTTTTTCGAATTGTCTGCCAATCAACATAATAATCTGTTTTTATAGGACAAAAATATAAAACAATACCGAGTTTCCAGCGGAATCATTGAAATATTCTCACATTCCGCTAAAATTTGGCCATAAATTTGTCTGTCTCGTGATATCCACGAGGATGT
>JAKSIQ010000023.1 GCA_024398755.1 Bacteroidaceae bacterium | reverse complement strand
TGAGCAAAACGGCCCGATTCACTCACCGTGGGCTGGAAAATGGCTGGCCCGTGAGTAAAACAGGCGTATTCACTCACCGCGGTCTGGAAAATGGCTAGCTCGTGAGCAAAACAGCCCAAATCACTCACCGCTGGAGAAATAATAGCTCGCGAATGCAGATTAACGTTCTATTTACGCTTACCCCCACTAAATTTCCACTGAGCCCTGAAAGGCGTGTAACGTCGTCAGACAGACGCTGCGTCACCGTCCACATGCGCAGTTCGCGACGGCCCTCCACTGACAGCCTCCAGCACCTTCTTTCCGCCTGTGAATTGTACCTGCTGATTGATTTGTTTGCCATCAGTGCTTGGTTTTAGGCGTTAATCCCAGTACTTACGGCCAGTACGTGCGAACCGTTCCCTTAAACCTTGCCGGCTGAAAATTGCGTTTGCCTAGACATATCCTAGAGAAATCCTAGACAAATCCTAGAGAACGGGTAGAGAATGACATTTTTGTCCGAACACAAGGATACATCAATTCTCTGACATTGCAGAATGTTCCAGCAGAAAAATTGTGCCGTCTTTGAAATTCCGCTTTTTGCAGTTTTGCAGTTTTGCAGATTTGCAGTTTTGCAGAATAAGGCTTTTCCGACATTTCCTGCCTTTCCGTAAAAGTTTTGTGAAATCCCTTAGTGACAAGCCGGAGGGTTCGCTATCTTTGCCGCAGATACAGACATGAAACACATCTTTTTTATCTAAACAATATGAAAACAGAAGTATCAGAGAGAAACGTTTCCGCTCTTTCTTCAGCAGACAGTGAGAACAGGAATTCAAGTCTCAAGGACGAAGACATCCGCTTCATTGACCTGCGTGTCGATTTCGCCTTCAAGCGCGTGTTTGCCACCCCCGGCAACGAGGAACTGCTCAAGATGCTGGTGGACAGCATACTGCCCGAGCTGCACGTCAGGACGCTGACCCTGGGCAACCAGGAGAACCTGGGCGACAGCGAGGACGGCAGGAAGACGGTCTTCGACCTCAAGGCCGTGACCGGAGACGGACAGACCATAGTCATAGAGATGCAGCTGGCCAGGAAGAGCGACTTCAACGACCGTCTGGTCTACTACTCCACCTTCCCCATACGCGAACAGGTGCGTGCCGGACACCGCAACTACCGTCTGGAACCGCTGTACATAATTGCCATCATGGACTTCAGCATGGACGGCGACAGGACCACCGAAGGCGTGATAAACAGCTTCTGCATACGCAACGACTCGGACAGCAGCCGTCTTCTGACGGACAACGTGCACTACGTGACGGTGGAACTGCCCAAGTTCCGCAAGGGCGTGGACAGTCTGGAGAGCCTGAGCGACAGGATGATATGGCTTCTCAGGAACATGGGCTCTCTGAAGTCGGTCCCCGAAGAATTTTCGGGCAAAGGCTTTGAAAAGCTGTTCGACATATCTAACTTTGTCGCCATGACGTACGAAGAGCAGATGGAGTATCTTGCCAAGTTCCACGCCGAGCTTGACCGCCGCAGCGAACTGGAGACCGCCATAAATGACGGCCGTGCCGAAGGACGTGCAGAAGGTCTGGCTGAAGGTGAAGCGAAAGGTGAAGCCAAGGTCCGCAGGGAGACAGCCGCCAAGTTGAAGGCTGCAGGTGTGGCTCCCGACATAATATCGCAGTGCACGGGTCTGTCAGCAGACGTGATAGAAACACTTTGAACGGATACGGCTGTCCCGGACAGGGACAATCGGCAGTCATAAAGCCTCTGGGGGTATTCCCGGAGGCTTTTTGCATTCAGAACCGGCCGTGCTTGCTGTCTCTGTTCTCCAGTTTTGCAGATTAAGCGCTTTCCGGCTTCCCTGAATGGTTTTGTGTAATGCTGGAGGCGGGGCTGGGGTTCTATGGAAATTCGGGCGGAAATCCGGACTGAAATTCGGATTTTGTGTAAATTTGTATTAAGAACCTGTTTTGAGAACCTGTTTTAACTTCGTGCGATTATTAGAACATGTTCCCAAAATGATTAACGATTATTCTATAATTTCTGTAAATGAAACGAATCTCTTTTTCTCTGACTGTTCTTGCCGTGCTGTACATGCTGTGCGGCTGTGAGAACAGCGAACCCGACGCACTTGGCTTCTATGCTTTGGATGCAAGGAAAATCCCTGTGTCAGACATTCAGGCGGCCGATATTCCCGAACTGTTTGGACAGAGCGGCATACGTTACAATTCCGTATCGGTCTTGAACTGGCGCACACAGTATCCGTACTTGCCGCAGGTCGATTTTGCCGTAGCGCACAACGGCAGCAGCATGCTCATACACTACCGCGTATCGGAGAAGAGGACCATTGGCACCATGGAGAATGACCTTGACGGCGTTTACAAGGAATCCTGCTGCGAATTTTTCTGCATGGAGCTGGGTGACAGCCTGTACTACAACATAGAATCGAACTGCCTCGGTTCCATTCTCATGCAGTGCGGCAGCAGCCGTAACAGCAGAACAACATCGGCCGCTGACAATCTGAAGCAGATTGACCGATGGGCCTCGCTTGGCCGCAGTTCAGTTGATACCATACCCTCCCAGACTCATTGGGAACTTGCTCTTGTAGTGCCGCTCACCGCCTTCTGGCGCCATTCTTATGGCACGCTTGACGGCAAGACCTTCCTTGTCAACGTCTATAACTGCGTGGGCAGCGGTGATGACCGCCAGTATGTGACCTGGCAGCCGGTTGTGTCCGATGCTCCCGATTTCCATCGTCCGGAATATTTCAGACCCGTTCATTTCAGTAGGTGAATCCTGTAAGTTATATTTCGCAGTTTAGAACCTGTTTTGAAATGGTTCGCGAAAATAATTATAGGCTGCAACGACGGCTTCCGTCCCGTGGACTTCTGCATTGAGGATGTGGCGGAGCAGGTGTCTGTGACGCTATTCCGCTATGTTGAAGCCGGCTTCGCGCATGAAGACTGTAGCGCAGCCGGTGGTGTCGTTTTCAAGTCTGACGGTGAATGCGGGGAACTCGCGGCGCACGGGGTAGTCGGCGCGCTGCTTTTCAAATGAGCCGATGTCGGCACGCAGACGGGCATCGTCAGACTTGATGTCATAGGTGTACATTATGGCATCGGCCAGTACCTGACGCGGGGTCTTGCCTGTGCAGTCAAGACTGAACTCAACCGGCTGTGCGGGCAGGGGTATCTCAGTCACTTCCCAGTCCTGACATGGCAGGTCAAGGTAACGTGCTACGGCCTGCACGCTCATGGTGGTGCCGTTGGCCTTGCCGTCGAGCGAATAGCCGGCTATGTGCGGGGTGCCGGTATAGAGCAGGTCCAGCAGTTCTGCGTCTATGCCGGGTTCGTTCTCCCAGACATCCAGTGAAGCGGCAAGTATGGACTTGTCCTGAAGCGCATGCTTGAGGGCCTGGTTGTCAACGACTTCGCCTCGTGATGAGTTTATGAGTATCTGGTCCTTGCGCATTGTGGCAATGCGCTTGCTGTCAAACAGATGGTAGGTGCAGTCCTGCCCCTGGCGCTGAAGCGGTACGTGGCATGTGATTATGTCACTTTCTTCAATGAGTTCATCCAGGCTGACAAAGTCTTTCAGACCTTCCTGACGCTGGCGGGGCGGGTCGTTCAGCACTACCTTGAAACCGAGAAGGGCGGCAATGCGCGCCACTTTGCTTCCTACGTTGCCTACGCCTATGACGCCTACGGTCTTTTCCTTGGGGTCGAAGCCGTATGTCCGTGACAGCGATATGAGGAGCGATGCCATGTACTGCTGCACTGACCATGAGTTGCAGCCGGGGGCGTTGGTCCACTCTATGCCGTTGCCTTCACACCAGGCGGTGTCTATGTGGTCGAAGCCTATGGTGGCTGTGGCTATGATTTTCACGTTTGAGCCTTTCAGCAGATCTTCGTTGCAGATGGTGCGGGTGCGGGTGATGATGGCATCGGCATCCTTCACGACTTCAGCGGTGGTGTCCTTGCCGGGCAGGTAGACGACTTCGGCGTACGGTTCGAGCGCGCCTTTCAGAAAGGGAATCTTGTTGTCGCAGACTATTTTCATGACTTGTCAATCTTTGAATCGTTCCGGATAGGCCCACAGACCAAGTGCCGGGTTGGAAATGTAGTAAATCTCTTCGCCGTTCACGGTGTTCCAGCCGTCCTTGAGAGAGGGCACGTCATAGCGTGCCATGGTCTCTTCTAGACTTGCCCAGCCGAATCCGACGCCTTCAATCTCCTGACGGCTTACGGCAGGTCCGGGACAGTAGGTGATGCTGAACCGGCCTTCACTGGAGCCGTGTATGAGGTGGGCTGCCGCACCCAGGTTGTCGCGCAGGTCTCCGTTTTCCTGTACGGCCTTCAGGGTGGCCGGTGTGCCGCGGTAGCCGTACTTGCGTATGAGTGCGTCTATGGTCTTGTCTTCGCCGAATTCGCGCAGGGCGGGGGCCATGATGACAAGTTCGGCATTATCGGCCAGTGCCATTCGGGTACGATAGACGGCCTTGTTGCCCAGCCAGGTGCTCATGAATTCCTTGGGGTCAAGCCAGACCAGACATTTTCTGATGGGCTTTTCCACCATTATGAAATTGGTTTCAAGGGCCAGACTGGCGGCGCGGCTGAAGCACTCGAAGTCATCGCCTATGAACAGGCCGCGCAGCTTCATCTGTCCGTCATCGGCCTTTGAGAGTACGGTCTGTATATAGACTATGGGCAGATTATTGATGAAATGCTGCGAAGCGTATTCCAGTACGTCACGTACAGGGCTCTTGGCACGTCCCATTATGCGCTCCATGCCGTATGTGGCACCAAGGTAATGGCTTTTGTTGATGCCGTCAAAGCCGCCTACACCAACGAATATGTTCTTGTTGTAGTTGGCCATGCCTATGACTTCGTGAGGCACTACCTGGCCTATTGACAGTATGAGGTCGAACGATGGGTCAAGCAGCAGCTTGTTGACCTGCGCTTTCCATGTGTATTCCAAACGTCCTTCCGATACCTTCTTTATATAGTCCGACGGAACTTCGCCAACGGTGACCACGTCATTGCGCCAGTCATGTACGCGGAACAGTTCCCTCGGGGTATGTCCGAACATGTCCGATATCTGTTCATCGGTCATGGGAACATGGGTGCCCAGGGCCGGCATGACATCGGTCAGCGCACTGCCGAAATAGTCATAGCACATTTCGGTAATGGGGCCGGCGTATGAATTCAGACGGGTGTAGTCGGGGGGTATGGCAAGGACACGCTTCTTGCGGTCCATGCCGTCAAACACGTCTTTCAGTATCTGGCGGACTTCCTGTGGCGTTATGACATCGGTCTTTGAACCGCGTGCAAAGTACAGCATGACTTATCTCTTTACACGTGCGTTGCCGGCCCAGATGCTCCATACCTGATCTTCGTCGGCCGGCTGTGCGTAGTCGGTCAGGAATGTGGTTGCAAGAGCGCCCGATGCCCAGCCGAACTGAATCCATTTTTCCGGTTCCCAGCCCTTGAGTATGGCATACAGCATGCCGCCTACGTAGCCGTCACCGCCGCCAATGCGGTCAAGTACGTGGATGTTGCGCGGTTCCACTACATGCCAGTTGTCGCCTTCGAGCATGATTGCTCCCCAGTTGTGGCTGTTGGTGTTTTCAACCTGGCGCAGGGTGGTGGCAAAGACCTGTGCGTTGGGGTACTGTGCCTTGACACGGCGTATCATTTCCTTGAAACCGTCAATCTTTGACGCTATGTCCTTGCCGCCGGCCTCGGGACCTTCAATACCCAGACACAGCTGGAAGTCCTCCTCGTTACCGATAAGAATGTCAGCAATGCTGCATATCTCGCTGAAAATGTCATGGAGCTCCTGCTCACGGCCTTTCCAGAACGATGCACGGTAGTTCAGGTCAAAGCTTATGCGGGTGCCGTATTTTTTTGCGGCACGGGCAATCTCCAGGCAGAAGCGGCTTGTTTCGGGGCTCAAGGCGCCGATGAGTCCTGACAGGTGTACAATCTGCACGCCTTCCTGGCCGAATATGCGTTCAAGGTCAAAGTCCTTTACGTTCAGGGTACGTCCAACTTCGCCTGCACGGTCATTCCAGACCCGCGGACCGCGGCTTCCGTAACCGCTGTCGGCCACGTTGATCTGATGACGGTAGCCCCAGGGGCCTCCCTGTGGTACATCAGGCCCTTCAAAATCCATGCCGCGTGAACGCAGGTTGCGCTTGATGAACTGCGAGAAGGGGCTTCCTTCAACGAATGTAGTGAGCACTTTGACCGGGAGACCCAGATACGATGCTATACTTGCCACGTTGGTTTCGGCGCTGGTGGCCTGTACATTCAAAACGTCACTGCATTCTACCGGTTGGCCGGCTGCTGGGGTGACGCGGAGTCCCATGCTGGTTGGGACAAGGAGTGCGTATTTACAGTTCTTCTTCAGTTCCATTCGGTTGTTCATATCGTTTTGTTTTTTGTTTTTCAAATATAATCACAAGGCAGGCTGTCAGTCTGTTTGAGCGTGCTACTGTCATTGGTACGTTCCATGTTCCAATATACATCGGCCCGTCCTTTGATTATGTCAAGGTCATGCGATGACAGCAGTATGGTCTTGGACTGTTCATGTGACAGCCTTGCCAGCAGATTCATGAGTTCATGGTTGCTTGTCCAGTCAAGAAAGGCCGAAGGCTCGTCAAGAAGAATTACAGGAGTTTCCTGCGCCAATGCCTTTGCTATCATGACCTTCTGGTATTCACCGTCACTCAGGCAATCTATGTCCTTGCTTGCAAGATCTTTTATTCCGGTAAGTTCTATGGCTTTGTCAACGGCATCTTTGTCCTGAGCGGATAACGCTCCAAGAATGCCTGAATATGGTATTCTTCCGAAACTGACCACATCTCTGACTTTTAGCAGACCGATGTCAGGATGTCCTGTCAGAACAATGCTGACCATGTGTGATTTTTCCTTGTTTCCGGCTTTTGTCATATCCGTACATGGGCTCTGGCAACAGCCAACAGCCACACTTCCGTCCAAAGGCGGAAGAAGTCCTGCAAGTGTTCTGAGAAGTGTTGATTTGCCGGTCCCGTTTCTACCTGTAAGACAGCAAAGCCGCCCGTCATCAATACGGGCGTCAATGCCGGAGGCAATGCAAACAGTATGTCTGCCGTTCCGGTAGCCTATTGAAAGATTACGGACCTCAAGCATAAGGTCAGTACTTGCGGGCCGGCATTCCCTTCAGGGCTTCGGCTACGTGCCTGATGTGTTCCGGAGTGGTTCCGCAACAACCTCCGGCAATGTTTACCAGTCCGTCGCGTGCCATTGCGGAAATTGCATTCGCAGTGTCGCACGGGCCTTCTTCATAGCCGTTTGCAGTAGGCATGCCTGCGTTGGGATATACACTTACGGCGCATTTTGCAAAACTGCTGATTTCCTTTATGAAAGGATACAGTTCCTTTGCTCCGAATGAACAGTTCAGTCCGAAACTCAAGAGCCCGTAAGGCTCGCAGACATCGTACAGTTCTTTGATGGAGATACCTGTCATCAGACAGCCGCTGTTGTTCATTATGCTGGCTGAAACCATTATTGGAAGATTGGTGCCGAATTCCTTCTGGACCATATCAATGGCCGATAAAGCCGCTTGGGCATTACGGGCATCGGTTACGGTTTCAACAAGGAATCCGTCAACTCCGCCTTCAATCAGACCTGACGCCTGCTCGTAATAGGCCGACATCAGTTTGTCGTAGTCAAGGGTCTCATCAGGATCCATCATCATTTCTGCAATGAAGAGTGATTTTGACGTCGGTCCCATGCTTCCCATTACCCAGACCTGTCTGTCTCTTGCGGTAATTGCAGCGCAACGTGCCAGTTTGGCTGCTGCCTTGTTCATTTCTCTGGCGCGGTTCTGCATGCCGTAGCCTTCCTGTGATACGGCATTGGCACTGAAGGAGCAGGTGCTGACAATGTCAGCGCCTGCTTCCACGTATGCCTTGTGTATCTTGAATATGGCATCTGGATTTGTCATTGGCAATGCATCGTTGTTGCCGTCATATTTCAGACCGGCCTGCTGGATGCATGTGCCCATGCCTCCATCAAGTATCAGGATTCTTTCCTTCAGGGCTTCCAGAATGTCCATATTCAGAATGTGATTGTTTTGATGATTAATAAGCGAACATAGGATACTCGTTCATCATGGCGTTGACACGTGAACGTACACCTGCGATTACGGTCTCGTTTTCAGGAGCGTTCAGTACTTCCTCAATCATGTCTGCAATGGTTACCATCATGTCTTCCTTGGCACCGCGTGTGGTGATTGCCGGAGTACCGAATCTCAGACCTGAAGTCTGGAAAGCGCTGCGTGTGTCAAACGGAACCATGTTCTTGTTGGCTGTGATGTCAGCTGCAACAAGAGCCTTTTCTGCAACCTTACCTGTCAGATCAGGATACTTGGAACGAAGGTCAACAAGCATGCTGTGGTTGTCGGTACCGCCCGATACGATTGTGAAGCCGCGTGAGGTCAGTTCCTGAGCCAGTTTGGCTGCGTTCTTCTTTACCTGCATCTGATATTCCTTGAATTCAGGCTGCAATGCTTCGCCGAACGCTACAGCCTTTGCTGCAATGACGTGCTCCAGAGGACCGCCCTGTGTGCCTGGGAATACGGCTGAATCAAGAAGCTGTGACATCATCTTGATTTCACCCTTAGGTGTCTTGATGCCCCATGGATTTTCAAAATCCTTGCCAAGCAGAATGACACCGCCGCGTGGGCCACGGAGTGTCTTATGTGTGGTCGATGTTACAATGTGTGCGTATTTGAGAGGATTGTCAAGCAGACCGGCTGCAATCAGACCTGCAGGATGTGCCATGTCAATCATGAGCAGAGCACCAACCTCATCGGCAATCTTACGCATGCGGGCATAGTCCCATTCGCGCGAGTAGGCGGAACCGCCACCGATAATCAGTTTCGGCTTGCATTCCAGAGCCAGCTGCTCCATCTTGTCATAGTCAACGCGGCCTGTTTCAGGATTCAGATCATATCCTACAGCCTTGTAGAGAATACCTGATGTGTTGACCGATGAACCATGTGAAAGGTGACCGCCGTGAGCCAGGTTGAGACCCATGAATGTGTCGCCCGGTTTCAGTACTGCCAGAAGCACTGCGCCGTTGGCCTGTGCGCCGGAATGTGGCTGTACGTTGACCCATTCTGCACCGAAAAGCTTCTTGAGACGTGTGCGTGCAAGTTCTTCTGAAAGGTCAACAACCTCGCATCCTCCGTAGTAACGGTGTCCGGGATAGCCTTCAGCGTACTTGTTGGTCAGGCATGAGCCCATGGCCTGCATTACCTGGTCACTTACAAAGTTTTCTGAAGCGATGAGTTCGATACCTTTCTGCTGACGCAGATGTTCGCGTTCAATGATGTCAAAAATTTCCTGATCTCTTTTCATTTTTGTTTATGGAATTTGGTTTGAACTTTCTATTAGAACAGAATGCCGTATGAGAATGAGAAAATGCCCATCCTTCTTCCCAAGGTCAGAGAAGGTGTTCCCTCTGAAATTCCTGTAAAGGACAGATTCTTTGATATGTCGGTTATTGCAACTTCGTACTCCATATTGAAGAACGTGCGTCCGGTCTGGACACAAAACCCTAGGGTACTGCCGAAAAGGAAACGTCTTGGAGTTTCGTCAATGCTGTATCCGTCACCTTCGGTCACCTTGCACTTGTACCGTTCAGTTGACAGGATTCTCATGCTGGGACCTGCGTACAACGACATGCGGTACGGAGACTGGTTGACAATGCTGTATCCCAACTGCAAGGGTACAATCATGCTTGTCATTTCGTATGAGATGCCCAGCGTTTCAGGTTCGTCGCTTTGAGCATCGTGCTCGGCAAGATTTACGTTGAAGGCCGATTTGTTGAGACCAAGACCTATGCCGGACTGGAGAAAGAACTTTTCATATTCATATTGCATGTGGAACAATATGAAATTGCCGAGCTGGGTGTCCTGGGTGTATTCTTCAAACTCCATACCGCCAAATGAGGCATCTGTAAGGTAGGTGCTGCATGACGAGAAGCCGAGTCTGACTCCAAATGATGCGGAGGACTGTCCGGCATCGGCATATTCGCCGGCTGCTGCCATAGGCAGACAGAACAGCAGAATTGCCGGAATGATGAATACGGTCCTCTTCATTTCCATTAATGCTCAGATAAGTTTTATGTCCGATTTGTTGACATCCTTGTTGCAATACCTGCACCTGAGAACACCGTTCTGCTTGTCAATGACATCGAACACGGTATCCATTGGCTCATGGTTGGTGATGCATTTCGGATTCTGACAACGTACCGTGCCTCTGATTACGTCAGGAAGTTGGATGGTCATCTTGTCTGCAACCTTGTAGTTGCGTATGGTGCTCATGACAATGTTCGGTGCTATGACCGAAAGTTTGCGGCATTCGTCTTCGGTGAGGAATCTGTCGGCTATCTTGATTATGCCTTTGGTGCTCATCTTGTGGCTTGTCAGATTGGCACCGATTGTGATCGGCGAATCCATTTTTGAAAGTCCCAGAAGATTTACGACGTCAAACACCTTGTTTGAGGGAATATGGTCGATTACTGTGCCGTTTTCAAGTGCGGCTACCATGAGTGCCGGTTTCTGAGTATCCATTTGCAGGGATTATAAAAGGTTCAGAGCATTACAGATAAGAGCTTCGCGAACAAACAGACCGTTCTTGGCCTGCTGGAAGAAATAAGCTTTGGGATTGCTGTCCACATCCTGTGATATCTCATTGACGCGTGGAAGCGGATGCATGATTCTCAAATTGTCTTTTGTGCCTTCAAGCATGCTGTTTTTCAGGATGAAAGAATCCTTTACCCGCTCGTATTCCATCAGGTCTGTGAAACGTTCTTTCTGGACACGTGTCATATACAGGATATCTGCCTGTGCTATGGTTTCATGATCCAGAATGCTGTGCTCCTCGAATTTGATACCATTGATGCAGCAGTACTCCTTGTATTCTTCGGGCATTTTCAGTTCGTCAGGCGAAATGAAATGGAAGGTGGGATTGAAGAATCTCATTGCTGTGAGCATTGAGTGGACGGTGCGGCCGTATTTCAAGTCACCTACCAGGCAGATGTTGAGATTGTCCAGACGTCCCTGTGTCTTGCGCATGGAGTACAGGTCAAGCATTGTCTGTGACGGGTGCTGGTTGGCTCCGTCACCTGCATTTATGATAGGTACCGGTGAAACCTCGCTTGCATATTTGGCGGCCCCTTCAAGGTAGTGGCGCATTATAATCAGGTCTGCATAATTGCTTACCATCATTATGGTGTCCTTGAGGGTTTCTCCTTTTGTGGAACTGGTGGTTGCTGCATCGGAAAAACCTATCACCCGGCCACCAAGACGGTTGACTGCCGTTTCAAAACTGAGCCGGGTTCTTGTTGACGGCTCGAAAAAGAGGGTGGCAACTATCTTGCCGTCAAGTATTTTGCGGTTTGGCTGGGCTTCAAACAGGGCTGCCTGATCGAGCAGCCACAGAATGTCTTTTTTGTCAAGCCCTTCAAGAGATATCAGGCTTCTTCCTGTATTGTCCATTACTCCATGTGTATTTTGAGTCTTCAAAGTTACGGATAATATGGCACAAAATGGTCAGGTTGTGGATAACTTTAGTCAAATAAAATAAAAAAAGGGAAAGAGAAGGGTCCTTTCGCATTTTTAGAGTAAATTTGTCATCCTTAAGTAATACAGTCGGTAATGTCGGAAAAGTCTTCTTTTTTTTCTCTTAAGAAAGTGCTGCTGCTGATGTGGGGCCTGTTCGTTCTGGTCATTCTGTCTTTATATCTGCTGTTCCTTTCCCTTGGCAAGGGATGGATAGGCAATATGCCGTCAGTCGAAGATATTGAAAACCCCATTGACAAATTCGCCACTCAGGTCATTTCGACCGATGGCGTTGTACTCGGAACGTATGCCCGTACTCAGGACAACCGTATATGGGTCGATTTCGATGAACTCTCACCATATCTGGTCCAGGCTCTTATTGCAACCGAGGATATCCGTTTCCAGGATCATTCCGGTATAGACCTCAAGGCAATATTCCGTGCCGTCATAAAGAGAGTGATTCTGAGACAGAAAAGCGCTGGTGGCGGCAGTACGCTTACCCAGCAGCTTGCCAAACAGCTGTACACCGAACATGTGGCGGTCAACTCTGTGAAGAGGGCTCTTCAGAAACCGAGTGAGTGGGTCATCGCGGTAAAGCTGGAACGGTATTATACGAAAGAGGAGATACTGACACTCTATCTCAATAAGTATGATTTCGGCCACAATGCCATTGGAATCTATACCGCGTCAATGACATATTTCGGCAAACTGCCGTACGAACTGAATGTCGAAGAGGCTGCGATGCTGATTGGCATGTGCAAGAACTCGTCTCTGTACAATCCTATACGCAGGGCTGAAAAGACACGTGACCGCCGCAATGTGGTCATCGGTCAGATGGCAAAAGCGGGATTCATTGACAAGGCTGCAAAGGACTCCCTGCAGAATCTTGAACTCGGACTTGACTACCATCGGGCTGATCACACGACAGGTGCCGCAACATATTTCAGGCAATACCTTAAACTGCAGATGACAGCTTCCAAACCGAAAAAGAGAAACTCGCAGCAGTATTACGAAGATTCTCTTGACTGGGAGCAGAATCCGTTGTACGGGTGGTGCAACAAGAATATGAAATCTGATGGCAAACCTTACAATCTGTATACTGACGGTCTCAAGATTTATGTGACAATTGACTCTAGAATGCAGAAATACGCCGAAGAGGCGGTGGCTAAGCAGATTCAGGGCTACATGCAACCGGAGTTCTTTAAGGCAAAGCAGAAAAAGAAGACAGCTCCTTTCACATCGAACATATCGCAAGAGGAGGTTGAAAGAATAATGACCAGAGCTATGCGCGATACGGACCGATACAGAGGATTGAAGAAGCAGGGTCTGTCAGATAAGGAAATACGTGACGTATTCAATACTCCGTGCCAGATGACTCTGTTCTCTTATGAAGGAGATATAGATACTGTGCTTTCACCTATGGACTCACTCCGCTACATGAAGTTCTTCCTTAGAACGGGATTCATGTGCATGGAACCTCAGACCGGCTATGTGCGTGCATATGTGGGCGGACCTGATTTCAGCGCTTTCCAGTATGATATGGTTACCAAGGGACGTCGTCAGGTGGGTTCAACAATGAAACCTTTCCTCTATACTCTTGCAATGGAAAGCGGCTTTTCTCCATGTGACCTGGTGGTGAACCAGACTCAGACACTTCTTACTGAGGCGGGCCAGATATGGCAGCCGAAGGATGACGGAAGGGAAAAACTTGGTGAACCGGTTACTTTGAAATGGGGACTTTCAAGATCCAACAACAATGTGACGGCGTATCTGATGGGACAATTGAGCCCTTATGCATTTGTGGATCTTCTGCATGAATTCGGACTAAGGAACCAGGCTATCGACCCTGTGCTTTCACTATGTCTCGGTACATGTGACGTATCGGTAGAAGAGATGGTCAGCGCGTATACCGCATTCGTGAATCACGGTATCCGTACCACTCCGTTATACGTTACCAGAATAGAAGACGCAGACGGCAACGTGCTGGCACAGTTCTCGGCACGCAGCAATGAGGTTGTAAGTGAAGATGCCACATACAAGATGATTGACATGATGCGTGCGGTCATCAATGAGGGCACAGGAACGCGTCTGCGCAATTCATCAGTTTACCCGACAGTCAGCCGTGCGGACATTTGCGGCAAGACCGGTACTACCGATAATCATTCAGATGCCTGGTTCATGGGTTATACACCGGAACTGGTGGCAGGATGTTGGATTGGAGGTGAAGACCGCGACATTCATTTTGATGACATGAACCATGGACAGGGTGCACATGCGGCTCTTCCCATATGGGGCATGTTCATGGATAAAGTATATGCAGATTCAGTAAATCTAGGTTATTCTGTGAACAGACGGTTCGATATACCTGAGGGTTTTGATCCATGTGCGGGATATCAGGATGACGGAGGCCAGATTCTGGACAACTTTTCGATTGAAAAATTCTAATGAAATTCGCAGCATTCATTCCGGCGCGTTATGCGTCAACACGTTTTCCGGCAAAACCTCTTGCAATACTGGGAGGCAAACCGGTAATACAGAGAGTATGTGAGCAGGCATCAAAGGTCTTTGACCAGGTGTTCGTGGCTACCGACGACGAGAGAATAGAGAAGGTGGTCAAAAATGCAGGGTATAATGCCGTAATGACAAGAGCAGATCATAAAAGCGGTACAGACCGTTGTTATGAAGCATTTCTGAAAAGTGGCAGCGATGCCCAGGTGGTAGTCAATATTCAGGGAGATGAGCCTTTTATCAGACCATCGCAGCTTATTACGGTCAGAGATCTTTTCAATGATACTGGTACTGACATTGCCACTCTGGTAAAACCTTTTGCAAATGATGCCACGTTTGAAAAACTTTCCAATCCGAACAGTCCGAAAGTGGTTGTCGATGACAATTGGAATGCATTGTATTTCAGCCGTAGTGTCATTCCGTATCTTCGCGGTGTTCCTGAAGATGAATGGGCATCGCGGCATACATTCTACAAACATATCGGATTGTATGCTTTCCGCAGTGATGTTCTGGCCCGTATAACTTCACTTCCCCAGGCTCCGCTGGAAAAAGCTGAGAGTCTTGAGCAGTTGAGGTGGCTGTCTGCCGGATTCTCCATCAGAGTCGGTGTGACACAGGTTGAGACAATTGGTATTGACACTCCGCAGGATCTTGCGGCTGCTGAATCTTTCTTGCAACAGGGCGAATGGGATTGAATCGTGTGATAATGACTTTGGCGGCAGTTGTGTCCGCGTTGACATGTCAGAATGCAGATGCGTTGGATTTGCATCGGGAGCATGTCCTGGCCGATGGATCCGTATATGTTGGAAGTATGAAATTCGGAAAACCGGACGGCAGCGGCAAAACAGTCCTGAAGAACGGAGACATTTATGAAGGCTCATACAAAAAAGGCTCATACAATGGTGTTGGCATTCTTCATTATTCAAATGGAGACAAATACCTTGGTAAATGGAAGGGTAATGAGTATGAGGGTGAAGGAGCCTATCTGTGGAATGACGGCTCACACTACAGCGGATTATGGTCAAACGGAAAACGGAATGGTAACGGATCCATGGAATGGAGTGACGGTTCCAGCTATAAGGGAAACTGGAATGACGGCCAGTTTGATGGAATCGGCCATTATGTAAGCAGTACGTACACCTACATTGGAGAATGGAACAACGGTGAGGAGAACGGACATGGCGAATGCTCTTTCGGGTCTGGCGACAAATATACGGGACAGTTTTCGCATGGTAGAATGGACGGTGTCGGCAAGTACTGTTTTGCCGACGGTTCCATATATGAAGGAGAATTGTCAGCCGGAAAGGCTCATGGACGTGGACGTTATGTATGGGCGGACGGGTCGGTATATGACGGACAATGGGAAGACAATGTACGTTCGGGTAAGGGTACTATGATATGGGAGAACGGAGACAGCTATTCCGGCGCATGGGAAAACGACGCTCCCAATGGCAAGGGCGAACTGACACTGGCCGATGGATCGGTTATTGTTGCAGTGTTCAGTGACGGTTTGCCACATGGACAGGTCACGATAAACCAAGCTGACGGCACCAGACTGAGCGGTGAGTATGTGGACGGCCACAGAAGCGGACGTTTTATTCTGACAGACAGTAATGGAATGACAATTCGGACAATAAACTATTGACAATAATAATTAGGTATGATACTTGATTCACTTGACAGACTGGCCTGCTATGGCCAAATCAGTCCACTTTTGGACAAAGTTCTTGATTTCCTGAAAAATACTGACCTGGAAACTCTCAAACCAGGTAGAATAACCATTCAGGGTGACGACCTGTTCGTCAACGTGAACTGTCAGGATGCGAAAACCAGAGAAGAGGCTCCTATAGAATCTCATCGTGAGTATATTGATATTCAAATTCCTGTAACATGTGATGAGGAGATGGGATATCAGCCTCAGTCGTTCAATTCACCTGTTACCATTCCTTACGATTCCCAGAAGGATGTGGCTTTTCATGAGGGCCTCTGTGACACATATGTAAATGTAAGGAAAGGCATGTTTGTCGTCTTTTTTCCAGGAGAAGGACATGCTCCGGGAATTGTCAACAGCAGCATTCTCAAACTCATAATCAAGATACGCAAGTAATGTTGCAAATCATATCGCGCGACCCGTGGCTGAAACCGTATTCGGCTGCAATTGAAGGACGGCACTTCCATGCTCTACAGATGGAGGACAGTCTTACCGGTGGTGAGAAGTCGCTCTCTCAGTTTGCGATGGGCTACGCCTGGTATGGACTGCACAAAGAAAAGAACCGTTGGGTTTTCAGAGAGTGGGCTCCAAATGCCACCGGAATCTGCCTGATAGGCGATTTTTCTGACTGGCAGGAGCAGGATATGTTCCGGCTGAACCGTATTGGTGACAATGGCGATTGGGAGGTGTCTGTACCATTGGAAAGCATTTCCCATGGCCAGCACTATAAAATACGTGTTTTCTGGAATGGCGGTCAGGGAGACCGTATTCCTGCGTGGTGTACAAGGGTGGTTCAGGACCATTCAACCAATGTCTTCTCGGCACAGGTCTGGGATCCTGAAAACAAATACAAGTTCAGACACGGTCGGTTTTCCATAAAGAAAGGACGTCCGTTGCTCATTTATGAGTGCCATGTGGGAATGGCTCAGGAAAAGGAGGATGTTGGCACATATCGTGAGTTCAAGGATAATGTGTTACCCAGAATCAAGGCTGACGGTTACAACTGCATTCAGATAATGGCTATTCAGGAGCATCCGTATTATGGAAGCTTCGGATATCATGTTTCAAGTTTCTTTGCCCCGTCATCGAGATTCGGAACGCCCGAAGAACTTAAGGAACTGATTGATGCCGCTCACGGAATGGGACTGGGTGTGATAATGGATCTGGTCCATTCGCACTCTGCCAGGAATGAAAACGAGGGCCTTGGCAATCTGGCGGGTGATCCGTGTCAGTATTTCCTGCAAGGCAGCCGTCGTGAACATCCTGCATGGGATTCACTGTGCTTTGATTACGGCAAGAATCAGGTACTTCATTTCCTGCTGTCCAACTGCCGCTATTGGCTTGATGAATATCATTTTGACGGCTTCCGATTTGATGGGGTGACTTCAATGCTGTATTACAGTCATGGGCTGGGGGAGGCGTTCTGCAATTATGATGATTATTTCAACGGACATCAGGATGATGATGCCGTATGTTATCTGATGCTTGCCAACCGTCTTATTCATGAGGTCAATCCTGGTGCCGTCACCATAGCGGAAGAGGTAAGCGGCATGCCGGGAATAGCTGCACCTTTTGATGATGGCGGATTCGGTTTCGATTACCGCCTGGCAATGAACATTCCTGATTATTGGATAAAAATCATCAAAGAGAAGAAAGATCAGGACTGGTCTGTATCCGGCATTCTTTGGGAAACCACCAACCGTCGTTCCGATGAGAAGACAATATCGTATGTGGAGAGCCATGATCAGGCGCTTGTCGGTGACAAGACGGTCATTTTCCGTCTGGTTGATTCCGATATGTACTGGCATTTCTCAAAAGACGGCGGCAATGACAATACCGCACGTGGAATAGCTCTTCATAAAATGATAAGACTGGTTACGGCATCGACCATGAACGGAGGCTATCTGAATTTTATGGGGAACGAATTCGGACACCCGGAATGGATTGATTTTCCTCGTCAGGGAAATGGCTGGAGCTGCAAATATGCCCGTCGTCAGTGGAGCCTTGTCGACAACAGACAACTGGCTTATGACTGGTTGGGCTCATTTGATCATGAAATGCTCGGACTGCTGTCATCGGCCCGCAATTTTTTGAAAAGCGGTGTTGTGGAGTACTGGCATAATGATTCGGATCAGGTTCTGGCATTCGGCCGCGGTGATATGGTGTTCGTATTTAATTTTTCTCCTGAGAAATCGTATTCTGATTATGGCATTCTTGTTCCGGCGGGGCAGTATATGACTGTGCTTGACAGCGACAGTACTCAATTCGGCGGATATGGCCGTCCTGACGACGGTGTAGAACACTGTACCATGCCTGACCCCTTATATGAAAAGGTAAAGAAAGGTTGGCTGATGCTGTATCTCCCGTCAAGAACTGCCTTGGTTTTGAAAAAGATTTGATTATGAACATTGATATAAGATACAGACGGAGCGGCATCTGCAGTCTTGTGGTTTTTTCGCTCTTTTCATTTTTCTGGCTGTCCTGTTTTCAGGGATATCTGATAAGCTTCGCATACGATAAGGTCATCAGTACGATAGGTGGAATTACCGGCAACTGCAACCGTTTCATAATGGCAGCCTTCATTACGGCAATTCTTGATCTGCTGGCTGTCTATTTGAGACGTATATCAAAACATGACAGTGTTTTCAGTTCTATCCATTTTCTTGTCCCGTCTGTGATTCTTGGCTTGTTCACAGGTTTTGACGACAAAAACTTCTTTTCACAGACTCCAGGGCAGATTGTCCTGACTTTAGTTCTGACTTTGTCTATATGGCTGATTGTCGCCATTATCAGACATAGAAACACAATTAAGCCAGACAGGCATATGATAGTCATTGCGACCAATCTCCTGGTTCTGTTCTTTGAAATGCTTATTGTCGTATCGCTTGGCAATACCGATGAGAATCTGCATCGTCGTGCTGCCATGGAGAGGTTTATTGAAAAAGGCCAGTATGAGAAGGCACTTCAAGTAGGATACGATGAAGAGGAAACCGATTCAAAAATTGACTGGCTCCGCATGGAGGCCATGTTCGCTCTTGATGAGGATTCTCTGGGGACAGGTCTGGCCGAAAGGCTGTTCAAATATCCGCTTTCTGATATTTCAACAGTTGAGACATTCCTTAGGAATTCGATATCTTCATCTGAAGACAGTCTGACTCAGTCATATCTCATGAATGTCTTGGATATGCTGGATTGCAATCTTCATGAGCTGGAAAACAGAATTGACCTTGCACAATATAATAAGGTGCTTCCAAAGTATTTCATGCAGGCACTCATAATGGGAGGGTGCGATTCGTTGGAAAGCTATTTCCCTGAACAGTATCAGAGTGAAAAGAAAACTTTTGACGAATTTGAGATACGTCTTAATGAATTCGAGTCAGAGCCGGTCCGAATCAGACGTAATGCCGCATATTGTGATTACCACAAAACGTATTATTGGTTCAATGCTTTCTGAAAGTTTAATCCTATAGAGAATATTAAAGCGCCTTTGCAGTTTCCCGCAAAGGCGCTTCATTTTTATTTCCTATGTAGGATCAGGCGTTTTCAATGGCACCCTGTGCAGCAGCCAGACGTGCAATTGGAACGCGGAACGGTGAACAGCTTACGTAGTTCAGACCAACCTTGTCGCAGAACTTGACTGATGAAGGTTCACCGCCATGTTCGCCGCAGATACCGCACTTCAGGTCAGGACGAACTGAACGGCCTTTCTCGACAGCCATTTGGATAAGCTGGCCTACACCCTTCTGGTCAAGAACCTGGAACGGGTCAACCTTAAGAATCTTCTTCTCCAGATAAACCGGGAGGAATGAAGCAATATCATCACGTGAGTAACCGAAGGTCATCTGAGTAAGGTCATTCGTACCGAATGAGAAGTATTCTGCACGGGCTGCAACTGCATCGGCGGTAAGGGCGGCACGTGGAATCTCAATCATTGTACCAACCTTGAACTCGAACGGCTGGACACCTTCTTCCTGGAACAACTTGGCAGCTGTAGCGCGGATAATCTCTTCCTGCTGTTCGAACTCGTAGTGCTTGCCTACCAGAGGAACCATGATTTCGGGCTTGGGGTCCAGACCTTCCTTGCGGAGCTGGATGGCAGCGCCGATAATGGCTTTGGTCTGCATTTTGGTGATTTCAGGATATGTGTTACCCAGACGGCAACCGCGATGACCAAGCATCGGATTGTTCTCTGACAGAGACTCTACACGGGCCTTTATAGCTTCAAGTGTGGTACCCATGGCATCGGCCATTTCCTGCTGGCCCTTTACATCATGGGGAACGAATTCATGCAATGGAGGATCGAGCAGACGGATGTTGACTGGCAGTCCGTTCATTGCCTTGAGAATTCCGTAGAAGTCCTTCATCTGGTAGGGGAGCAGTTTTTCAAGAGCCTTTTCGCGTCCTTCCTTGTTGTCGGCCAGAATCATTTCGCGCATTGCCTTGATCTTCTCTCCTTCAAAGAACATGTGCTCTGTGCGGCAGAGACCTATGCCTACGGCTCCGAATTCGCGTGCTACCTGTGCATCGTGCGGGGTGTCGGCGTTTGTGCGGACAACCAGACGTGTGTACTTTGAGCAGAGGTCCATCAGTTCAGCAAAGTCGCCACTGATTTCTGCAGCCTTTGTCTCAACCTGACCGAGCAGAACCTGACCGGTTGAACCGTTTATTGAAATGTAGTCACCTTCCTTGAGTGTGATGTCTTCAATCTTGACTGTCTTCTTCACATAGTCAACTGAAAGGGCGCCTGCACCTGATACGCAGCACTTGCCCATGCCGCGTGCAACAACGGCAGCGTGGCTGGTCATACCGCCGCGGCAGGTAAGAATACCTTCGGCAGCTGCCATACCGGCAAGGTCTTCAGGTGAAGTCTCCATACGTACCATCACTACCTTGTGGCCGTTCTTGTGCCACTCTTCGGCATCGTCGGCGCTGAATACTATCTGACCGCAGGCTGCACCTGGTGAGGCGGGAAGTCCGGTGGTAAGAACCTTGGCTTTCTTGAGGGCATCCTTGTCAAATACAGGGTGGAGCAGTTCATCGAGCTTCTGCGGTTCGCAACGCTGGATGGCTGTCTTTTCGTCAATCAGACCTTCGTGCATCAGGTCCATGGCAATCTTGACCATTGCTGTACCTGTGCGCTTGCCGTTGCGGGTCTGAAGGAACCAGAGCTTGCCTTCCTGAACGGTGAACTCCATATCCTGCATATCGTGATAGTGGTTCTCCAGCTTTGTCTGAAGGTCGTCAAGCTGCTTGTATACTTCCGGCATAGCCTCTTCCATTGAAGGATACTTGGCCAGACGTTCTTCTTCGGAAATCTCAGCACGCTTTGCCCAACGCTGTGAACCTTCCTTGGTAATCTGCTGCGGTGTGCGGATACCTGCTACAACGTCTTCACCCTGAGCGTTTACAAGATATTCACCGTTGAACAGGTTTTCGCCGGTAGCGGCATCGCGGCTGAAGCATACGCCAGTGGCCGATGTTTCGCCCATGTTACCGAATACCATTGCCATAACTGAAACTGCGGTACCCCATTCGTCTGGAATTCCTTCCATCTTGCGGTAAAGTATTGCACGTTCGTTATTCCAAGAACCGAATACGGCGCAGATGGCACCCCAAAGCTGGTCCATTGCACTGGTCGGGAAATCCTGACCGGTACGCTGCTTGACAGCGGCCTTGAACAGAACTACAAGCTTCTTCAGGTCATCGACGCTCAGGTCCTTGTCAAGAACCACACCGCTTTCCTTCTTGACCTTCTCTATGATTTCTTCGAACGGGTCTATATCGGTCTTGTTGATAGGCTTCATGCCAAGAACCACGTCACCGTACATCTGTACGAAACGACGGTAACTGTCCCATGCAAAGTGCGGGTTGTTGGTCTTGCGTGACAATCCTTCAACCACTTCGTCATTCAGACCCAGGTTCAGAATGGTGTCCATCATACCAGGCATTGATGCACGTGCACCTGAACGGACAGATACCAGAAGAGGTCTTTCAACGTCACCGAACTTTGAGTTCATGAGCTTCTCAATATGCTTGATAGCATCTTCAACATCATTCTTCAGAATGGCGACTACCTTGTCGCGGCCAATCTGGTAATACTCATTGCAAACATCTGTGGTGATGGTGAAGCCAGGAGGAACCGGTACACCAAGCAAATTCATTTCGGCAAGGTTCGCACCCTTACCGCCAAGCAGATTACGCATTTGGGCATTTCCCTCAGCTTGTCCGTTTCCGAACTTGTAAACTCTTTTTTCGCTCATAAATAAATTGTTGTGAAAAATATAATGATAATTGAATTTTCTATTTTTTAAATTTTTGATGCGTCGCGCGCACGCACGCTTTGCAAGTGGTTGCAAAGGTACTTAATTTTCTTGAATGAGTGTGCTTTTCATACAATTCATTTTTGCTGAAAATGAACTATCTTTGCCGCAAATTTCATAAACCGGTAATGTCCAAAAGAAACAAACAACAGCCTGTAATTGAAAATGTGACAATTACAGACTATGCTGCCGAAGGAAAATCGCTTGTGCGCATAAACGATCTTGTAGTATTTGTCCCGTTCGCGGTTCCAGGCGATGTGGTTGATCTGAAGATACTCAAAAAAAAGCATAGTTATGCTGAAGCTGTAGTAGAACGGATGATTTCCCCTTCACCAGTGCGCGCTGTTCCTTTCTGTCGCCATTTCGGTATATGCGGAGGCTGCAAGTGGCAGAATCTGCCTTACGAAAAACAACTGGAGTACAAGCGTCAGCAGGTCATTGACTGTTTGGAGAGAATCGCAAAAGTCGAACTGCCTGATGTCAATCCTGTCCTCGGCTCATTGGAAACGGTGAGATACCGCAACAAACTGGAGTATTCGTTCAGCAATATGCGGTGGCTGACTCAGGAGGAACTTCAGGAAATGGAAGATCCGAAAACCGATACGCGACGCAAACAGCCTGGACTGGGATTCCATATTCCCGGGGCCTTCGATAAAGTCCTTCATATTGAGGAATGCTGGCTCCAGGACAGCATTTCCGACCAGATTAGAAATGCCGCATTCCAATATTCCGTTGAAAATGGCATCCCTTTCATAAATCTGCGTTCTCAGGAGGGAATACTGCGTGACATGATGATACGTGTGGTGACGACGGGGCAGATAATGGTACTGGTGCAGGCAAAAATCGAGACACCTCAAGATGAGTCCATATTTATGGGGCTGATGTCTTTCCTGTCAGAAAAATTCCCGCAGATAACTTCGCTCCTGTATGTCATCAACAACAAGTGTAATGACACCTTCGGTGACCTTGACGTTCATGTGTTCCGTGGTGATGACTGCATATATGAGACCATGGAAGACCTCAGGTTCAAGATTGGTCCGAAATCGTTCTTCCAGACAAACAGCCGTCAGGCGTATCGTCTTTATTCTACAGTCAGGGAATATGCCGGCCTTGGAAAAGATGATGTTGTCTATGACCTGTACACAGGAACCGGTACAATTGCACAGTTCCTTGCGCGTAGCGTAAAGAAAGTTGTAGGAATAGAATATGTTCCCGAGGCCATTGAGGATGCGAAAGTGAACGCTTCGCTGAACGGAATAGAAAACGCTTCATTCTTTGCAGGTGACATGAAGGACGTGCTTACGGCCGATTTCATAGCACAACACGGCACTCCCGATGTTATTGTCACGGATCCGCCGCGTGTGGGCATGCATAAGGATGTCATCGATGTGATAATGGCAGCAGCGCCAAAACGGATAGTGTACGTGAGCTGCAATCCTGCAACACAGGCGCGTGACATTGCAATGCTTGACAGTGCATACCGTGTTTCAGTTGTCCAGCCGGTTGATATGTTTCCTCATACGCAGCACGTTGAGGTCGTTACAGTTCTGGAAAAGCGTTAAGAAGTCCTAATTGTACGCCAGAACGCCTTAACAACGTTATGAAAAGCATATAGTAAGGAAAAATCCAAAGGTTGATGATTAAGAAAACAATTTTGCTGTTGAGCTGTATTTTTGCTGTAGCATTTGTGAATGCTCAGGCCGATTCGCTTGATGCCGCTGCCGATTCCATAGTTGAGGATGTGATTGTTCCGCCAGGATTTGATGGCGGCCTGGATAAATTCTATGATTACATATACACCAATTTCCATTATCCGGAGGAAGCTGGAAGAAGAAACGTGAGCGGAACTGTGGAAGTTGAATTTACTGTAGAGAGATCAGGTGACATAACCCATGCCAATCTTTTGAAAGGTCTTGATTATTCAATTGATGATGTTGTTCTTGAACTACTGAAGGCCATGCCGCGCTGGATACCGGCCACCAAGAACGGAATACCGGTCAGATACAAGGTTTCAATGCCCCTGACTATACGTCCGTCAAGGAACAAGGGCCTTAGATCTGGCGAGAGCCTGTTCGATTACCGCGTTGAATGACACGATGTGCAATTCAAATATAACGAAAATGAAGAAGACTATTATGTTTGTCACACTGGCAGTCGCCATGCTGTTTTCCGGTTGTGAAGTTGTTGGTCCGGAAATGAGGACCGAAGTGATTGACGCATCGGCAAGACAGTGGAATTTTGACAATGTTGATTTGCTCTATTATCAGGATTACAGTTTTCCTGAAATAAATTCCTATGTTATGGACAAGGGACTGGTGCAGGTTTCAATGATTTCGGTCGTTGACGGCAAAGAAGTTCAGCACGCATTGCCGTACGTGTTTCCTGTTGACATATATGACGGTCCTGTTCTTGTCGGCACTACTACAGAAAACATCAGGTATGAGGTGAGACGCGGCCTGCTGACTCTGGTTATTGAATTCGGTGACCGTGAAGCTCATCCCATTCGGGACAACTATACGTTCAAGGTCACAATTCTGGACTGAAAAACAACGTTTATGATAATGTGATTCCCCATAGTTGCAGTACTGTGGGGAATTATCATTTTTGCACTTCCGGAACCTGTAAAATTATGGTGGTGGCCCCCAATGTGATTATGTCGCCGTCTTCAATCGTGGCTTTCTCGCGGTCTGCAAGAATACGGTTGAACAGGAATGTGCCTGTAAGACTCGGCCAGTCGCGCAGTGAATAGCTGAGTTTCCCGTTACTATCCTTTTTTACGGTAATTACGCAGTGACGGCGGTCCATGCTGCGGTCTGTCGTGTCAATCGGAATATCAATCTTGTCGCCAGGGTTGTATCGGCCTATAACGTTGTCACCTTCCTTCAGTGCGAAACTCTGGCGGAATCCGAATACGTTTTCAACAACTTGAATGGAACCGAAACCGTTGTCGTTTGTCTGGTGATTGCGGTTGGCGTCCTTCTGGGTGGCCTGGAGACTGCTTGTTCCGATTCGAATCTTGAACTGCTTGCGGCAATGCTCGCATTCAAACACCAGTGACTGCCCTTCGGCATACAGCGTTTCATCGAACGTATTGTAATGGTCGCACTTGGGACAACGTACTCTTTTCATATCGTGTTTTGAGATTCTGTCAAAAAAAGCTGGCCTGTAAGCCGGGTTCTGTGCCGTCGGTCTGTCATTGCTGACAAAGAGACGGTGTCTGCCATTAATCTTGACCTGACGTCACCGACAGGCTCGGCAGTCTTGTACGACTGCCCTCGTTCCACCCTCCGGCTCGGGCGGGCAGCCCTCTGACGCCGGTATACATGAACTTGCAACATCCAGGATGCACAGCACCTGTGTCACCACAGGCCTGGTGGGCTCTTGCCCCACCTTCTCACCCTTACCACTTGTAGTGGCGGTAATTTTCTTCTGCATGGTCCAACCGTGGCCGGCTGCTGCTTTATGGGAAGTGGATTGCCCTGCGTTGCCCGGACTTTCCTCCGCCCGCATGGGACGGCGGCAGACCGGCCAGCTTCGTGCTGCAAAAGTACGTTATTTTAACGTGGCATTCAGTTAAATTATGGCAAAATTCGGTTACTGCCTGTAACTTTGGCAGAAAACTTGCATATATTTGAATGGGTGATTGTTAATTCATGCCCAATAATTAACTTTATAAATCGTACTGATTATGAAAAAGACAACTAAATGTATTGCGGCTTTACTGCTCGTAGCATGCTGCGCTTCTGTATCGGCCATAGTGGCCCGTCAGGTAATCAAGAACAATTCCACTGCAAATACGGTATATATTCCAGGGACTTCAACGCCTTTACCGGGCGGTCATCTTGCTTCATTGCCGTCAGGACAAATGCAACCAGTTGATCTGACAGGTGCTGCCGAATTGACGGTGCATGCGGTGGTGCATATCAAGTCAACGGTACAAGGCCGTACCCGCACGGTCCAGGAGTATGACTTTTTCTTTGGGCCGCGTCAACGTCAGTACCGTAGTGAACCGCAGTATGGTTACGGATCGGGTGTCATCATCTCGGAAGACGGATACATAGTTACAAACTACCATGTCATAGAAACGGCCGATGAGATTGAAGTTACTCTCAATGACGGACGTGTCTTTACGGCAGAATTGGTTGGTAGCGATCCTAATACCGACCTTGCTTTGCTGAAAATTGACGGAAAGCAATTTCCGACTGTTCCTTTCGGTGATTCTGACCAGTTGAAACTGGGTGAATGGGTTCTGGCTGTCGGAAATCCGTTCAATCTGACATCAAGCGTCACGGCTGGTGTCGTAAGTGCAAAGTCCAGAAAAATCGGCATTTATGAAGACGTGGAAAGCATAGAGTCTTTCATTCAGACCGATGCTGCCATCAATATGGGCAACAGCGGAGGTGCTCTTGTGAATGTTAAGGGTGAGCTCGTAGGCATCAACTCTGCTCTGGAATCACCGACAGGGACATATGCCGGCTATGGATTCGCAATTCCATCGACCATAGTCAGAAAAGTCGTGTCCGATCTGAAGGAATACGGTTCAGTGCAACGCGCCATGTTGGGAATTGAAGGTAATGACGTTTCGGCTGTACTCCAGCTTGCTGAAAACAAGAATAAGGACTTTGGCACGCATGACGGAGCTTATGTCGTCAACTTGACTGACGGCGGCGGTGCGGCATCGGCCGGAATCAGAGCCGGAGACATCATTGTGGCGGTTGACGGCAAGCAGGTGAAAACTATGGCCGAACTGCAGGAAACCATAGTACGGTATCGTCCGGGCGACAAGGTGGAAGTGACCTTTGTCCGTGACAGAAAACAGAAGACCGTGAACGTAGAACTCAAGAATACACATGGCAATACTGATATTATCAGGAAAGATGACAACCGGATTCTTGGCGCATCGTTCCAGGAACTTTCCGCGCAGAATCTCAGTCGGATGAACCTTGAATATGGCGTTCAGGTCAGTGAGGTGGACAAGGGCCTTCTGAAGGATGCCGGAATACAGCGCGGTTTCATAATCCTTAAAATCAACAACACTCCGATGAGGACAGTAGATGATGTTGAACAGGCATATCAGGCTGCCAAAAGGTCACAGGACCAGGTGCTTTTCATAAGCGGATTGACCAACGCCGGGCGTAGGGCGAATTATGCGATAGGTTTGGAAGAACAATAAGGGTGGTGAAATATTCAAACTCTAATTTATATATTATTAAAATAAAAACACTACCTTTGCGCCCAATTCGCTTATTTAGGATAGATGAGACAGCTTAAGATTACCAAAAGTATCACGAACCGCGAAAGTGCGTCCCTTGACAAATACCTTCAGGAGATTGGTCGTGAGGAACTCATTACTGTAGAAGAAGAAGTTGAACTTGCACAGCGCATCCGCAAGGGTGACCGTGCGGCACTTGAAAAACTGACACGTGCCAATCTGCGATTTGTGGTATCGGTTTCCAAGCAGTATCAGAATCAGGGTCTGAGTCTTCCTGATCTGATTAACGAGGGTAATCTTGGTCTGATCAAGGCTGCGGAAAAGTTTGATGAAACGCGCGGCTTCAAATTCATCAGTTATGCCGTATGGTGGATACGTCAGTCAATACTCCAGGCTCTTGCGGAACAGGCCAGAATCGTCAGACTGCCGCTTAACCAGGTAGGTTCGTTGAACAAGATAAGCAAGGCTCTCTCAAAGTTCGAACAGGAGAACGAACGTCGTCCGTCACCTGAAGAACTGGCCGAAGAACTTGATATTCCAGTAGACAAGATAGCGGATACGCTGAAAGTTTCCGGACGCCATATATCTGTCGACGCTCCTTTCGTTGACGGAGAAGACAACAGTCTGCTTGATGTTCTGGTCAATGATGATTCACCTATGGCAGACCGTACGCTTGTCAATGAATCATTGTCAAAGGAAATAGATCGTGCTCTTTCCACTCTGACAGACAGGGAAAAGGATATCATCAGAATGTTCTTCGGAATAGGATGCCGTGAGATGACGCTTGAAGAAATCGGTGACAAGTTTGGACTTACACGCGAAAGAGTGCGCCAGATCAAGGAGAAGGCAATCCGTCGTCTGCGTCAGAATTCACGTAGCAAGCTTCTCAAATCGTATCTTGGCTGATTATGACCCGCCGTATTCTTTCAGTCGTTTTCTGTGTGGCAATGCTTGTTTCCACAGCAGTTTGCGCCAAGTCTCCAAGAAGTGAAAAAAGTCCGGTGCTAACCACAGGACAGGGCTTGGAGATGACCCGAAGCGATCTGGAGGAAATGAGAAACAACAGCCAGGACAAGAACTCAAAGATTCTTGATGTGTATATGGCTGCTGTATCATATTCAATTGTTGATTCCGTAATGTTCGTATCGGATGCACAGAAAATGGAGGCCGAGACAGTCAACAACAAGTGGTTCCTCAAGAATCGTCAGGCTTATGAAAACCAGTTTTCAGCATTCGTCTCAGGCGGTGATGATGAAACTATGATTACTTTTCTGTATTTCTCGGCCAAGGAAAGCAAACTTTTACGCAAGCTTCAGCATCTGCTTAAGAGAAATGGCAGGTCTAACCGTTTTGAGGTGAAATCTACCGGTGCGGAATTCAAGTTCTCACCTGTAGTGGAATAAATTCATTCATATTTTTTATTAGGGGATGACTGATGTTTCCAGTTATCCCTTTTTTTGTTTCCATACTTTGTGACATTTTACATGTACCTTATTTAATGGGAGTATATGTTGTGTAATAATAGTATGAGATACTAGAGTTGCTATTGTGATATAAATCAATGAGGTATATTTATTAACACAAAAAAGGCGTAAA
>JAKSIQ010000022.1 GCA_024398755.1 Bacteroidaceae bacterium | reverse complement strand
TAAAGGAAGACGGAACCCAGGCTGCTCAGGGCGAAACCCTGCAGTTCAAGGTCATTGAATTCAACAAGGACTCAAAGCGCATCATTCTGTCACACAGCCGTATCTTTGAAGATATTGCAAAGGCTGAAGCACGCGCTGAAAAGAAGGCCGCAAAGAAATCTGCAGCAAAGAAGGAAGAAGAGAAGCCGGCAATCCAGAATCAGGCTGCCGCTACCACTCTTGGTGATATCGATGCCCTTGCAGCTTTGAAGGAACAGCTCAGCAAGTAATTGCCTGAAGCGTAATTTCAATAAGGAACGGCACCTCGCCTGAGGTGCCGTTTTTTTATATACATTTGCGTAATAATAACGGCAAGTATCATATGAACAACAGGGAAGAACAATTGCAGGCATTTTCGCGGCTATTGGATGTTATGGACACACTTCGTGAAAAATGCCCTTGGGATAAAGTCCAGACAAATGAATCCCTCAGGCAGAACACAATTGAAGAGGTCTTTGAACTTTGCGATGCGATAATGAAAGATGACAAGCCCAACATCTGCAAAGAATTGGGCGATGTTCTGCTTCATGTGGTATTCTATGCAAAAATAGGCAGTGAAACAGGCGACTACGATATAGCTGATGTCTGCAACAAGTTATGCGAGAAACTGATTTACAGACATCCGCACATATATGGTTCAACCCAGGTTGACGAAGCCGGCCAAGTACTTCAGAACTGGGAACAACTCAAATTAAAGGAAAAAGGCGGGAACAAAAGAGTGCTCGCTGGGGTTCCCGATTCTCTGCCATCGGTTATCAAAGCATTCAGGATTCAGGAAAAAGCCGCACACGTAGGCTTTGATTGGGACACTCCGGAAGGAGCGCTTGGCAAAGTTCCAGAAGAATTCGCCGAGCTCAAAGCGGAACTTGATGCAGGCAATCACGACAAAGCGGAAGCTGAACTTGGAGACTTGCTGTTTTCAATAATCAATGTCGCCAGAAAATACAAGATCCAGCCTGACAATGCATTGGAACGGACGAACAGGAAATTCATCAGCCGTTTCAATTGCATTGAAGAGTCTGTATTGAGCCAAGGGAAAGCCATGAAGGACATGACACTTGGAGAACTGGACGCCCTTTGGAACAAAGCAAAAAAGCAGGAGGAATCCGGACAGAAAGACTGATTTCCGAATCAGTCAATTTCTATTTCAAGATTTTCCTTTGCCAGAACAGTATTCGGGAATATTTCGCGAGCTTCATTCAAAAGCACGTTCTCGTCATTGTATCTGGCAGAAAAATGCCCCAAAATCAGTTTGCCCACTTCTGCTTTTTTTGCAATGCTGGCCGCATCGGCCGATGTACTGTGAAAATGTTTGGCAGCATTCCGAGCCTCTTCGACAGAATAAGTGCAGTCATGATACAATGCATTCACTCCCATAATCTGCGGAATCATTTCAGGATTGAGAGCCGTATCACAACAATATGCATAACTGCGCGGTAACGGAGCCGGTCTGGTAAGCCTTTCATGAGGTATGACAGTCCCATCGGGCTGAATGAAATCGCCCCCATTGCGTATCCTGTCATATTCGCATGACGGAACATCGTAGAAATCGGCTGACTGACGGTCCAGATGGTCGGGCGTCTTTTCTTCCTTGAACAGGAATCCGGCACAGGGCACCCTATGCTTCAATGGAATGGTTGTTACTGTCAGGGAATGGTCAATGAATATGACTTCGGCTTTAGTCGCATCAAAACCTCTGAATTCAACTTTAAAATCAATATCACTGCAATAGAATTCCAGTTCAGCACTCAAAATGTTCCACATTTCCCACGGTGCATGTACGAACAGCGGTGCGGTACGTCCAAGCAATGCAAAAGAGGAAATCATACCAAGCAGTCCGAAGCAATGGTCTCCATGAAGATGTGAAATGAAGATATGATTGATTCTGGCGAACGCCACATGAGAACGGCGCAGTTGGATTTGAGTTCCTTCCCCACAGTCTACCATGAACAGTTTGTCCCTTACATTGACGACCTGTGATGATGTGAAATGTTTCGGACCAGGAGTGGCCGAGCCACATCCGAGAATTGTAATATTGAATTTTTCCATGATTCCGGCGCAAATATAAGCCGAAATACAATATGCCGCCAACATAATCCCCATTATATGCATAAATAAGGTGTAACAATACTCTTTTACGTTCAAAAGCAGTAACTTTGCGCCCAAATTGGAAATCAGCAAGTAAGACAGAATATGGAACTGGCAAGCAAATACAATCCCGCCGACGTTGAGGGAAAGTGGTACAAGTACTGGGAAGATAACCGCATGTTTCATTCGGAACCGGACGGCCGCGAACCGTTTACGGTGGTCATTCCGCCACCTAATGTGACAGGCGTCCTGCACATGGGACATGTTCTGAACGAAACCATTCAGGATATTCTGGTACGCCGTGCACGCATGCTCGGCAAGAATGCATGCTGGGTTCCGGGTACGGACCACGCATCGATAGCCACCGAGGCAAAGGTAATCAAGCGTTTGGCCGAACAGGGCATAAAGAAAAGCGACTTGACCCGTGAACAGTTCCTTGAACATGCATGGGCATGGAAGGAGGAACACGGCGGCATCATTCTGAAACAATTGCGCCAGCTTGGATGCAGCTGTGACTGGGACCGCACATCATTCACAATGGACGAACCCCGTTCCGAAAGTGTCATCAAAGTATTCTGTGATCTCTATAACAAAGGCCTTATTTACCGTGGCCTGCGCATGGTCAATTGGGACCCCGAACGTCAGACTGCTCTCTCTGATGAGGAAGTCATCTACCACGACGAGCATTCACACCTGTTCTATCTGAAGTACTATGTTGACGAGCCGGCAGGAAGCACCGACGGACAGGAAGCCGATGCACAGACCATTGCCGCAACTGATCCGTTTGATCCGACAGTCAAGCATCAGATTATACACCGTGATGCACAGGGTCGCCGATATGCGGTTGTCGCAACCACTCGTCCTGAGACTATTATGGGCGATATTGCAGTCTGCATCAACCCCAAAGACCCGAAGAACACCTGGCTCAAGGGCAAGAAAGTGATAGTTCCTCTGGTAAACCGTGTCATTCCGATCATCGAAGACCGTTACGTAGAAATTGAGTTCGGTACCGGTTGTCTGAAAGTCACCCCTGCACATGATGTAAACGACTACGCACTTGGGCAGAAATACAATCTTGACATAATTGACATCTTCAACCCCGATGCAACCATATCAGAGGCAGCAGGAATGTATGTCGGCATGGACCGTTTTGACTGCCGCAAACAGATAAGCAAGGACCTGGATGCAGCCGGACTTCTGGAGAAAATTGAAGATTATGACAACAAGGTCGGTTACAGTGAACGCACCAACGTTCCTATTGAGCCACGTCTTTCGCTGCAGTGGTTCATCAGGATGCAGCACTTTGCTGACATCGCACTGCCACCTGTTGAAAACGACGAAATACGTTTCTATCCGACCAAATACAAGACCACATACCGCAACTGGCTTGAGAACATAAAAGACTGGTGCATAAGCCGCCAGCTCTGGTGGGGACACCGCATTCCAGCATATTTCCTACCAGGCCAGGAAGGCGTTAAGGAGGAAGACCGCAAGTATGTTGTAGCCGAGAATATTGAGAAAGCCGTTGAAATGGCACGAAAAATTGACGGTTATGAGAACGTGACAGCCGATATGCTTATCCAGGATGAAGGTGCGCTTGACACATGGTTCTCTTCTTGGCTGTGGCCAGTCAGCCTCTTTGACGGCATAACCGACCCGGGCAACAAGGAAATCGAGTACTACTACCCCACCAACGACCTGGTGACCGGTCCGGACATTATCTTCTTCTGGGTTGCACGTATGATTATGGCTGGTTACGAATATATGGACAAAATGCCATTCAAGAACGTATACTTTACAGGTATTGTCCGCGACAAATTAGGTCGTAAGATGTCCAAGAGCCTTGGCAACAGTCCCGATCCGCTTGACCTCATTGACAAGTACGGAGCCGATGGTGTCCGTATGGGAATGATGCTCAGTGCCCCAGCCGGAAACGACATACTGTTTGACGAAAGTCTTTGTGAACAGGGACGCAACTTCAACAACAAGATATGGAATGCATTCCGTCTTACACAAAGCTGGCAGGTAGCTGACATACAGCAGCCTGAAAGTTCACGTCTGGCAGTGGAATGGTTCCGTTCAAAACTGGCGCGTACCGCAGTCGAGATGGACGACCTCATGTCCAAGTACCGCATCAGCGAAGCCCTCATGGCAGTTTACAAACTGTTCTGGGATGAATTTGCAAGCTGGTATCTTGAAATAATCAAACCGGCATACCAGCAGCCCATTGACCGCGCCACTTTTGATGCGACCATGGATCTGTTCGAAAAGCAGCTCATGCTTCTGCATCCGTTCATGCCATTCATTACCGAAGAACTCTGGCAGAACGTATGCCAGCGTCCTGCTGGTCAGACCATCATGTATCAGAGTATTCTTGATCTGAACGCATCAAAGTCTGATGACAAACTCATCGCCGCTTTTGAACAGGCAAAACAGATAGTAACCGAAATACGTTCTATCCGCAAGTCCAAGAACATCGGCCCACGCGAACCGCTTACAGTCGAGGCAGTAGGTCAGAATCCGGTTCAGGAAATGAGCAGTGTCATAATCAAGATGGCAGGTCTTGATGAAATTGTTGTCGTTCCGGTCAAGAGCGAGGGTACATCGGCCTTCATGACAGGCACTCAGGAATTTGCAGTACGTCTTGGTGGACTCATTGACGTCAAGGCCGAGTTGGAGAAAATGCAGGCAGAACTTACACACCTTGAGGGTTTCCTGAAGGGTGTCAACGCGAAACTTGCCAACGAGAATTTCGTAGCCCACGCTCCAGCAGCCGTTGTTGAGAACGAACGCAAGAAGCAGGCAGACGCCACACAAAAAATAGCAACAATCAAAGAGAGCATGGCAGCTCTTTCAAATTAAGCAATGGCAGAAACAAAGAAAAAAGGACAGAACGGCGGTATTTCCGCTGTCCTTGTCATTCTTGTTCTGGTTCTGGGTGCCGCTGCAATATACTTTTTCATTGACAGCAGCCGGAAAGACAAGAACATAGAGGAGATGACCGAACTGTTCGAACTGGAAAAAGAGGAAATGGAGAACGAATACTCCAGTTTCGCAGTCCAATACGATGAGCTTCAAGTACATTTGTCCAACGACTCTCTCATCCATCAGTTGGAAAAGGAGAAGATGCGTACGCAACAGCTCCTCGAGCAACTGCGTCAGACTCAAGCCAGCAATGCTGCAGAAATAAGACGTCTCAAGAAGGAACTTGAAACCGTACGCAATGTCATGCGTTCATATGTTGTTCAGATAGACTCTCTTGACCGTGTCAACAAGCAACTTGAGCAAGAGAACACACAAGTCCGCCAAAAATACACGGAGGCTTCACAGCAGGTTGACCGTCTGACCATTGAGAAACAGCAGGCAGAAGAAAAGATTGCTCTGGCATCACAGTTGGATGTTTCTTCTTTCAGATTTACAACCCGGAACAAACGCGGAAAAGACGAAACGAAAGTCAAGAACGTCATAAAATTTGTTCTTGATTTCACTATTGCAAAGAACATAACGACAGAAACCGGCGAAAAAACCGCATATGCACGCATTCTTTGTCCGAATGGAGATCCACTTGTCAAGGATCCGTCAGACACATTCAAGTACCAGAATGTCACCATTGAATATTCCGCAAAAAAATACATAGAATACACCGGCGAACAACAGGATGTAATAATGTATTGGGATATCGAAGAGTATCTTGAGGCTGGAACATACACCGCATTCATTTTCGTTGACGGCGTAATGATTGGTGAACAGAATCTCA
This sequence comes from Bacteroidaceae bacterium, assembly GCA_024398755.1. Lineage (GTDB taxonomy): Bacteria > Bacteroidota > Bacteroidia > Bacteroidales > Bacteroidaceae > Colenecus. The sequence continues at coordinate 23,341 of JAKSIQ010000022.1, read as the reverse complement.
CTCTCAAATGAGCACATTCAAGGAACTTGGCGTATCAGCGCCAATTCTTCAAGCCATTGAAGAAATCGGATTCCGGGAGCCTATGCCCGTGCAGGAAAAGGCGATACCATTTCTCCTGTCTCCAGGCAGTGGTGACGTTGTCGCTCTGGCACAGACCGGAACAGGCAAGACCGCAGCTTTCGGTATTCCAATCATCCAACAGACCGATGTCTGCAGCACAGATGCACAGTTTCTCATACTCAGCCCTACCCGCGAGCTGTGCATGCAGATCGCAGCTGACCTTGCCGATTACTCCAAGTACATTAACGGGCTGCACATCATTCCAATGTATGGCGGCACCTCAATCGAAAACCAGATACGCAATTTCCGCCGCGGCGCGCATATAATCGTAGCCACTCCAGGGCGTCTCATTGACTTGATGGAGCGCGGTGTCGTAAAACTGGACACCATACGCACTGTCATTCTTGACGAGGCCGATGAAATGCTCAACATGGGCTTTTCGGAAGCACTGGAAACCATTCTTCAGGCCGTACCAAAAGAACGCAAAATGCTGATGTTCTCGGCAACTATGAGCCGCGAAATCAGTAACATTTCAAAGAAATACCTGAACAATGCCCAGGAAATTGTCATAGGAAGCCGTAACGAAGGAGCACAGAACGTGAACCACGTATATTACATGGTACACGCCAAAGACAAGTACCTTGCCCTGAAACGCATAGTTGACTACTACCCTGACATATACGCTATAATTTTCTGCCGGACGAAACTGGAAACACAGGAAATTGCAGACAAACTGATTCAGGACGGATATAACAGCGATTCACTTCACGGAGATCTGTCACAGGCTCAGCGCGACCTTGCCATGAACAAATTCCGCCGACGTCAGTTGCAGATTCTGGTTGCCACTGATGTTGCTGCACGTGGACTGGATGTCGATGACCTTACGCACGTCATCAACTACGGGCTGCCAGATGACACCGAAAACTATACGCATCGTAGTGGGCGCACAGGACGTGCAGGAAAAACCGGTACCTCAATCTCCATAATCAATCTAAGGGAGAAAAGCAAGATACGCATAATTGAAAAAGCCATAGGCAAACAGTTCCAGCAGGGAATCATGCCGACCGGACAGCAGATATGCGAAAAGCAACTCATTAAGGTAATTGATGACCTTGAGCACACTCAGGTTGACGAAGAACAGATTTCACAATTTCTTCCGGAAGTATTCCGCAAGTTTGACTGGCTGGACAAAGATGATATTGTAAAGCGTGTTGTCATGCGTGAGTTCGGGCGTTTCATGCAGTACTATGCAAATGCTCCGGAACTTGAAGAAGTCAGCTCAGGCAAATCAGACAAATCCGACCGTGCAGAAGAACGTGCTTCGCGCAAACGTGACCGCAGTCATACGCCCGAAGAGGGCTTCACCCGTCTGTTCATCAACGTAGGAAAAATGGACGGCATTCACACCAGCCAGATTATCGAGCAGATAAACCAGCGCCTTCATGGCCCGCGTATTGACATAGGACGCATTGATCTGATGAAGACATTCTCATTCTTCGAAGTCCAGTCCGATGCCGCCCAGGATGTTGTCGATGCTCTGTCGGGATCATACATGAAGGGACGGCAGATTAACGTTGAGATTGCCGAAGCAAGCAACAACGCAAAAAGCAAGACGGAAAAGTCCAAAGAGAAACAGCGTCCAGCAAAAGAAACTACAGGAGAACGTCCCTATAGGAAAGAACGCTCTGCTGAAGAAGAACGCCCACGCCGGAAAGACCGGAAAGAAAAGTCTGCCAGGTCAAAGAAAGAACGCCGTAGTCCATCCCGTGCGCCATATGTCAATAGCAACAGCCCGCGCTCTGAACGCAACGGCCGAAAAGGACGTGCCGTAAGCGATGAAGACTGGCGCAAATTCTTTGAATAATAACTATTAAAACCAAAACACAACTATGAAACATTTTGGAAAAATACTTGCTGTTGCCACTTTGGCAATGATTTCTTACAGTGCAAACGCAGAACTTGCGCCACAGTGGAGTAAAGGTACCATGATTGGCAACATCAACATTGGAGCAGCTCCTTTCGGCAGTTCCGTTTCGCTTGATTATGTCTTGGTTGATGAATGGTGGAAAGGACATTTCTCTGTTGGCGGCGAATTTGATATAGCCAATAACGATCGCGACAGCCGACACTATGACAACTATAAATGCACTGCAATAGGTGTAACCCCACGTGCAACTTACGGTCTCAACATCACCCCTGAATTTGAGGTTCATGCCAACATGTGCGTAGGATTCGGAGTAAGGACATGGTCATGGAAATATGATAATGTCAAATACGAGAATAACGAATCCTTTATTTTATGGAATGAATTCGTAGGTTGCCGCTATTTCTTCAATGACAACTTTGGTGTCATGGCTGAGACCGGTTATTCCAACTGGTTCCCGGAATTCCGTCTGGGTTTCAACTTCAAGTTCTGAGCCCGCATATACCGGTTAACCCAATACCAGCATCTGACAATGGGCGCAGTCAAAGCGAAGTTCAAAGTGGCGGCCGTCACCGCTTTTAAGGTATAGCGGTTCCGTCAGTTCCACTGCATTGGCAGACTGTCCCTGGCGCTTACGGCATGCCCCGACAGCATACCTCAGACAATGCCGGCAATACATTATTGGAACCGATGCGGGCTGCTGCCTTTCAAAGGCATAACCGACTGATGTGACGCCATGATTCATATAATAAGAACGAGCCTGTTCATTCATGACGTTGCCAAGATAAGTTAGCTGCCTTTGCGGATAGTTCATCTGACCTGATACGGCATTTCCGGCGGGACGTATCCTTGCTTCCGCACGGGCAACTGTCAAGGCATCACAGCCCTGACGGCGCAAATCAGACAGCAGAGAAGATGGCACAAACCAGTTATCAGACATTCTTACCCTGATGTCCGATATCTGGAACTCCGTATTTCCAAGTTTTGAAAGTTGCAGACGTATGTTGGCATCCTGAGGAGAGCGTGCCGTTTCATGAGAGAAATCAAATGACACGCCGGCCTGCACTCCATCAGCATCGGTCAACAATAGAGCAAAGCCCTTCTCTGTATCGTAGAACTCCATATCGACATCAATCTTGCGGGTTGCCGATTCCTTTGAAAGTATGCTTTCAAAAAACGCATCCTGATTGCGCCACACTCTGTCACCGACTCTGATTGACGGCATCTGTCCGCTTTCAAGATAAAGATAAACACATCCGCTATCAACACGGTTCACGCGGAAGCCGCGCAGTTCACCGCCACGGTCAAAATAGCACAGACCGTCACCATTGTGAAATGGCAATCCACTGCAGCGTATCCAGCCTCGTCCCACTTCACTGACGGTTCCCATACTCTCACCGATTGATTTAGGCGTATCAAACGAAAATATGTCACCACTGCGGCCATGAAGGAAATAATCTGTAAAGCCACGGTTGAAACTCTTTTCTGGAGAAGGTTCAAAAGTAAGATGCACGTTCCCTGTCGATGCATGCAGGTATTCCGGTCTATGTTCAATTACCCTATCTATGGCTTTACGATATGCCGCAACAATGTTTTTCACATAGCAGGCATCCTTCAGGCGGCCTTCTATCTTCATTGAGCATACGCCGGCGTCCATCATCTCCTCCAAATACGGCATTCGGTTCATATCACGCAGTGACAGAAGATGTTTACCCCGGATAAGCGTATGTCCGGACGCATCGGTCAAATCGAACTTCAAGCGACAGAACTGGGCACATTCGCCACGATTGGCACTGCGTCCGAAACAGAACTGTGAGGCATAGCACTGTCCGCTGTAACTGACGCACAGAGCACCGTGCACGAAACACTCAAGCTCTACATCGGGGCAAGCCTCGTGTATTTCCCTTATCTCGGCAAGCGACAGTTCACGCGCCAGCACCACTCTGGAAAAACCGCTGGCAGACAGAAACTTTACCTTTTCAACGCTACGTACATCACATTGGGTACTTGCGTGCAGAGCAATGGGAGGCAGATTCATGGTCAGAACCGCCATATCCTGAACCAGTAGTGCATCGGCTCCAGCCTCATAGAGTTGCCATATCAGTCTCTCGGCAGCCTGCAGTTCATCATCACGTAAAATTGTGTTGACCGTTACATATACTTTTGCCCAATACTTGTGTGCAAAATCGCACAACGCAGCAATGTCTTCAATGCTGTTTCCCGCAGACTGACGGGCGCCGAAACGCTCCGGACCGATATAGACGGCATCAGCTCCGTGCTTGATTGCCTCTATGCCACACTCCAGGTTCTTTGCCGGAGCAAGCAATTCTATTTTTCTTCCTTCTTTCATTTTACCAGATGTGTGCTCTCTTTTCTGGAGCGATGTACATGGCATCGGTCTCTGTTATACCAAAGGCTATGTACCATTCGTCAAGATGCTGCAAGGTAGCATTCACTCTCAGCCTTGACAGAGCGTGTTCGTCGCTCTTTGTCTGCTGCAGAACCATTTCTTCACTGATGTTCTCGGCCCAAGTACAGGCATATGCAATAAAGAAGCGCTGTTCGGCTGTCAGTCCCATATTGTTTTCAAGCCGGTGCCCGTCCATCACTTCCATGAAAGCGTCATATGCCACCCTTAAGCCACCAAGGTCAGCTATGTTTTCACCCAGGGTCAGCTCACCATTGGCTTTAAGTCCAGGAAGCACCTCAATACCATCAAAAAAGTCAGAAAGCACCTTTGCTCTGTGGTTGAAACGACGCGTATCAGTTGGAGTCCACCAGTCTTTCAGATTACCGTCCTTGTCAAACTGACGGCCTTCATCGTCGAAACCATGAGTCATCTCATGGCCAATAATTGATCCTATCGCCCCATAATTGAAGGCATCATCGGCCTCCATATCAAAGAACGGGTATTGAAGTATTCCCGCCGGGAAACATATTTCATTGACCGAGGTATCATAATACGCATTAATTTCCTGCGGGGTCATGTACCACTCCGTTTTATCAACAGGTTTGCGGAACTTGCGTTCCACCATTTCGTTCCAGAAAAAACGGCTTATCTCCACGTTATTTTCAAAGAGTGAATTTTTCGGGTCGATGTTCATATTGGAGTAGTCCCTCCACTTGTCCGGATAACCGATTTTGAAACGCATCGCGTCCAGTTTTTCATGAGCCGACAACTTGGTCCTGTCAGACATCCACGCCTGGGCATCTATTCTGCGTCCCAATGATTTCTGCAGACGTTCAAACATGTCTTTCATGCGTTCCTTTGCCGATTCAGGAAAATATTTTTCCACATACAGCTTTCCCAATGCCTCTCCAAGAGTTCCACTCACCGTAGCAGTCGCACGTTTCCACATGGGTTTCTGCTCCTGCTGTCCACTCAGAATGCGTCCATAGAAATCAAAATCGGCCTCATCCATATCGGCACCGAGTCTGGCTCCGTTCGAGTCTATCATCTGCCACTCCATAAGTATCTTCTGGTCCTCGAGAGTCTCCTCATTCAAGACACGTATAGCCTCACGAATGGCATCAGGTTGTCCGACGTCAACATAGTCAACGCCATCAAGACCCAACAGATGAAAAAACAGGTCCCAGTCAAAGCCCTTGAAATTTCTTTTCAGAGCCTTATATGTCATTCTGTTATAATTGGCCTGAGGATCACGCAACTGCACATTTGTACGGCTGGACCTGGCCAGGCGCTTTTCTATGCGCCATATAACCCTCATACGGGCTTTTGCTTCACGTTCTGCATAACCGGCAAGCATCAGCATACGCACTATGTGATTCTTGAATGCCGCACGTATTTCCCGTGTCTTGCTGTCGCGGTCCATATAGTACTCACGGTCTCCAAGCGTAAGTCCCCCCTGACAAAGCCCCACAATGTTTACGTTGCTGTCACCCAAATCAGGACCTATCCCGACATCAAAATAGCCGGTCACCCCATACGGGTCAAGTTCAACCATGGCAGGCATAAGATCTTCCCTGCTTGAAATTGCACTGATACGCCGCATAGCCCATTTCATAGGGTCGATACCCTCACGGTTGCGGCGGTCCGTGTCCATGACAAGGTTATACAAATCGGCAATGCGCGCCTCGTCGCTGCCTTTTGCATTCTGCCGCGACAGCACTTCATCTATCAGGCCTTTCAGCTGTTCCCGGTTCTTCTCTGCCAGTTCGTCGTACGTGCCATAACTGGAATACTGGGCAGTCAACGGGTTGGAATCCAGCCATCCTCCACAACTGAATCTATAAAAATCAGAACCGGGCTTTACAGTCCGGTCCATATTATTTTCCATTATTCCTATGCCAGTGCCCATTGCAGCAATTCTTTACCAGATAACGGCACGTTTCTCCTCCGGCAGATACAATGCATTATCCTCTGTAACGCCAAAAGCATCGTACCATGCATCAATATGGGGCAGAGTCCCGTTCACACGCCAGCGACTCAATGAATGCACATCGCTCTTGGTCCTGTTGCGAATCTCCTCGTCACGAATGTTACCGGCCCACACGCCAGCATACGCCATAAAGAAACGCTGTTCTGGCGTAAAGCCTTCCTTGTCAGGAAGCGGGTTATCTCTGGTGGCATTCTTGAACGCCTGATATGCGACCATCAATCCACCGTGATCGGCGATGTTCTCACCCAGGCATAACTCACCGTTTGCCTTCAAACCCGGCAGCACCTCAATTGCATTGAAATGGTCAACAATGACTTTCACATGCTGATTGAAACGGTCCGCATCACCTTCGGCCCACCAGTCATTCATATTCCCATCCTTGTCAAACTGGCGACCCTGATCATCAAAACCGTGAGTCATCTCGTGACCGATGACAACACCGATTGCGCCATAATTGAACGCATCATCGGCATTCATGTCAAAGAACGGATACTGAAGTATACCAGCCGGGAAGCATATCTCATTGGTCGTAGGATTGTAATACGCATTAACTGTCTGAGGGGTCATGAACCACTCGGTATTGTCAACCGGTTTCCCCAACTTGCGTTCAATGACATCGGCCAGCATGAAATGCGTAACCTCAATCATATTCTCGACCATATTCTTTGAAGGGTCTATCTCCATACGGCTGTAATCGCGCCACTTGTCAGGATAGCCAATCTTCACATGGAAAGCATCCAATTTTTCATGGGCACGGGCCTTTGTCGAATCGCTCATCCAGTCCTGTTCATCTATGCGCTGACCCAATGCAGTCTGCAGATTTCGCACCAGTTCCTCCATACGCGCCTTTGCCGATGCCGGAAAATACTTCTCGGTATAAAGCTGGCCGATGGCTTCGCCCAACACACCGCTTACAGTGCTGGTGGCACGCTTCCACATAGGTTGCTGTTCCTTCTTGCCGCTCATAACGGTTCCATAAAAGTCGAAGTTGGCACGATCGAATTCCTGTGTGAGTTTTGAGGCGCATCCATCAATAATCTGCCACTCCATATATGCCTTATGGTCTTCAAACGGCACCTCGGCTAAAATACGTTCCACTTCATGGATAGGTTCTGGCTGATTGACATCAATCTCTTCAATGCCCTCCATTCCCATGGTCTTGAAATACAGATTCCAGTCTATTCCGCCGTAGTCTTCAAGCAACTTGGCATATGGCATCTTATGATAGTTTGCCAACGGGTCACGCCGCTGGACACCGCTGTAAGATTTGTCAGCTATCAAGGTCTCAATATTCATTACACCCTCCATTTTCCTGATAGCGGTTTCCTCATCAAAACCATACAGCATGAACATACGTACAATATGTTTCCTGAAAGCCTCACGGATGGTGGCAGTGGCATTGTCATTATCAAGATAATACTCTTTCTCACCAAGCGAAAGACCGCCCTGTCCCACGCCCACAATGTTCATTCTGCTGTCCATCATGTCAGCACCTATACCAACTCCAAAGTAGCCGGCGGCCATGCCGTCATATTCCAGAGCCACCATAGTAGGAAAGACCTGTTCCTGACTGTTTATTGCCTCAACCCTGTCAATGAAAGGTTTGATTGGGGCGAGTCCCTCATTATTGCGGCGCACAGTGTCCATTACGAGATTATACAGGTCTGCTATCTTCTGAGCATTAGTTCCATGTTCATGTCTGGTGCTTACAATTTCGTCTATCAGTCCCTTCAACTGCTCCCGGTTATTTTCGGCAAGTTTGTCAAAACTGCCAAAACGCGCGTATTCGTCGGTCAAAGGATTGTTTTTCATCCATCCACCGCACGCAAACTGAAAGAAATCATCACCCGGCACAGCCAGCGTGTCCAAATTTTCCAACTTCACACCCATATCTTCTCCTTTGGAAGCCTTGCTTGTACAAGCCATCATAGCCATACCTGTCAGAACTGTCAATATTAATACGTTTTTTCTCATTTCCTCTCTCTCTTAAATAGCTCTGTTGAAATAATTGCCAGGACCGGCATTACATTTAAAATAGCCTGCTTCATAATCTTATCAAAGTCGTTTAATCAGACGTATCTGAAATATGCCACCGGCAACGGTATGTTCGCCACTCTGAAAGCGTACGGTAACATTTGACTTTCCCGTCAGCAGTTTTTCCGGAATCTCATAGCTCACATTCTGAAACTCAGCTTTGTTCCATTTGCGGAACAATGTCTCCGATGCAATTTTCTCACCGTCAATCAGAATGTCAAAACGGCGGTTGAAATCACTCTCGTTGCCCCAATAGCGCACCATAAGTGAGAGTTCCGTGCTGCTGCCGGTAGCCATAGTATATTCAAAGAAACCACCGTTTCGAGCATCACGCCATGCTTCGCCCTCGTAATTGCCTTTGTCTGAATTCTCCACTTTCATCTGATGGTCAACCTCAGGCTGCTGCTCGCCGGTCTCAACCTTATCAACGGTACGGGCATCCAGTTCCAGGCGTGCGGCTTCAATGGCAGCCAGTTCATCCAGATGCTCCTGATACTGTTTCGAGGTCATCATCAGATAATAAACCGAGTACCGGCTGTCGTGGATTCTGTAAAACGGCACAAGCTCGGCATCAAGATATTTACCATTGAACAATTTGACCTGGAACGTCTTGAAACGGTCTGCGTCAGGCAGTAGCTCCATGGATGCCAATTTTGATTCAATCATTTTTTTATCACCGATTATATACGGTGCATCCAAGGCCGATATCAGTCTGCCACCGGCAATGTGTTCCCATCGGCCGTCACCGGCCACCAGTCCAGCCATATCTTCAGTACCGGTCTTCACGCCCATAAGAACAGGGCCATACTTTATGGCAATATAGTCTTCGACACCTTCTATCTGTTCCGTACTGTAGTGCATAGGCATCCTGATTTCAACCTTGTCACCCTTTTTCCATTTTCTGAGAATCGTAACATAACTCTGCGGGCCAGTGGTAATGTCTACAGGGTTGCCATTCACTGTAACAGAAAATTCACCTTCGCGAACCCAACCCGGATAACGCAGTTTCAGAACAAAGACTGTCGGCTTTTCTGGATTGACGGTAATGACACTTCTGTCTTCATCAGGGAAACGTGTCTCCTGAACCAGTTCCACACCATGTTCCTTCCAATTCAGTTTCGATGCCACATACAGGTTGACATACAGCATATCACCATAATGTGCATAAATGAACTCACCGTATTTGCCGTGATTCTCCATACCCGTACCGACACAGCACCACATTCCTTCATTTGGCTGTGAATAAACGCGGTAATGAGCAGGACGAGCCGGAGTGAAATACACATAACCGCCGTGTTCAGGATGCTGGGTTGAAAGAATATGGTTATACATGGCATTCTCATAGAAATCGGCATATTCAGCCCTCGGATTCTCAAAGAACAGATCCTCAGTCAGTTTGAGCATATTGTTCGTATTGCACGATTCCGGTCCCTCGCGCTCCTCCACATAACTGCGATAGTCGCTTTGTTGCGGAAAATGTTCCCGACGGCTGTTGCCTCCGAATGCTACGGAACGATGGTTTGCAACCCTGTCCCAGAAAAATTCACTGGCAATCAGATAAGACGGGTCATATGTGTCTGCCACCTCTGCCTTTGACGGACGCCCTAGTTTCACGCGAAGTCTGTCAAACCAGGTATCCCCCTGCAAAGGCAATTTTGAAACAGTATAATATCTTGCAAAGCCAACCACCTTTGGTACCTGGGTATTGGCATGCTTATTGTCCAGATTGTCAACCTGACCGACCATGCTGTCAAACAACTGATGATGTGTCCACTTTTTTGCTTCGTCCAGATACCTCTGGTCCATAGTCATCTGGTAAGCATCAGCATAGACCTCGTTCATACCGCCGAATTCGGTGTTCATCATGCTCTCCATCTGTTCCTGAGTCAGATTCTCAGTCACCCAGCAGCCCCAGTCGCACAGTTTAAGGAACATCTCGCGACCCTTCTCACTGCCGGCATAAAGCCATGTGTCGCGCAATCCTGCAAAAGTCTTGTGCATGTTGTACCATGGCACCCAATATCGGCCTATAATACCCGTATTGCCGTTATGGATTTCATCCCAAATTCTGTCGCTGTCAGGCACGCCACCAACGAAACCGCGTTCAGACTGTCGCTGACACTTATCCAATTCGTCCAGCATGTAGTTCATGCGGCGCAGGCATTCTTCGTTGCCGGTCGATGCATAATGTATTGCCAGAGCCGACAGATAATGACCTCCGACATGTCCGTCAAGTCCCTCCCAGTTCGGGAACAGTTCTCCCTTAGGCTCCAGTCCGGCCTGAAGCAGGAACGGAGCCAGCAGACGGTCCACATCATATTCAAGCAGGACTTTCACATTAAGATCCTGAGCGTGTTTGAACGGCCCGTCCAGCAGTTCCACATCATTCAAATTGAAAGCAGGACCATAAAGCCTGCTCTGAGCCGATGTCATCCCGGTACCTGCAATCAGCAGCACCGATGCCAACAGCATGGCAAATGTCTTCTTCATATCAAAGTGTCAGTTATAGGTTATCAAGTTCCATCATGGCCTCCTCCCAACGGGATTCGGCAGATGTCAGGTCATTCTTCAATTTGCCGTAAGCTTCGAACATTGCCGGATTCGATGCACCCTCGGGTGTTGCCATCCAGCCTTCCAAATCTTTGATTTCGGCTTCAAGGCGTGCCACTTCCTTTTCGCAGTCGGCAACTTTTCTTTCAGCCTTCTTGCGCCTGCGTTCAAGTTCCTTACGAGCCTCAAAGTCCTCCTTTCCTCCAACTGCAGGTTTTACATTGTCAACCGTATCGGTCACCTTATTGTCCGACGAGCCCTTCATACGGCCTATGTCGGACAAGGAGTCCATATTCTTACGTTGCAGGAAATCGTAAATTCCTCCCAAATGTTCACGAACCTTGCCATCAGCGAATTCATACACTTTGCTGACAAGCCCGTCAAGGAATTCACGGTCATGGCTGACAACAATTACAGTACCGTCAAACGCCAGAATGGCCTCTTTCAGCACATCCTTGGTCACCATATCCAGATGATTGGTAGGCTCATCAAGTATCAGAAGGTTATTTGGAGTAAGAAGCAGCCTTATCATGGCCAGACGGCTGCGTTCGCCGCCCGAAAGCACCTTGACCTTCTTCTGGTTCTCCTCTCCGCCGAACATGAAGGCGCCCAGAATGTCGTTAATTCTGGTACGTACATCACCTACAGCCACGTTGTCTATGGTATCATATACCGTCAGTTCATCATCAAGCAGTTGGGCCTGATTCTGAGCATAGTAACCTATCTTGATATTGTGTCCTATCTTAAGACCGCCATCAAACGGAATTTCCCCCATTATGCACTTGACAAGAGTTGATTTGCCTTCACCGTTACGGCCTACAAAGGCAACTTTCTCTCCGCGCTTTATCGTCAGATCAACTCCGCTGAACACCGTGTGGCTGCCATAAATCTTTGCAACCCCATCACAGATAACCGGATAGTCCCCACTGCGCTGGGCGGGCGGGAACTTCAATCTGAGATGACGGTTGTCAACTTCGTCAATCTCTATCGGTACAATCTTTTCCAAAGCCTTGATACGGCTCTGTACCTGATTCGATTTGGTAGGCTTGTAGCGGAAACGTTCAATGAAATCCTTTATATCTGCAATTTCCTTCTGCTGGTTTTCGTATGCACGCATCTGCTGCTCCCTGCGTTCCGTACGCAGCTTGACATACTGGTCATACTTGACCTTGTAGTCATGTATGGTGCCGCAGGTAATCTCAATGGTCCTGGTCGTGACATTATTCAAGAATGCACGGTCATGGCTGACCAGCATAACAGCACTGCAACGGTGAGCCAGAAAGTCCTCAAGCCACTGGATGCTCTCAATATCCAGATGGTTTGTAGGCTCGTCAAGCAACAGCACATCGGGGTGCATGAGCAGCAGTTTCGCCAGTTCAATGCGCATACGCCAGCCTCCGCTGAACTCGCTTGTCGGACGATCAAAATCTTCACGTCGGAATCCCAATCCAAGCAAAGTCCGTTCCAGTTCAGCCTGATAATTGCTGCCGCCCATCATCTGGAAACGTTCACTCTGATGACTGAAACGTTCTATCAGATTGCGATATTCCTCTGATTCATAGTCAGTCCTTTCAGCCAACAGATTGTTGAGCCTTGCAATTTCCGCCTCCAGTTCATGTATTCCGCTGAATGCCTGTTCAGCCTCCTCACGAACAGTACGCGAATCGGCCAGTTTCATTACCTGCGGAAGGTAGCCTATACTGCTCTCCTTTGAAACGGACACAGTGCCCGATGTCGGTTTCTGCTGACCGGCAAGAATCTTGAGCATAGTTGATTTGCCGGCACCGTTCTTGCCGACCAGGGCAATACGGTCCTTGTCACCCACAACATAGCTAACCCCAGTAAAAAGAGGCTTTGCTCCAAACTCAACAGACAGATTGTCAACCGATACCATCAGGCGGATTCATATTGATTGTCAATCAAACAAAGGCGAAGGATATACGCCTTCCCTAACCAGTTGTGCGATTCTGTCAACTGTGCCCTGACGGTCCTCCGCATAGGTGACTCCAAACCATTTTGATGTGGTATCAAGAACTTCACATGTAGCTTTGCCACTGTTTATCAGTTCATTCACCATGAGCGGAATATAATATTCGGACTTAGGAACATTGATATTGGCCTTGAGCCATGTCTTGAAATAATCTTCCGAATACTGGAAGTATTCAGGGGTAAATCCCCAGACATTCATTGAAACCGGAGTGTTGTCTTCAATTCTTACCCAGTCTTCACCGTCCTTATAGCAGACACCGTTCTCCCTGCGCAGGATTTCAGTACGTTCCACTACCGTGGTCAAGTGATTCTTCTCATTGACAGCACATACACCACGCGACACCTTACCGTTTTCGCTCAATGTATTGGCTACCCTGAAGCCGACCATGGCATAGGCACCATTGGAGTTTGAAGGCAGATTCTGTAGGAACTTGCCCATTACTGCGAAACAGTCCCTACCATAGAAATCATCGGCATTGATAACGCAGAACGGTTCTTTCACGACATCTTTCGCCATCAGGACAGCGTGATTGGTTCCCCAAGGTTTGGTCCTGTCTGCGGGACATGTAAAGCCATCAGGAAGATTGTCTATACTTTGGAAAACAACTTCAACGGGCACATGGCCTTCGTATTTTGCAAGAACGAGCTTGCGGAAGTCTGCCTCAAAATCCTTACGGATAATGAAAACAACCTTTCCAAATCCGCCGCGTATTGCGTCGAATACGGAATAATCCATTATGGTTTCGCCATTCGGGCCAAGTCCGTCAAGCTGTTTCAAACCACCATAGCGGCTGCCCATTCCGGCAGCAAGAACAACAAGTGTCGGTTTCATATTCAGTGTCATTATATTATTGCGCAAAGTTAAGGAATTGTCTACCTTTGTCAAAAGAAAAAATGAACGCGTTATGAAAAAACAGATTTCAATCCTGACGTTATTTCTGGCACTCACGCTTACCGCTACAAACTGCAAGGACAAGACGGTTGATATATGCACAAGCGCCTTTGATGCTGACACAATCATTCTTAACCAGGACCAGTTCGTACGTTTCGAAACTACAGCCGGCAATTTTACCATAAAGCTATATAAGGAAACGCCGCTTCACAGGCACAATATGGTACGATATGCCCGCCATGGCAAATATGATGGCCAATTGTTTTTCGGTGTCCAGAAGGGCTACAAGATCCAGTGCGGAGACATCAACTCGGTCGGAGCGAAAAAAGGCGCCGAACTTGGCATCGAAGAGGAATACGACACAATAGCATCGGAAATACAACCCACACTTTTCTATCACAAGAAAGGTGCCGTCGGACAGGCAAGCCTTACCCAGTTCCACTATTCGACCAGTCAGCAGTTCTACATCGTCACCGGTTCAAAATCCAACGCCACACAACTCACAAACCAGGAAAAAACCATCAACAAGAAATACCGCCAGGCCGTCAAGGACTCCCTGACACAACCTTATGCAGATGACCTGCGCCAGTGGCAGAAATACAAGGAAAGCAAAAAAATATCCAAACTTAACGCCCAACTGAACAAGGAGACCGATGCCATTATGGCTACACGTCAGCCATTCACGTATAGTCAGGAGCAGGTAGAGGATTACGTTCTCAACGGAGGCACTCCAAGCCTTGACGGTTTATATACTGTATTCGGTGAAGTGATTGAAGGATACGATGTCATTGAAAAGATATGCAACTCGCATACCGACATTCATTACCGTCCCGACCCGGATGTAAAAATCATTCGCGCCTACGTTCTTGATGACGGACAAGCACAATAACCCAGTTTTTGCGTAGCATAAACCAGATAGAGAAAAAACATAGAACCAGCCCTTCAATAGGGCTGGTTCTGCTTTTCTTTCCGTATGAGTTGCGGAGGAAGGATTCGAACCCCCGACCTTTAGGTTATGAGCCTAACGAGCTACCTCTGCTCCACTCCGCGATGTTTTGATAATGCAAAGGTACCTCTGAATATTTAATATTCCAAGTTTTTACATCAGAAAAGTCAAAATATTCACAATATTTGTACTTTTGTAAACTCATGGCTCCAATTCACACCAACTGAGATTTTGTGCGTCAAACAGCTATCATGAACAATAACAGCACCCGTGACATACTTCTGGATGCCGCAAAAAGGCAGTTCATCAAAAACGGCTTTGACAGCGTATCAATGATGGACATCACAAAGGAGTCAGGAATGAGCCGACGCACTTTGTACTCATATTTTAAAAGCAAGGCCGACATATACAATGCGGCAGTAAAGCGCGAAACCGACCTGGTCGTTCTAAAGTTGCGCAATTTGATTGCAGCAGGTACACCTGCTCCACAGAAGATGCTGGACTATGTATATGGACGTTTCTCTGTCATCAAAGATATGGTTGACAGGAATGGAACCCTAAGATCGTTTTTCTTCAGGAACAACTGGAACCTTGAACATTTCAGAAAAGAACTGGACCGGCAGGAAAAGCAGATTCTGATTGACATTATTGTTGAGGGGGTGAATCTGGGTTTCTTTGAAGTGTCGAACATAAACCTTATCGTTGAAATGATCCAGGACGGCATGCGCGGATTCGAATACACATATATCAGGGGAATTATCTGGAAAACAGCCACTCACGATGACATCAGAGCCATTGCCAGAAAACTGCTTTTCAGCATGTTGGGATATAAGGAAACAAATTGAATATGGGACTACTTACAGGTAAAAACGCGTTGATAACAGGTGCCACACGAGGCATTGGGCTGGCCATCGCGCGCGATATGGCAAACGAAGGTGCCAACATCGCATTCGCATATGTCAGCAGTGATGACAAGGCACAGGCTCTTGTCAAAGAGCTTGAGAATACTGGAGTCAAAGCAAAAGCATTCAAGGCCGATGTCTCAGACATGGCCTCAGTCACAGACATGGTGCAAAGCACCGTCAAAGAATTCGGCAGTATTGACATTCTCGTCAACAATGCGGGTATTACACGCGACGGACTCATCATGAGAATGGACGAGATACAATGGGATACTGTCATTGACACAAATCTCAAATCGGCCTTCAACTGCATAAAAGCCTGCTCAACAGTAATGATGAAACAGCGGAAAGGCAGCATTGTCACCATTTCATCCGTCAGCGGTATACACGGTAACGCCGGACAGGCAAACTATTCGGCTTCAAAAGCCGGTCTGGTAGGTCTGGCCAAATCAGTAGCCAAGGAACTGGCTTCAAGAGGAATCCGTTCCAATGTGGTAGCCCCTGGTTTTGTGCTGACGGAAATGACGGAATCACTCCCTCAGGAAAAACTCGAGCAATGGTGCAAGTCCATACCATTGGGACGCGGAGCCACGACCCAGGAAATCGCCAAAGCCGTCACATTCCTTGCTTCAGACCAATCATCCTATATTACCGGCCAGGTTCTAAGCGTTGACGGCGGAATGGGCATGTAAATGTTATTATGACTGTACTATACGAAGACAACCATATCATTGTCGTTTCAAAAGAAGCTGGAGAAATAGTTCAGGGAGACAAGACCGGCGACACCCCATTGTCTGAAAAGGTTGCACAATACCTGAAAGAAAAATACTCCAAGCCGGGCAATGTGTTTGTAGGAGTAACACATCGTCTTGACCGGCCTGTCAGCGGAATTGTGATTCTGGCCAAAACAAGCAAAGCGCTTTCAAGAATGAACGACATGTTCCGGCTGGGAACAGTCGACAAACGTTATCTGGCAATTGTCAGAAACAGACCGGCAAAAGACGAAGGGCAACTTGAAAACTGGCTGGTCAGAAACGAAAAGCAGAACCGTTCTTTCGCTTATGACCATGAAGTGCCAGGAAGCAAGAAAGCCATACTCAAATACAGACTGCTTACCAGTTCCGTCAATTACCATCTTCTCGAGATAGAACTGATGACAGGACGGCATCATCAGATACGTTGTCAACTCGCCAAAATGGGCTGTCCTATAAAAGGAGACCTGAAATATGGCGCAGAACGCTCCAATCCGGACGGAAGCATATCTCTTCACGCATGGCATGTCACATTTGAGCATCCGGTGTCACACCAGACAATCGACATACACGCGCCTCTGCCAAATGACTCATTATGGCGTGCATTTGACAGTGTCCTATAAGCAGGCCGTTATTCTGCGTCAATCAAAGTATCGGCAGGGATCTCAATGGAAGTTTCTTCAACTGCTTCTGTTTCTGCTGGACTAGCAACGCACTCTACATCAGCCTTCTGATCCTTGTGCCATGGCAGTTTTTCTATCAGGAAATCCAGTTTCCCATTGAAATACAGCAAAGCAAGTACAGCGACAACTACCACAAACCAGGCAACAATCTTCTTCCATACAGGCTTCTTGTCTGCATAAGGGTCTAATCCGACTGCAACTACAGGAGTTTTTGACATCTTTGTCAATGTACTGCCAAATGCTATATTCACTTTCACAGCAGCGTTGATTGCCCAACCGTTGGCATTGAGCAGCGGTGATATATTACGCTTGCGCAGGACCAGCCAAGCCTTGATCATGGCAGGGCCGGAAATAATCAGAATGATTCCAATTATCAAGCCAATCCACTGAAGTAGAGTAAGTCCCTGCAATGTGGCAACTATGGAACTTAATCCCTTAGCCAATGCACCAACGCCAAGAGTAATAGCTGCAAAAATTCCGGTAAACTTAGCAATGTCAAATGCCGGTTTTCCCTCCTCTTTCGGAGCTGCTACTTGGGCCTGCAAATCGCCTGTTACTTTGGCATCCTTATCTTGAGCGAACTTGTTGATCATATCTTCAATAAATCTGCCAAGTTTGCGGTATGGAGACCAGAAAGCCTGTCTGATACTGATTGGATTGTCAATAATTTTAAATACGGTAGCATCCCAATCATTGCCTGAACGGTCGTAGAACACACCATGCTTGCCTTCGCGAAGATCACTGATGTCACCATCCGTCATGACAGCTGCAATTGTCATTGAAGCTCCGCTGATTTTTTCCACACAGTTGCAGTAAAGAATGAACATGCCACTGAGCGAAGCGGTTGCGTTATGCGGTCCCATATCAGGAACCTTTACACACAAATCGCAACATCTTTCATCAATGTACAATGAACCGGCCTGGAAAACCGCCTTTTCCTTCGGATCATAGAAATCCTTGAACGTGACATAATTGCACAATATCCTATAAAAGTCACGATACAAATGCAGAAGCTTGTTTACGGTATCAATCGATGTCGACTCACTTTCAAGAGCCTTGTCTGCATCAATCAGATCCAGCAGTTCCTTCTTGCGGTCTGCGCTGATAAGTCCTTTTATACATTCCAAGCCAAGCGCTTCAACTGCGCAGCCAGCCTTAGACGACACCCAATTTGCGTATCCGTCAAGTTTTGCCTTTGCGGAATTCCAATCGGATTCCGTAAGTTCAACGGCTCCAGGTTTCTCAACGTTGAAGACTATTGCCTTCAGTTCCGAAATACTGGACTGCCATACAGGATTGATTCTGGCATCAAGCGGCAGGACAGCCTCCTTATTGAGCCTGGCCAGCGGATATTGCGCAATCTCATCCTGACATGACGAAAGATCCTTCCCACTCACCGATTCAATCTTACTTGCCGAAACGTCCAACACCGCCTGACTGTCTTCATCAAATGCCGACAGTTTGCAACGCATGAAGAAGTCTGCCACTTTAGGCTGCAGGCTAGTGAACAGTTCAAAAGCACGCGCGGTTTTTTCACCATATGGGAATAACTCACCATTATCTGTTTCAGACTGCTGCTTCCATTGTGCATATTTGTCCAGTTCATCATAAAATGCATTTACCAGATCAGCATCCACACCTTCAAGTCCACTGCGGTCAGTCTTTGAACCTACTGTCTGAACAGCCTTTGCTATGATATCCTTCAATCCTGCATCGTCTGTTGACTGTTCGGTAATTATTCCGTCACCGTTCAAGGCAGTCTTTGCGAAAATTGCCACACTGTCTTCAGTGTCATTCAAAGAGATGCTGTCCTTTTGCAATCCAAGATTCGCAAGAATCTGCTTGGCCGATGCCAACAATTTTGCGCCCTCCGGATTCTTGTCGTCAAACTCAGAAAGTTTGATTTCACTATCCGATTTAATAAGCAAATCTGCATTCTTGATTACTGATGTCAGCCATTTGGATGTCTTAATGATGTCATTGACATGAATTTTGCCGTCTTCGTCAGTATCAAGATACCTCAATGACTTCTCATCGAACTCAAGGCCACTGACAGGACAGCTCAATACAGTCCATAGTTTCTGATCAAGTTCATCAAGATGTTTAATGTCATCACCAGAATTAATATTGACACGTGTTACCCCACCAATTGTGGAAAACTTCCAATTGTATTTACTCATAATCTTTATTTTTAGTAATCAAGTGTTTCAAAGATAATCAAATGTCAAGACCTTTTCTTCCTTTTACGGATAATCTGGATTATTTTCTCAAAAATCGAACCAAAATTCATAACCAGATAGTTCCATGTATCAATCTGTCTGTTTATATCTGACTCAGAATACGGTTCATTTGAACAATAGCTGCACATATTTGTAAAGTACAACCCTTCAGTACGGACATATCGATACCCATTCTTTTTTGTCAGATACGTGTATACCAGATCATCACAAGGGCAATTCTTCATCAATTCCTCATCAATAAAATTGACGTATTTGCCCAACCATTTCAACTTCATCATAGACGCACAGCCACAATGGCAGTTGCAACCATGATATACAGCCTTATTACCGGAAATAGGATTGTCTGGGAACTGCCTATGCACAGACATAAAGTCTTCAATCATTTCCGAAGGGTATATCCAATCATCGTCAATCGATATTACGCAATCATCAGGATAATGTCTCAACGTCGGGACAAGTTTCTTATACACCTTTGTATCAGGAACATAACAGACCTCAACCTCATGCATTTTCAGATAATCGCATAAATCGGAAGGTAGCTTCTCCCCTTCAGACAAATTGAGAACAACCTTATCCGGCTTTACCGTCTGAGAAAAAATGCTGTCAAGGACAATAGGAATATTCTTCAATCTGGGAGTCCACGTAGTAAGGGACACTATAATTTTCTCATTATCCATCGGTTGGCTGATTATTGTAAATCTCTCCATATTTCCATAGCCCTCTCAATTACAGGAGCCATGTCATAATATTTATATTCTGCCAGACGGCCACCGAAAAACACATCGGTCTCATTGTCGGCAAGAGCCTTATATCTGGCATAGAGTTCCATGTTCCTATCATCATTGATGGTATAGAATGGCTCCATACCAGCCTTGAACTCCGTGGAGTATTCCTCCGACACTACAGTTTTCCGGCATTTGTAAACATCCGGGCCAAACATCTCAAAATGCTTGTGTTCAATGACACGGGTATATGGCTGTTCATGTGATGTGTAATTCACCACCGCATTTCCCTGAAAATTGGCTGTATCCTCAACACGGGTTTTAAATGTGACAGAACGCCAGTCCAGCCTGCCAAAACGGAAATCATAAAACTCATCAATCGGTCCGGAATACACCAGCTTACCAGCAAATCTACGCCAGTCTTTGTATTCCGATGTAAAATAATCTGTTCCAGTCACACACTTGACACCATCAAGCAGACCTTCAATCAACTTGTTGTAGCCTCCTATCGGAATACCCTGATACAAGTCATTAAAATAATTGTTGTCATACACGAACCTTACCGGAAGACGCTTTATTATGAATGCCGGCAAATCCTGACAAGATCTGCCCCATTGTTTTTCGGTGTATTCCTTTATCAGTTTCTCATATATGTCATGTCCTACAAGCAGCAGTGCCTGCTGTTCAAGATTTTGCGGTTCGACAATACCTTGGCCCACCATATCAGATAAAGCCTTGGCCTTCTGTTCCTCAATTTTCGCCTTTGCCTCCGCAGGTGTACGAACCCCCCACATCTGATTGAAAGTGTTCATATTGAACGGCAGATTATACCGTTCACCCTTGAAATCCGCTATTGGACTGTTCGTATACCTGTTAAACGGGACAATGCCATTGACAAAATCCCATATCATCCTGTTTGAAGTATGGAAAATATGAGCGCCATACTTATGGACATTAATGCCCTCTATCTTTTCGCAATAGACGTTGCCGCCCAACTGAGCTCTCTTCTCTATTACAAGACACCTTTTTCCTGCTTTTGATGCCAGATGAGCGAATGTTGCCCCGAAAAGGCCGGAGCCTACTATAAGATAATCATAATCCATAGAAATCCAATAATCTCGCCAACAGTAGTATAGTGATTCATTTTTTACGTTTCGTCAACCAGTACAGTTCATTCAAATATCTGAAATGTCTGCGTTTATACCAACTTTCAATATAATTATTGAAAAGAATTGGGATATTGGCTTCTCTAAAAGTCCTACGCCAGACTTTTCTGCAACACCTGTCATATAGAACCGGCCACAACAGGCTTTTCGTGACCGATTCGCGTTTCACGAACGCATCCTTCAATTGCCGGAATATTCCATATTCCATGAACACCCCTTTTAGAATACTGATATTTGCCGATTCATCAGCAACACGCGAAAGACACAGTTCCTTTGTATTCCTGTTTCGTAATGAATTCTTGTTGAAATAATAGTTGTAGTACACATCACGAATAAATACTGTCTTCCTTGCTGCGTAAACCAATTGGGACGTAAGCACCCAATCTTCGGCCAGAAAGGCATTGGGATATCGGACGCCATCATAACAACTCTTACGAACAACTTTGTTCCATACATAAGGACTGGAAAGCAATGCCACAGCAGATTTCAATGCCAACCGGGAATCTATAAGCAATGAATCATCATAATTTTCCTTTGGGAGCATGCCTTCACCACAAATCCTATATCCGAACGTCACCATATCTGCGTTGGTATCTTGAATGACATCAAGCACCCTCTCAAAACAGCCATTGTCAATCCAGTCATCACTATCACAATGGGCAATATATTCACCTTGCGCCGCAAGTATTCCAGATTTCCTAGCTTGGGGCAGCCCAAGATTATTCTTATGTTCAACTATCCGGATTTGTTCTTTCCTATCCGGATAACAATCAGCGACACGTTCCAGGATTGACATGGAAGAATCCTGTGTACAATCATTGACAAAGATGAATTCAATATCATGAGCCGTCTGTTCGAACAGACTCCTTGCGCAGCGTTCAATATATTTTTCTACGCCAAAGATCGGAACAATGATACTGATTTTGGGCATTGCAGACACTCTTATATTGATTTACGTTTCCTTTCCCAGATAGAGTCATGCAGTTGGCACAACAAATTACAGCTGTATCGTTTTCCCGACCTACGCCACATTCTGACATAATGGACACTGTGACGACGACGTTTATCAAGAATCGCATCCAGGACAGGAACACATCTGACCAATTCATCAACCTCCTTCAAATGAGGATCATCCTCACTGTTACAGAACAGAAGTGATGTTTCATAATACATTTGCGTAATCTGAATCAGGAGCTGCAACTGAATTTCTCCAGCAACAGTATGGGCGTCAATATTGCCTTTGAGATAAGATTGCAACAGTCGTTTGGTTACAACATACATTGAGTTGGTGGAACGCACCATCGAATCAGGTGAACATGTCTGTCCTTCTCTTTGAGCGTTATATTGATAGACAGTTTCATCAATGAACTGTACCATCTCTACAAAAGGCAACGGATAAAAGCAGAATTCCGTATCAGTATAACTGACCCCTTCGCTCAAACGAATGCCGGATTTTCGCAAAACATCAAGACGATATGTCATGGAATGCATTCTATGAATAATATCATCAGAACATATACTGTCTATTGGTAGGGGCCGATTGGTCTCCATTTTATTGGAAAATGTGAACAGTGTTGTCTTTTCAGCAATGAAATTGAATGGAGATATCACCAAATCAGCATCGCACGATGAAAGTACATCCAGAAAGGCCATAAGTGCATTTGAATCATACCAGTCATCAGCATCAAGAATACGGAAGTATTTGCCGGTAGCTTCAGCCAATCCCACATTAATGCATGAACCATAATTCCCATTCGGTTTGTCAATGACACGATATATATCAGGGTACTTTGCTGAATAATTATGACCAATATCCGACGAACCGTCTTTTGATCCGTCATTTATGACCAAAATCTCAATCATTGCCATATAATGCTCCGGCATTATGAAGGAAGAAAGGCAATGGTCCAAATAAGGTTCCATGTTGTAAGTTGGAACAACCACTGTCAGAATTTTAGACATAGTAATATCTGCCATTTGTCTGCAAAGTTACATAAATTATAAAATAAGACATAGACTTTGGGGTACTTGCCGTACGAAGCGTAGCGAAGTACTAAAACAAGGACGATGGTACTGCGCAA
>JAKSIQ010000021.1 GCA_024398755.1 Bacteroidaceae bacterium | reverse complement strand
AATGCAGATTAACGTTCTATTTACGCTTACCCCCACTAAATTTCCACTGAGCCCAATTTTGCAATATTTTTGCAATAATATAATAGAGGTAAATAACATACACTTCTTCAATATTTTATATCTTTGTCGTAAATTTTGATATGATGAAGAAAAGAGTTCTGTTTTCCATTGCATTGGCCGCAGGAGCGCTTCTGACCGCATGTGATAATGACAGCAACGACATATTCGATCCGGACATTAATCCAATGGCCGCATCGGACCAGGGACAGGTCATCCTACAAACATGCGAAAACCTGTTAGCGGATATTGATGTCGAGCAGATACAGACTTTCAGAGACCTGATTGACCAGATATCCGGCATCGACCTCGGTTCAATAATGGCACTGCCCAAAAACGAGGAAACAGTAGCGAAGGTAATCCAGATGCTTGTTCCACAAAGCAACCCTATGCCGGACACATGCCTGCTGATGCCTGACGATATTCACGGGCACTACAAACTGACAGGAGACTCATTATCTGTTGAACCGTCAGATTCGCTGGAGTTTTCAATAATTCAGCAAGCCATGGAACTGCACATTGGAATTGGCAGCAGCAATGATTTGTTAATGCCTTATCCGGTCGATGCAGCAAAACTTTCCGCAATGCTTCCTTCCGGCGTCGTTTTCCCGGCAATCATACTTGCCTTGCCATCGGAGTCGTGGGGCACATCAACATTGAACGGTACAGAAATCGCCTCGGGCAGTTTTTCCGGAACTTTCAATTACAAGGACATAATTGACGGAATAGATGCCGGGAAAGACGTGATGTCGGTAAATCTGTCAGCAACTTCGCAAGACAGTCATATTGAAGCCGCAATCGAGTGCAAAGCCGACAACTATCTCTCAATCGTGTTGGAATTGGAAAAAGCCGGCAAGCCGGCAAGCCGGATAAGCGCAAAGGGCAGCAATCTTAAAATATCGGAAGATTTCAAGCTTCAGTCTCTTGATGAATTGGAACTGATATCCGATTTTGCCAATGCCGTCACCGCCGTTGCAAAAGTTGAAAGTGTTTTCAATCTGTATTCAAAGTTGTCCCAGTATGCGGTTTCAACCGGACAGACATCCAGCCAGAGACAGGCAGAGCACCCCGAAAACACGAAAGCGGACATGAAACTCATTACCACCATAATGAATTCAACAATCGACACAAGAGTATTCCTGCTGGGAAGAAAAGTTGAACAGGGAATACTTACATTCGTTCCATATTATTCCGAAATCACAAACAAATGGACTGTGGGACCGGCGTATACAATCGCCACCGGACAGACATTTACGCACGATTCATACGCCGGTCTGTTCGACCTGTCACAATATGACAGATTTTTCCGCAGTTTCCTGGTATTTACCAAGGGTTTACAGAAATGAAAACAAAGCTGAAGCATCTGTAATATAATGAGCAAGCACATAATAAGAGAACTGAAAAAAATATGGCGGCCTTTGCCGATACTCACGGCTCTGATGGGTTTATCCATCATTGTCGGAGCCATACTGTTCATATCATTCAGAATAAAAAGCAACGATTACATTGACAGGGCCACTGCCCACTACGTCCATGAACTCATCAAAATGGCAGACATTCCGTTTGAAGACCATTTTGACAATGCAGTCCAGAATCTTCAGTTCATAGATGGATACATTACATACTATCACCCCGACAGGAGATTCGAGCATCATCATGTGCAGACGTCCTTTAATTATTTCAAGGAAATAGGAAAAGCCGAAGACATTCTGTTTCTGAAAGAATCGGGGCAATGGAGCAGTCTGTCAGGATTGGAGGGTGACTTTGAAAACGACGATGAACTGGCATTGATGTTTTCCGGCGACATACCGAGAGTCCACCATATGGTATGGACTGAAACAGGACCAAAATACATCATTGCCATTCCGACTCAGAGTTATTGGATTGATGATTCCGAATACCAATCACTTGTCTTTCTTTTCAAACCCGATGCCCTCAACACTTTCCAGGCCATCCACAGTTATTCAGGAGAAGCGAGACTGTATGTGATGGATGAAGCCGGAAATCTTTTTTTCACGAACGATGCCACATGCTCATACGAGAACCATCTTACCGACTACCTTGACCGGGGCATCATGAGCCAGGCAACGGTTGATTCCATCCTGACCAATTTCCACACAGGACATCACGACTGGACAATTATACAGAAGAACGGACTTGAGACATTCTTCTGCTATCACGCCGGAGGGCCAAACGAATACAGCATAGCAATGGAAGTGCCGGCCATAAACGCCAGAAGCATTCTCACCACGCTGAAGTCAATGCTGGTATGGGCATCAACAGCCATTGCCGGACTGATGGCGCTTTTCCTGCTTGCGTTGTGCATTTTCATCACCTTGAGTTTCCACAACAAGTCTCTGGCCATGAACGAAAAGAAAGTCAGTCTGGCCAAATCGACTTTCCTGAGCAACATGAGTCACGACATACGCACTCCGATGAATGCCATTATCGGCTACACGACACTTGCTCTTGCCGCCGGCAACAAGACCAAGACCGTGAAAGAGTATCTTGGCAAGATCAAGAGCTCGTCAACACATCTGCTCAGCCTTATAAACGACATTCTGGAAATGAGCCGCATTGAATCGGGCAAAGTGCAGATAGACCTTACACCGATATCAATCCAGACCATGCTGTCCGACATTGACAACATTGTCAGGGCCGATGTTGACATACACGGGCACCAGTTTACCATTGACAGTTCGGCCGTTACCCACAACAACATTCTCTGCGACAGGCTGCGCATCAGACAGGTCATTCTGAATCTGCTTTCAAATGCCATAAAATACACACCCGATGGAGGCTGCATTACACTGACAGTCAAAGAAAGCGAATCAGGACTTGCAGGCTCTGCCCGCTACAGCATAAGCATAAAGGACAACGGAATGGGTATGTCCGATGAATTTGCCAAAACGGTATTCGAGCAGTTCACACGCGAAAGAAATTCCACAGTTTCCAAAATTCAAGGCACAGGGCTCGGTATGGCAATAGTCAAGAATCTTGTTGACCTCATGGGAGGCAGCATTGAAATGCACACCAAGCAGAATGTCGGCACGGAAATTATCCTCAGTTTTGACTTCCACATAGAGGAATCATGTGAATCTGAAACAAAGCACGAAATTAAGACATACAATTTCAAAGGCAAGAAGATACTACTTGTCGAGGACAATGAATTGAACCGCGAAATAGCAACCGCGATACTTGAAGACACAGGCTGCATCATCACAACAGCAAATGACGGTTCACAAGCCGTAGAAGCGGCCAGAAATGCCAAGGATGGCGACATTGACATAATTCTGATGGATATCCAGATGCCTGTCATGAACGGTTTTGAAGCAACACGGCTTATACGCGGTCTGGGGACCCCCATCGCAAACATTCCAATAATCGCCATGACAGCCAACGCATTTGAGGAAGACCGCGAGGCTGCCATCAAAGCCGGAATGAACGAGCATGTGGGCAAACCTATAGACGTTGACAACTTGAAAACGGTCATGGCCAGATTCTTATAAACGGCAACATGTCGCAGGAATTCAACCTTGTCAGCGAACTGGCTCTGATAATGATTGCTGCCGGTGTATTCACCGTCCTGTCCAGAGTACTGAAACAGCCCCTTATTCTGGGTTATATCATTGCAGGATTCATTATCGGTCCCCATCTTGGTCTGTTTCCAAACATTATCGGCTCGGACGAAACTGTCGGAACATGGTCGGAAATAGGCATAATATTCCTTTTGTTCGGCCTCGGGCTGGAATTCAGTTTCAAAAAGCTTGTCAAGATAGGCGGAAGTGCGCTGATAATGGCCGGAACAAAATTCATCGGCATGTTCACCATTGGAGCAATTGTCGGTTCAGCCATGTCATGGAGTACAATGGAAAGTATCTTTCTGGGTGGCATGCTTGCAATGTCATCAACCACGATAGTTCTGAAGGCGTACGACGATCTTGGCCTCAAGAAATGCGCCCACGCTCCTCTGGTATTCGGCTCGCTTGTATTTGAAGACCTTATTGCCGTCCTGCTTATGGTATTGCTGTCAACGCTGGCTGTTTCCAACAGCTTTGACGGAGGAGAAATGCTGTTCGGACTGGCGAAAATGGCTTTTTTCATCATATTGTGGTTTCTTGTAGGCATTTTCATCATTCCGACTCTGCTGAAAAAAACATACAGATATCTGAATGACGAGATTCTGCTGATCATAGCTCTCGGACTATGTTTCGGCATGGTTTCACTGGCCCAGCTGGCCGGATTCTCATCGGCGCTTGGAGCTTTCGTGATGGGATCACTGCTGTCAGAAACGCTTCAGGGCGAACATATTGCAAAACTTACAGGAAGCATCAAAGACATGTTCGGAGCCATTTTCTTTGTTTCCGTAGGAATGATGGTCGATCCGAAAGTCATTGCAAGCCACTGGAGTGTCATACTGCTGCTGTCAATTACGGTCATTGTCGGCGTCCTGTTCTTTTCAACTTCAGGTGCAATACTGGCCGGACAGGGACTCGACAAGGCAGTGCACTGCGGGTTCAGCCTTGCCATGCTGGGCGAATTCGCCTTCATCATTGCCAGTCTGGGTTGTTCCATGGGCGTTCTGCGCAGTTTCATTTACCCTGTCATTGTTGCCACATCGGTCATAACCACATTCACCATACCGTTTCTCATCAAATCGGGAGACAAAGCATGCGTTCTGATTCGTCGGATTCTTCCACAGAGCTTCACCGCCAGGATTGACACCCCGACATTACAGGAGAACGCGTCCAGCGCCGATGAACAGAATGAGTGGCGCAAACTCATAAAAGCCTACCTGCTGCGTGTCATATTGTACGGAGTTGTACTCTTTGCCATATTTCTGGGATCGGAGCTGTGGCTGTCCGATTTCCTGTACAGAATCGTCCCATCCACATGGTCAGACAAGATAATTGCAGGCATTGGAACCGCAATCACACTCGCTGTAATGCTACCTCTGCTAAGCGGAATGGCTGTTGGAGGTAAGAACATAGCACAATCAAACAGTATATTGCTTAGAGAGAAAAGTGCCAATTTCTGGCCGGTATTCGCATTGGCAATTCTACGGGTCCTGTTGGCCACCACTTTCATAATACTGGTTCTGATCAGCCACTTCAACCTGTCATATTGGAGCATACTGGTACTTGCCATTGCCGGTATCCTGTTATTCACAATGGGCAGAAACACCATTGGGAGATTCACAAGAATCGAAAAACGTTTTCTGGACAATCTGAATACCAGAGAAAACTATCAGCGCAAAATCAAGCCTGTTGCCGCATCGGTCAACGACAAGATGTCAGCATACGCCATTGGCACCAGAGACTACATTGTTCCAGCTGATTCCACATTGGCAGGGCACACTCTCAGAAATTTGGATCTAAGACGCAGCACAGGTGCCAACATAGTCAAAATCACACGTGGAGGACGAGCCATCGTCATTCCTTCGGCCGATGAAATAATAATGCCGGGTGATGACCTTCTTGTAGTCGGAACCGATTCCCAACAGACGGAATTTGAAAGATTGGTTCAGTCAAGTACCTGGGCGGAACAACTGGACAATCCTGAATTCGAACTTGAAAGAATTGATCTGACACCCGCTTCATATCTTACCGGCAAAGCACTGGGGCAGATTGACATGCGTTCTTACGGCTGCATGGTAATAAGCATCATTTCAAATGATGAAATCATTGCCAACCCCACCCCTGACTACGTATTCAAAGAGGGTGATTCCGTATGGATATGCGGAGAAAAGTCAGCCTGCAGCTGGTGGCTATAAGCAAGGAAGAGTCATCCAGACAAAAAAATAGCCGCCCAAAAGAGCGGCTATTTTTTGTCGGGATGACACGATTCGAACGTGCGACCACCTGGTCCCAAACCAGACATTCTACCAACTGAACTACATCCCGATTGCTCTTGTTTCCAAAAGCGGCACAAAGATAGCCCTTTTCTTTTATCAATCAAACTTTATCCGATTGTTTTTTCACTATTGACAGACTTCAAAGACAAACAGCCTGTACAATGCCAATAATTTTGTATTTTCGCATTGGCCAAAGCAAGAGATTTTGAAAAGAATAGCATTCATATTCAATCCCATTTCAGGAGGGCACAAGTTATTCCCTGTAGTCCCCATGATTGAAAAACATATCAACAGGGACAACTATGAATATGTAATTGAAGACACGCAATACAAGGGACATGCATGCGAGCTCTCCCGCAAATACGCAGCTCTGGATTATGACGCGGTTTTTGCCGTAGGAGGCGATGGCACCGTAAACGAGACAGCACGTGGCCTCATTGGAAGTGAAACTGCACTGGGAATCATCCCTTGCGGCTCAGGAAACGGACTGGCACGCCACTTGGGCATTCCCATGGACCCATACAAAGCCATCAGATGGCTGGACAATTCGCGTATTGAAAAAATGGATTACGGCACAATAAACGACCATCCGTTTTTCTGCACCTGCGGAGTCGGGTTCGATGCTGAAATAAGCATGAGCTTCTCGAAAGCAGGTTCACGCGGTATAGTCACTTATTTGGAGAGCATCATAAAAGAGATTTCAAAATACAAAAACACCACATACAAACTGACCGTCGATGGAATTGAACAGGAATACAGCGCGTTTATAGTAACATGCGCCAATGCCGGACAATGGGGCAACAACGCATACATTGCTCCTCAGGCTTCCGTCAGAGACGGTCTGCTGGATATTGCAATAATACCGTCGCTGACAGCTGTCGATGCACCTTTAATGGCCCTGCAGCTTTTCAACAAGCAGATAGACAAGAACAGGAACGTCAGGATGTTGAAATGCAAAGAACTGAAAATTTCAAGAGCCGACAATGGCGTCGCCCACTTTGACGGCGAACCAGTCATGCTTGGAAAAGAGATAACAATAAGGATTGTCCCCGACTCTCTGACAGTTGTAGTTCCGAACAAGCACCGCAGAATCTGATTACATGGACAACTCAGAATTTTAGATAAAAATCTCTGACAAGTTGCACATATTCGTCTGTTTCACAACCGTTATTGTCAACCAATGTGAAACAGTTGTATTTCAAATTCGAGGGGGTAAACGAAAATTCAAGCAGGCTTCTTTTGGGAAATACCCCGGACTTGGTACAGACATCAGTCTGCCTGACCGGATACAGTCCCTCCAATGCAAAAGCACGCACAAAAGTGCTGACAGCATCGTATGGAATAACAACAGCAAAAAGGCCATCAGGATTCAGCAGGCGTGAGACACAACATGCAAGATCTTCGAATGACAGACTGTCTCCGTGCCTTGCACCGTTTCTGGAAGCATCAGGACAACGAAGTGAATTTCTGAAATAAGGAGGATTGCACAGAATTGTCCCGAACTTTCTATTACTATCAAAATTCTTTACATCACAGCACACACACTCCATAAATTCAGACCACGGAGAATCAGAAAAGTTACCGTTTGCCTGATCAGATGCGTCAGCATCAAGTTCAACGGCTGTAATGAATTTCGAATCGCACCTTGCGTTGCGCATAGCCGTTTCCATGCGCTGCGCTGCAATGAGAGCTACAAGTCCTGTACCTGAACCGATATCCAGCAAAGGAAGCCCACCTTCAAATGATGCCCATGTTCCAAGCAGCACGCCATCGGTACCCACCTTCATAGCACATCGGTCCTGTCTGACCAGAAAACGTTTGAATTGGAACCAGTCGTTCGCCATACCTGACAACCTGCGTTATGCAAAACCGTTTTCCGTCAGTTGACGTCTGCTGCCTCAGACAGCAGTTCTATCATTTTTTCCGCCCAACCGGGAAGTTCGGACAAACCGTCATCGCTCTTATAGCCTTCGAGTCCCAAAGTAAAGACCGCATATGGAATTGCAGACAGCAGATGCGACTTTATTTTGCAGTCATACTGGCGGACAAGTCCTGTTTCTTTGAATTTTTCAAATGCGGCCACTGAATTTGCAGGAGGAACAACATCGTCCCCACTCGAGTAGAAAAGTGATATCGGATGCTGCGGAGTCCATCCTTCTGCCAGCAGATTCTCTTCCTCCATTGCGGACTCAAGCAGCTTCATACTGTATGAATCTTTATTAAGAACTGAATCGCAGAAGATGACATCCAGAGGGAAATATGGCATGGTGCTCTTTGATGTCATATGCATATCTGAAGAGAATGCCACTCTCAAACTCATATTGAGAGCCAGCATTCCAAGCTGTTTCTTTTCAAGTTTGCCAAGATCGACCGCCTGTTTGAACTTCATACTGAAAAAATTCTTGACATTGCAATTCTCGAAACCGTCCTTTCCGCCGGCTTTGAAACCCTGAATGACCATAGCCAGCAATACCGGCATTGTCATCTCTTTGTCAGTGTACCAGCTGTTGTATGTCACAGAAGGACTGTAAGGACCGCTTCCTACGAATGAGCGCTTGAAATTGACGGTATCCCGCTGCTGGCTTGTAGCTTCAGTCTCGACATAACGTTGGAACGCCATGGCATTTCCGCCACCCTGGGAGTATCCGATTGCATAAGAGCCGTATCCGGCGGCAAGTTCCGACACTTTTTCCCCATCGGCCATTCTGATGGCTGCAAGCACTGCATCAAGACAATTTCTGGCTATCAGATTGTGGCAGAGATATGTCTGACATACAGACCCGGAAACTCCGAATCCGATATAGTCTGGAATTACGACAAGGTTGCCCTCGACTGCAAGGTTGCCGAATTCATTGGTTTCCACCAACGATGGAGTTGCTGATTCATCATACATGGTTTCATGACAATACAGGACCACGTTTGACGCTTTAATGTTTTCGCCTGTCTGCTTGTTATACGGCCAATACAGGCGTCCCGACAGGAATATCCCCTCACCTTTGCCATCAACGCTCTTATATACGAACGGTGCTGTTCTGATACCGCCAATTCCCTTTCCCTCGTGCAGTTCATCAGGACCATTCAGTCTGATATTGCGTTCCTCGAGTATTTCAACAAGACTGTCTACCAGAACAGAAAGTGACTTGATGTCATTCGTTTTAAGAATCAGATTTAACGATGACGGCAATGACAATGATATGTCTTCAATCTGACTCACCGAACCGACCGAGACCGACAACTTGGTTTCGGGCACCTGATCGGTTTCAAGACTGTCGTTTGAACATGAAAGAAAAGCCGCTGCCAACGGCAGAAGCGATACAAAATTCAGGAAAAAGCCCCTTTTCATCTTAACTGGTTTATAATATGACATCCGACTGTAATGGCAGCCGGATCAAGTCTGATACGTTTTCAAAAATATGAAATGTTCCTCAATGATTCAAAAAGTAATTATGGAAAATGCAGGATGCGCGTACTTATATTATTTTGGAAGATGACGCATTTTTTTGTTACCTTTGCATCCCCGTAGCCCATTTTGGGGCTGAAATAATACACATATGGCAAAAAAGAAAATCAAAAACCAGGCTGAAGACATTGAACAGCAGCAACTTGAGCAGGAATTCGATGAAAGCAGTCCGGCTTTTTCAATGATAGCTGACTTTGATGGCAACGAGAACAGTCTGTTTGAAGACACAAAAATAGAAGAAACCGTTCCTGTCCTCCCGCTCAGGAACATGGTACTGTTCCCGACAGTCGTAATGCCTGTTGCGGTTGGAAGAAAATCATCGTTGAAGCTAATTCAGGACGCTCAGGCCGGTGGCACCTTGATTGGTGTGTTCTGTCAGAAGGACCAGAAGGTTGAAGATCCGGTCATGTCCGATCTGTATGCCGCCGGAACACTGGCCAAGATAATCAGAGTATTTGAAATGCCCGACCACTCGACCACTGTTGTCCTGCAGGGCATGCAGCGCATATCGCTGAAACAGATTACAGAAAAACGTCCTTATCTGGAGGGGCATGTCGAAGTGTTCCCGGAAGCACTGCCTTCAACCGGCAGCAAGCAGTTCAAGGCACTGATGGATTCACTTCGTGACACTGCCGTCAAGTTTGTGAAAGCCAATGACAGCATACAGCCGGATGCGGCCTTTGCGCTGAAGAACATCAACAACGGCATGTTCCTTACCAACTTCATCTGTGCAAATTTCCCTCTTGACATAAAGGAGAAGGCCAGACTGTTGCGCGAATCCGATTTCTACGAGCGCATATACAAGCTGCTTGCCATCCTGAACCGTGAACTTCAGCTTGCCCAGCTCAAGAAGGAAATACAGAACCGTACCCGCGAAGATATAGACCACCAGCAGAAGGAATACTTCCTGCAGCAGGAGATCAAGAACATCCAGGCTGAGCTGGGTAATGGCGGTCCTGACCAGGACATTGAAGAACTGCGTCTGAAAGCCGATACCAAGCAGTGGTCCGATGCCACCCGACAGCTGTTCAACAAGGAACTGTCAAAACTGGAGCGCATCAACAGTCAGTCACCTGACTACAACATACAGTTGTCATATTTGCAGACCATGCTTGATCTGCCATGGCAGTACTGCACAAAAGACAATCTTGATATAAAGAATGCCCGCCGTACGCTTGACGCTGACCATTACGGTCTGGAGAAAGTCAAGGAGCGCATAATAGAGCATCTGGCTGTCATGAAACTGCGCGGCGATCTGAAATCGCCAATACTCTGCCTTTACGGCCCTCCCGGAGTTGGAAAGACATCACTCGGGCAATCTATAGCACGTGCCCTGAAGCGCGAGTACGTACGCATTTCGCTGGGTGGCCTTCATGACGAATCGGAAATACGCGGCCACCGCAAGACATACATCGGTGCCATGCCCGGACGCATAATCAAGGGGCTCATGAAAGCCAAGTCATCGAACCCCGTGTTCATACTTGACGAGATTGACAAGGTTGGCGGAATGAACGTTCAGGGAGACCCTTCATCGGCCCTGCTCGAAGTGCTTGATCCGGAACAGAACAGCGCGTTCCATGACAACTATCTGGACATAGACTACGACCTTTCAAACGTAATGTTCATTGCCACGGCCAATAACCTCGGCACCATCCCCACCCCGCTTCTGGACCGCATGGAGCTTATTGAGGTGAGCGGCTACATTACTGAAGAGAAGATCGAGATAGCCAAGCGCCACCTGCTGCCACGTCAGATGGAGGCCAACGGAATCAGGAAAGGCATGCTGTCAATAGGCAAGGCTGCACTTGAGGCGGTAATTGAAAACTACACACGCGAATCGGGTGTCCGTGAATTGGACAAGAAACTTGGCAAGATATGCCGCAAGACCGCATGCAAGTTTGCTGAAGCAGGCACACAGGCAAAGGAGACCATCAAGCCTGACATGCTGCAGGAAATAATAGGAACCCGTCCGTATCTTCGCGACAAGTATCAGGGGAACGATTACGCCGGCGTTGTAACAGGACTTGCATGGACATCGGTCGGTGGCGAGATTCTCTACATAGAGACAAGTCTGAGTCACGGAAAGGAAGGCAAGCTTACGCTTACCGGCAACCTGGGTGACGTTATGAAGGAATCTGCCATGCTGGCAATGGAATACATACGCGCCCACCACGAACTGCTGGGACTTGACCCCGAAGTATTCAATGCATGGAATGTGCACATACATGTTCCGGAAGGCGCTACGCCGAAGGACGGCCCATCGGCAGGCATAACCATGGCCACGTCA
The DNA here is from genome assembly GCA_024398755.1 of Bacteroidaceae bacterium. Lineage (GTDB taxonomy): Bacteria > Bacteroidota > Bacteroidia > Bacteroidales > Bacteroidaceae > Colenecus. The sequence continues at coordinate 17,751 of JAKSIQ010000021.1, read as the reverse complement.
ATAGCATCGGCATTCACCCAGAGGAAAGTCAAAGCCGGCATTGCCATGACAGGCGAGATTTCACTTCGCGGCAAGGTGCTTCCTGTAGGCGGCATCCGCGAAAAGATTCTTGCCGCCAAACGCGCAGGCATAAAAGAGCTTATTCTGTGCCAGGACAACAGGCGCGACATTGAGGAAATTCCTGCCATGTATCTTGAAGGACTTGAATTCCATTACGTTGACAGGATATGCGACGTCTGGAATCTTGCTCTTCTGGACGAGAAGGTTGACCATCCGATGGATATAACACATACAGCATGCAGCCGGGACTGACATTCCAACTACAGCACACCGACAGCGGTACCAGTGCCAGAGCAGGACTGATAACGACTGACCACGGCCAGATAGAGACCCCTATCTTCATGCCGGTAGGCACAGTCGGATCTGTCAAGGCTGTGCACCTGCGTGAGTTGAAGGACGATGTCAAAGCACAGATAATTCTTGGCAACACGTACCATCTGTATCTGCGTCCGGGACTGGATATTCTTGAGAAGGCCGGCGGACTTCACAAGTTCAACGGTTTTGACCGTCCGATGCTTACCGACAGCGGCGGTTTCCAGGTCTTCTCGCTTGCAGGACTGCGCAAGATGAAGGAGGAAGGCGTGACTTTCCAGTCTCACATTGACGGCTCACGCCATCTGTTCACCCCCGAACGCGTCATGGACATAGAGCGCACCATAGGCGCCGACATAATGATGGCCTTTGACGAATGCTGTCCCGGCGATGCCGACTTCAATTACGCCCGCCAGTCAATGGAACGCACGCACCGTTGGCTTGACAGATGCGTAAACCGTTTTGAGGAAACCGAACCGAAATACGGCTACCGGCAGTCGCTGTTCCCCATTGTACAGGGTTGCCAGTACAAGGACCTGCGCAAACGTTCAGCAGAATACATAGCCTCAAAAGATGCCCCCGGCAATGCCATAGGAGGACTTGCGGTAGGCGAACCTGCCCCAGTCATGTACCAGATGATTGAGGTAGTGAACGGAATACTGCCAAAAGACAAGCCGCGTTACCTGATGGGGGTGGGAACGCCACAGAACATTCTTGAAAGCATTGCTTTAGGAGTCGATATGTTTGACTGTGTCATGCCTACAAGAAACGGACGCAATGCCATGCTTTTCACTAAAGACGGCATAATCAACATAAGAAACAAAAAATGGGAGGACTGCTTCGAACCCATCGAGGCCGATGGCGCATCGTTCGTTGACACCGCCTATACCAAAGCATACCTACACCACCTGTTCAAAGCCCAGGAATACCTGGCACTGCAGATTGCCTCGGTACACAATCTGGCATTCTACCTGTGGCTTGTCGGCGAAGCGAGGAAACATATTCTGGCCGATGATTTCCACAGCTGGAAAACCATAATGTTACAACAGACCATGCAGAGAATTTGACCATTATGAAGAAGTTCGCAAGAAAGAGACTGTTCACAACCCTTGACTGGTACATTATAAGGAAGTTTCTGGGCACATACTTCTTTTCCATTGCCCTGATTATTGTCATAGCCGTGGTGTTCGACTTCAACGAACATATTGACAAGCTTCAGGCTGCCCCGGTCAAGCGTGTAATTTTTGATTATTACATGAATTTCATACCGTACTTTGCGAACCTGTTCAGCCCTCTGTTCGTGTTCATTGCGGTAATATTCTTCACATCGAAACTGGCCGAAAACTCAGAGATAATCGCTATGTTCTCTACCGGCATGAGTTTCAAGCGCATGATGCTGCCATATCTGGCATCGGCCACATTCATAGCGCTGCTCACACTGTTTCTCGGTTCGGAAGTCATTCCGCATGGAAATGTTACCAGAGTCGATTTCGAAAGCGAATTCAAGATTCACAGCAACAGAAAAAAGGAAATTGACAAGTTCAATGTCCAACTTATGGTAGAGGACGGCATGATAGCATACATTGAACGCTATGATGACATAAACAAAATAGGTTACCGTTTCACTCTTGACAAATTTGACGACAAGCAGCTGCTTTCACATATGACAGCCCGCACAATACAGTATGACACAATTTGCGAAGAGCCATACCATTGGATAGTCAAGGACTTCATGATCAGAGACCTGTCCAGCACGACAGAGAGCATAGCGACAGGCAGGGAAATGGATACCGTCATATGTTTCCAGCCCCAGGATTTTCTCATTGAAGGCGGTCAGGAGGAAACAATGTCATCGGGAGAACTGCGACAGTACATTGCAAGACAGAAGACGCGAGGCATAGGCAACATTCAAGGATTTGAGATTGAGTATCACAAGAGATATGCCATGTCTTTCGCATCGTTCATAATGACAATAATCGGAGCATCGCTGTCAAGCCGCAAGCGTAAAGGCGGCATGGGACTGCATCTTGGCATCGGACTGGGTTTGAGTTTCGGCTACATACTGTTTCAGACCGTATCCTCGATGTTCGCCGTAGCAGGCACCATGAGTGCATTCTGGGCCGAATGGCTACCGAATGTGGTATTCATTGTCATTGCCATTTTCCTGTACATTAAAGCACCGAAATAATCATGAGATTTGACGAACTGGACTTTGAGCCGGCCCTTCTCGACGCCATTGACGCAATGAACTTTCAGGACTGCACCCCCATTCAGGAGCAGGCCATACCATATCTGCTTGAAGGCCGCGACCTTATAGGAGTGGCACAGACAGGAACAGGCAAAACCGCAGCCTACCTTCTTCCGGTACTTGACAAACTGTCAACCGGCCGTTACCCTGAAGGTGCCGTAAACTGTCTGATAATGGTCCCTACCCGCGAACTGGCACAGCAGATTGACCAGCAGGTTGAAGGTTTTTCATATTTCACCAACGTTTCAAGTACCGCAGTTTACGGCGGTAATGACGGCATACGGTTCGAGCAGGAGAAACGCGGATTCGCTATGGGTACCGATATTGTGGTAGCCACGCCGGGACGTCTTATCAGCCACATCAGCCTTGGGAACATAGACCTTTCAAAAGTGTCGTTCTTCATTCTTGACGAAGCCGACCGTATGCTTGACATGGGCTTCTTTGACGATATAATGCAGATAGTCAGACAACTGCCTGCAAAGCGCCAGAACATGCTGTTTTCAGCCACCATGCCGCAGGAAATACAGAGCATGGCAAAGACCATTCTGCACAATCCGGCCGAGGTCAAGATAGCCGTATCACGTCCGGCCGACAAGATTCTTCAGGCCGCCTACGTATGTTATGAGGCCCAGAAGCTCAGAATCATACAGAGTCTGTTCCAGGAACAGTCGCCCAAACGCGTCATTGTGTTCTCCAGCGCAAAACTGAAAGTCAAGGAAATAACCAAATCACTGAGACGCATGAACATGAGCGTAGGTGAAATGCATTCCGACCTTAGCCAGGAGGAACGCGATGACATAATGCTCAAGTTCCGCAACGGCCATATCAACATGCTGGTTGCAACCGATATAGTTTCACGCGGTATTGACATTGATGACATTGATCTGGTAATCAACTATGACGTACCGCACGACCCCGAAGATTATGTGCACCGCATAGGGCGTACGGCACGCGCCGGAGCCGAAGGCTGCGCGCTGACCTTTGTAAGTCAGGATGAACAGACACAGTTCGGAAAGATTGAAAAGTTCCTGGGAAAGCCGGTCTTCAAAGTTCCCGTTCCCGCAGAACTGGGAGAAGCACCCGAATATCAGCCAGCCAAAGCCAGACCGCAGGGTCACGGCAAACCACACGGCCACAAGTCAAACGGTCCCCGCAAAGGGAACGGCAGCAGACGCCAGAATCAATAATAGCACAGTTGTAAGAAATCGCAGTGCTTGCAGGCCTCGCTTTTTCTGCCACCCTCGGCAGGATGAAAAGGAACCGACGGGTCGAATATTTCATTCACCACATCCATAAGCCTCTTCTCATACTCCTGGCGGAACTGGTTTTCAAAATCCATGACGACATCGGTACCCACTTTATAATAAAGGTCAGATTTGTCAGGTTTTGACGTCGCGCGGGTATACAGAAGCACAGGTGCTATTCTCTGAGACTTCATTTCCTGAATACCTGCCAGCAGATATGCGTAATAGAATATCTGGAACGCATGCTCATTCGCTTTGCCGTTACGCAGAAACAGGTCATCAATGCTCTTCGGTGTATCAAGTTTCCTGCCGGTCTTGTAGTCAAGAATGCGCAACACGCCATCCTTCCGGTCCATACGGTCAATTATGCCTTTAAGTCTGACATTCAATGTACCTCCTTCCGGAATACCTATGCTGACAATGCGTTCATAGTCGGCACTTTCACCCTTGACATACTCGAACGGCGCATACAGGTCACGATCCATCTTGAGTATCTGCGAAATGTATCGGCTTATCACCCCGTGGACTATGGTCTGCGAACCGCTGTATTCGCCAAGAGGGACTTCGCTGACGCCATCGGAACCGTTCTTCTTGAAATATTCCATATCGAAAGCACGGCACACCACATCACTGACAGTCTTCTTCGACTTCAGGACAATGTCAATGGCCGCAGCGGTAATGATACGTGCCGGATCCTGTTCCGCCAACTGCCCGTAAATGAGTTCCGCACTTTTATGAAGCAGCGTACCGAACATGGCAAAGTCAATGTCGGCCATCTGGTCCTTGTTCTTTCTGAGGCCTCCCACATGTTCCAGATAGAACGCAAGCGGGCATGCCAGATACTTCTTTATGGCCGATGGTGACAGGTATGATTCTTTGTTACGTCCGGCATCATACTTTCGTATAAGACTCTGCAACACCTGTGGTGTCTTTGGTACTGTAAGGAACGGTGTCTGTCCCTCATGGTGTTGTGTCTTGAGCGACAGCATCTCTATCTTCCTGCCGGAAAGCTGCAGCTGCAGCAGGTAACGTGAAATCTGCCCACGGCTCAAACCCGGTGAATTGGAATCGCTGTTATAGACCATTGTCACGCTTTCCGACCTCTGCATGAGATGGTGGAAATTGTATGATGCGACAGCGCTCCTGTCCTTCATTGTGGACATGCCGAACGCCACCCTGAGATTATACGGTATAAACGATGCACTATTTGAGTTTCCCGGCAGTGAGCCTTCGCCTGCAGACAGCAGCAGCACATGCTTGAAGTCAAGGTTTCTTGTTTCCAGAAGACCCATGATCTGCATTCCGAGAACAGGCTCGCCGTGGAATGGTACAGTGGTATTTGACAGCATGGTACCGAGAAGTCTGACAAGAGTGTTCATCTGAAGGTCAAGCCTTCCTTCACCCACCAGACAGCGAAGACGGTTTATCTGCGTATAACAGCGGAACAGAGCCTCCTGATTCATAGGTTTGAACAGGTCATCGTCACTGCTGTCACGTATTACCGGAGCCAGCTTGCCTAAAATTTCCAGAAGCCAGTCCAGAAGTTCCGTGCGTTCACCTGCAATACGGAAAATCATTGAAAGCATTTCACTCTTTCCCAATTCTTCAGCCGACGGATACATGCGTTTGGCCTTTTTAAGAGACTGAAGCAGCGGCATGGCATCGGGACACAGCATGACCGTCAACGGATTTGACAGTACGGCATCGACCTTAGTCAGCACAAAACGGTTTCCATGACCTGCAGCCGACTTCTGCATATCGGCCAACGCCATGACAAGTCCGAACAGCGGTGTATCAGACATTGGATATCCCATGGTGACATTCACATTGTCGGTCCTTTCGGGAGGCAGGCTGTGAAGCACGGACTGGAGCAGCGACTCGTCACACAGCACCACTGCCATCTCGCTGTCAGCCTTATCCTTGCCCACCCATTCCAACCAGTCAGGTATGAACCGGGCCTGGGCACTGTCGGTCGATGTGTCCACAATGCGCAGTCTCTTCTCACTTCCAAGGTTGTCGAACAGCTGTGCAGGCAGCTCTGACGGAAACTGCGCAAGGTTGGAGCGCATGAAATGGCCTGCCTCGTGTATGCTGTCCTGGCCGGTATAAGAAATGTCATAATCCCAATAGAAAAGGGCCTTACCCTGTGACTGTATGGCACGGAACAGTTCCTGCTCGGCCTTGTCAAGGCTGTTGAAACCCACAAAGGCATAATGGTCCTGGCCGAATGTCACATTGTCAAGATTCTCAATGACACGGCGCTGCATGAGTCCGCTATATGCGAGTCCACGCTCTTCGAGAGAGCTTACAAACTGCGAATAAACAGCACCCAGGTTGTTCCATACCTCAAGAAGTTCCTGTTTCAGTCTGGATGTGTCGTCACTTTTAAGTTTGCCGAAGAATCTGGACAGACTTTCAGACTGTTCTTCGGTCAGAAATGTCAGGTCGCTGAGTTCATGCTGCTGCGCCAGTGTCTCGAACAGTTCCTCCGCATTGGTAAGATTACGGTCAACGTCATCAAAATCGGCCAGCATGATTTCGGCCCACGGCCAGAAACTGTCAAGTGACTCACTGCTTTTCATGACGCTGCAATACACCTTGTACAGTAACGATACAAGTTCTATCCTGTCTGCCGGTTTCAATGACGACGCGTCCTGAAACAGATCCTGAATGGTAGTATATTGCGGTGACCACACCGGGCGCTCACTGCATCTGGAAAGATAATCGTCAAAAAAAAGACGGGCCCGGCGGTTCGGAAACACCACAGTCACACTGGCCAGACCGCCATTGGCGTCTGCAAAACGGCCGTACAGGTCTTCGGCCACCTGTTCAAGAAACTTTTTCATGCCTTAACCTCAACTACAAGATTTCTGTCAACATACCACAAATATCCTTTCACATTGTCCATTCCCATGCGTGATATCAGATCCATATATTCCTGAACCTGATGCACGTATTCCTCACGCTGCTGGGCGAACTTGAAATCGACCACCACAGCACTGCCGTCATCATACATCATGACACGGTCAGGACGGCGGTTCTGCATTGCACTGCCATTGCGGAACACTATTGCACTTTCGGTAAACAGTCGTCCGCTGCCGTTGAACCAATTGCCCACCCCTGACTTTTCAATGTGGTCAAGCACATAAGCCTTTATGCTTTCAGCCTGAGCCGGGCTGTCAAGCAGACCGTCCGACAGCAGCCTTTCCACCTGAGGGCCGACATCGTCCAATGTGCGTATTGACGAGAACAGGCTGTGAAGCAGTTTTCCACGCTCAATGAAACCGGACTGACGACGTTCGTCATCATCGGTCAGAGAGAACGCAAAGCGCATGCTGTCACCGGACTGACGGAAACGCGCAGACATTGGCCACGAATGCATGTGAACGTCAACAGACTGCGGTTCTGCGTCAAACGGGTTGTCACTTACCTTCTTCTTCTCTTCCAGATGCGGAGTCATACAGCCCTGTTCATACCCGACAGGACCGTCAAGGGCCGAGCCTGAACCGAAGCCCTCTTCCAGACAACGCGCCATTACGCTGTACACTGACGTGTCAACGTACCTTGACGGTTTGGGACTCATGACAACCAGATTGCAGGCGGCACGCGTCAGTGCTACATACAGCAGATTGAGATTGTCAACCGACTGCTGGCCGTACTCGTTCAGATAGTCATCGGAAAAAACGGAAACAGCCAGATTCTGTTCGAACGGGACAGGAATCAGAGGCAGAGTGTCAAAAGGAGCCGACTTGGGTTCCACCCACAGTTTGTCCCTGTAATCAATCAGCGGCCAGTTGCAGAACGGAACAATCACAGTGTGGTACTCCAGACCTTTTGACTTGTGTATTGTCAGCAGGCTGACGCCCTTCATCTGTTCCTGCGGGACGGCATTCTTATGTATGTTCCCGTCCCATTCCTCCAGGAACTGTGACACGTTTCCTGAATTCTGTTTCAGCCACGAAGCAACATTGTCGAAAAACGCCATGACATACTGGTCCTGACCTTCAATGCCCTCAAGACCCAGTTTCAGATACAGAGTCTCGACAAGTTCATACAGAGACAGTCCGCGAAGCATATCCCATTGTCCTGCAATACCGTCAGGCAGCAGAGTCTCCATATCGGATGCCAGAATGGTGTCCATAGTCATAGGACTGTCGCTCAGACTGTTCTGCATATCATACAGCATGGTTGCAAGCGCAATCCTGTCATTACGGTCAGCCGTCCAGCGCAAGGCATTCACCAGAATCCTTACCGGGACCGATGCCTCCAGTCTGAATGCCTCGGCCGATATCATTCTGTATTCAGGGCGGTTGACCGCGAACCATTCGGCTATCATGCTTATTTCCTTACCGTAACGGCAAAGAATGGCAATATCCGACTGATGCACGCCGTTTTCAGTCAGTTCATCAAGAAGTGCTGCAATACGCAGCATCGGATCTTCGTCCTTGTCCAGGGTGAATGCGCTGGCCCTTACGAAGCCCGGCATGTGTGACTCCCTTGCGTTCTGACTGACATCGGCGTATGCGGTGTCAAGCGCCGGGAAACGCACCCCGTTCTTCTCTTCGAGCATGTTCTGCACACATTCCACAGCAAATGGAAACAGCCGGTTGTTGAATTCCACCACACTGGGCAAACTGCGGAAATTGTCCTGCATGGGTTCAATATGCGGACTGTATTTAGCCAGTTTCTTCTGAATTCCGGTATTAAGGATATTCCAGTCGCCGTTTCTCCAACGGTATATGGACTGCTTGACATCGCCCACCACCAGACAGTCCTCGTTGTTTGAAAGACATTCCAGCAACAGCAGATACAGATTGTTCCACTGCATGCGCGACGTGTCCTGGAACTCGTCTATCATTATGTGCCTGAAGAAGCTGCCAGTCTTTTCAAACACAAACGATGTATCACCTGTTGTCAGTTCCGACAGCAGACCGGCGGTATCGGCCAACAGAAAACGGTTCTGTTCACGGCTGTCATCATCAATCTGACGGCGCACCGACATGAGCAGTTCCAGTTCGTGCATGTAAGCCAATGCGGCATCAAACGAATGGCTTTTATAGGCATAGCCTTCAAATGCGTCTTTCACCAGCCTGACACAGTCACACAAACCGCCGGCCCATGAGTCCATGCCAGGTTGTCTGGCATCGGCCGCAAGAAAAAACGGGCGCCAGTCATCGCAGCATTTCAGGAACGTGACCGGCAGTTTCTTTTCGTCAAGCAGCCCGGCATTCTCCATCTTTGCCACAACGCCCTTTATGTTCTTGTGCAGGGAACCGACGGAAAAGCCGTTCTCCGCAAGAATGTCACAAATCCCGGAATAGGCTTCGGTACATGTTTTACGGTACACATCAAGTTCGGAGTCACGCTGCTCGGACAGTTTTTTACGGATTCTGTCAATGGCCCCATTCTCTGCCAGCACCTGCTTGAGCTGTCCCACCTTTTCCGCAAAGCTCTCATGGAACAGTTCCGATGCGAACTTCTTTATGCTTCTGCGCGCATCCCAGTTCCTGTCATTGTCAATATTGCCCTCAATGAAACGGGTCAGGCTTCTGAAATCGGCCCCATTAGTGTCAATATTGTCAAAGAGGCTGTCAACGGCTTCACTTATGGCGGTTTCAACATCAAGGTCCACGTTCATTCCAGCACCCTGATGCAGTTCACGGGCCAGTCCTCTCAGGACAGTCTGGAAAAAGCTGTCAATGGTCTCGATTCTGAAATGGCCGTAATCCTGAAGAATGTTGTCAAGAGCCTTCGATGCGCCGTAGCGTATGTCGGCCTCACTCATTCCCGGATATATTTTACGCACCTCATTATAATAAGGTGCCGATGACTCCAGTCCGTGCGCTATTCCGTACAGCTGCGACAGGATTCGGCGCTTCATTTCGGCTGTAGCCTTGTTTGTGAAGGTAACCGCCAGAATATGCGAATACGAGCGCGGATTAGCCACAAGCATGGCAATGTAGCGCACGGCAAGGCGGAAAGTCTTGCCCGAACCGGCCGATGCCTTATAGACCGAAAGAAGTGAATTGTCTGCCATAAGTGTCATTAAATATCCAAATATAGACATTGCATTGTGGAAATGCCTAACTTTGCTTCTCCAACTTATCAACATATACTCTCGGAATACAAAAAACATTTCATAGAAATCATGGGATATATCAGTGAAGACAGACGCAAAGTGACTACACAGCGTCTTAGAGAGATGAAACTTCGTGGTGAAAAAATTTCAATGCTTACATCATACGATTACACGATGGCAAGCATTGTTGACGGTGCGGGCATTGATGTGATTCTTGTAGGCGATTCGGCATCGAACGTCATGGCCGGCAACCAGACCACACTGCCAATCACACTGGACCAGATGATTTACCATGCCAAATCGGTGGTCCGCGGTGTGGAGCGCGCACTTGTAGTGGTTGACATGCCTTTCGGAACATATCAGATAAGCGACATTGAAGCTGTCACCAATGCCATCAAGATAATGAAGGTATCGCACGCCGATGCCCTGAAACTTGAAGGCGGTGCTGAGATTCTTCCATCAATAAGGAAGATTATTGACGCAGGCATTCCGGTTATGGGACATCTGGGACTTACCCCCCAGTCCATCAACAAGTTCGGAACATACGCTGTACGCGCCAAAGAGGAAGCTGAAGCGCAGAAACTCATATCTGACGCTCACCTGCTTGAAGAAGCCGGCTGTTTCTCACTTGTTCTTGAGAAGATTCCGGCAGCCCTTGCAGAACGTGTAGCCAAAGAGGTTTCCATTCCCGTAATAGGCATTGGTGCCGGCGGAGGCGTTGACGGCCAGGTACTCGTCGTGGCCGACATGCTTGGCATGAACAACGGATTCTCACCCCGTTTCCTGCGCCGCTACGCAGACCTGCATCAGGAAATCACAAGCGCTGTAGGCCGATATATTGAAGATGTCAAGTCGTGCGATTTTCCGAACGAAAAGGAACAATATTAAAACTGTTTTACATATATTTGCATATTCACATTCAAGACAAACCTATTTGTAACTTTTTTAATATACTCAGAATTATGAAAAAAGTCATTTTTTCTCTAGTTGCTGTTCTGACAAGCGTCAGCATGAGTGCCCAGTGGGCGGTAAGTGGTTCTCTCGGATTTAGCACAGAAGACCCGGACCCTGCTTATGCAGCCCCAGAGGAGTATTCAGCAAAATCCACATCTTTATTCTTTTCTCCATCAGTCGGTTACCAACTTAATGACAAGCTTATGGTCGGAGCGTCATTAAACTTCTATTTAGAACGTAATCTGTATAATGATAAGGACCACAACAGTACATCATTCGAAATTGCTCCATTTGTAAGATACTCATTGTGTCAGATTGGAAAGATAAAGTTCCTGTTAGAAGGCGCACCTTTTTACTCACACGCCAAAGACGAGAGTCCATTCTGGGACTACTCACAGGAACCACCTGTCAGGACTATCCAAACAATTAAAAGAGACGAAATAGGAGTATCTGTAGCTCCATGCATTGAATTTGAAGTAACAGAGCATCTGTCACTGCTGTCCGGATTCGGATATCTTGAATACTCCAAAACAATTGACAGTTCATCCAGCCTTGATCTTTATCTTTCCAGCGGCCTGTCATTCGGACTCCAGTACAAATTCTGAATAGCTGAACGCACATGAAGAGATCATTAATCATGTTGGTTCTGCTGTTCACCGGTTTGTGTGCCAATGCACAGAGATGGATAGGCGGAACGGTAAATCTTGGCGTAGCCGATTATGAAATCGAGGCCAAGTCCAAACCTGAAAAAAATTTTCAGATATATCCGACAGTCGGTTTCGTATATGATGACCAGTGGGAATACGGTGTCTCTTTCGGTTTCGGCCACAGAAGGAACATTGACGGTTATTTCTACGGAAAAAAATTAACCGACATTTTCGTGCAGCCTTTCGTACGCTATTGTCTGTGGGACAACGGAATTCGTTTTGAAAAGGGAGACCTTTCCTTCTTTGTTCAGGGCAATCTGAAGTTTGACCACCAGAGTTCTCCTTATGATGAAGAGAGTCCAAGCGGTCACGGTTTCAAGACATGGGAACAGGAGGAGGCCATTTTCGGCATCAGTTTCCAGCCGGGTTTCAAGTATTGTTATGATGACCATATAATTTTCTCCGCCACATTCGGTAATTTGTATGCAGAGACAAGCAAATTCACCACAAATGTGTCATACAATGAGAGTGGCGAGAAGGTCGCAAAAAGACATTCAACCAAATCCAGCAGAGCAGGACTCGCAATTGGAGGTCTGGCAGTTTCAATAGCATATCAGTTCTGATATTCAAAAAGAGAACTATCATAAAAAAGCTGGCTGAAAATCATGTTTTCAGCCGGCTTTTTATAGGCCGGGTGCCCGGACTTCAGTTACCAGGCATAGGCATCCTCATATCCATCACCTAAATCCCTGCTGATGGTCATGCAGTCCGGACTTGCGCAGATTATTGCGGACTGCTGCACCTTCACGGTCTTGGTCCTTGGGGTTGTGTATGTCTTCTTCATATTGCTGCCTTGATTAATAGTTGTAAACCTTCTGGCCGTTCTTTATTATCAGGCCCTTGTAGCTCCCGTCAACACGTTGGCCCTGCAGGTTGTAGATGGCGTCATCCTGCGGCTGGTCCGATATGGCTGCGGGTATGCCGGTCGTTGTGCCGTCATCGAATCTGAAACCGAATGAGCGGAGTGGTGCAGGCTGGCTGCCGGACAGAGTCAGGTATGCCTTGTGTGCACCTAGTGCCCTGCCGTTCCAGTTGTAGAAGCCTACGCCGTTCTGACCCAGAGTCAGGGCATAGTCGGTTGCTCCGAGTGCTGCGATTGCAACATCGGTCCCCGTCAGCTTGTTGTCCGGTGATGCCGCACGCCTGTTGCATGATGGCATCAGGGTGATTTCAGTCTGCTTGCCCGCAGTATTGGCTGGCTGGACTCTCAGTATCACGGCTTCACCGGCGTGAATGGTGTCAGTCGGTGTCAGATTCAGGACATCGGCATCTTTGTATTTTCCCAATGTGCCGATGTATGCATTCACATCGTCAGGAAGTATGTATGCGCACTCTCTGGTGAAGAACGTTGCGTAATAATTATCCGTACTGTCAGGATCCTGGTTGGCTGTAAGCGTGAAGGTATGGGCAAGGTAAATGTCGATGTCGGCCGTTTCAGCCAATGTGAAACCGCTTTTTTCTTCAGTGTCCACCAACACACCAACAATATCGCCATCAATATCGAACACCACGCCTTCGCCTTCCAGCAGATAACAATACTCTTCCTGGTTGTTCGCCGGTTGTGTTACTATTACGGCATCCGGTATGTTTTCGCACCATGTGCAGACTCCAACTGCTGCAGTGATGATAGAAAGAAGTATCTTTTTCATAGGCCGCCAGTCATTAGTCAATTGCCGGTTTCTTGATTATTTTTACCTTTTCCGGGTTGTAAAGCCTGACAGTCTTCGTGCCTTTGGTCACATCCACGGCTGGGCAATCATCGCATTCCTCGCCCATTTCTCCGAAGAACTCCCGATATGCTGATGCGGAATAAGTGACGGCATACCGTCCCTCGACGCCGAGTGCGTTCACTTGTTCGATGGTCGTGGCAGCATCGATGCGCAGGCAGAAGCTCAGGGCGAGGTTCACGACGTAACTGATGGAATAGTCTGAATCCAGCGCCGCGGTGATAGCGCTCTTGGCGGTTGTCTTAGCGGCATCGAGCTCAGGGTTGGTTACGAAGTTGGTGAAGCCGCCCCACGGTCCTTGCTGATAGGCCTCAAGCCCACTGACTGGGACGCAGACCGGAATCGACTTGCTGACCTCCCCGAAGGCATCAGTACCCAGGGCGCACGGTGTAAGTGTGAGGCAGTTGATGGAGGTGATGAGCGAACAAGCGTAGAACGACTTGGTGCCGATGCTGCTGAGCAAAGTAGGGAGAAGTACCGTCTTCAAGCCCTTGCATGAGTAGAAAGCGCTGTCGCCTATTGTTGTCACCGTTGTCGGCATACTGATGGCGGTGAGCCCGTTGCAGTTCTGGAAGGCGTGTGCGCCGATGGCGGTGACGTTGTATGTGACATTGTCGTATTTCACGGATTCGGGCACATTGATGCTGCCTGTGTATTCCGCCGTGGCGTAACCGTCGGCCTCAAATCCACCGTAAGTGACTATGGCTGCGTGGTGCTCGTCGTCAAGTAAGTAATAAAAACCGCCAGCCTTGATCAAACCACGGTCGATTGTTATCTGTGCTCTGATGGCTTCGATGCCGGCCTGCGTGAGAGTCTCGACAGTCGCTTTGTCGGTGGCGGCGTTGATTCGGGTCGTGTAGTCAGCGATGATGTCTCGCACAGCCTGCGAAGGAGCGCTGCCCGCCGTGTGGTTCAGGTCGATGATGGCGGCGACTTTTATGGTTTGCAGCGAGACGGCGAAGTTGGTGAAGTCTTTCCAGCCGGTGGTGTGGATGTACGAATAATAGCTCTCGGCGTTGTCGGGGATGGTGACGGTGACGCTGTTCTTGTCAACCTCGCTGAACGCATTGGCATCAGCGACAACAGGAGCGATGGCGGCGTTGCAGCGTATGGCGCTGAGTTTGGTGCATTTCGCCAGTGCCTTGGCGCCAATCTGCTTGAGCCCAGCCGGCATGGTGATGGCGGTTATGTCAGTGCAGTGATAGAGTGCGCCTTCGCCCAAATTCGTGAGATTGTCGGGCAAGGTGTATTCGCCGGCGATTTTCGCATTGTCATATTCGTATGTTATCGCCTGGCTGAGACTTGTGAAGTCGGCAAGCACGTTCTTGTTGTCCCATTCGACGATGTTCATGGTGACGGTTCCGTCGGATGCCATGATGTCAGGGCCGGGTTTGAAAATCTGCACTGTATTGCATAACGACAACGAAGAAAGGAAACAGTCTTCAAACGCATTCTCTTTAACGGTCACAAGGCATTGTGGCAACGTGATGTCTTTCAGTTTTCCGCAACCCTCAAATGCGCTTCCGCCTATGTATTCCACATGGGACAGGTCGATGGATGACAACTCCGAACAATCGTAGAACGCGGCGTCGCCTATGTAAGTCACGTTGGACAAGTCGATGGATGATATTGACTTGCATCCGTAGAACGCAGCCCCTTCGATTCGCGTGATCCTTGGCAGGCTGAGACTGCTGACATCTGACCACTGGAACGCTTTCTCGGGAATTTTCATGATTGTGTTCGGAAGGGAGATACGTGAGCAATGGCATTTGTAAAAAGCGGATTTGGGGAGTTCTGTAAAAAGTGATTGTGTCAGGTCGATGGAATAACATGTGACATCAGAAAAGGCCTCACTCTCGAAACGATGGAGTCTATTGAAGGTAAATTTGGTGTTGCTGTTGCTGTAACCTCCGAACGCACCGGACTTCAAGGAAGTGATGGTGTACGTCTTGCCGTTGTATTCGGCCGTGGTGAATATGACACTGCTCGAAGAGACGTTGCTTTTGACTTTCACCAATGCCACTTCTGCTGGTTGTACCGATGTGATGCGGAATTTGCCGTTGTCAATTTCAAACTCGTCGCCCTGATTCTGGGCTTCCACTGAAAAGCAGTAACTAACTGCAAGTACCAGGATAAAGACTATCTTTCTCATTGTTGTTTTTAAGGTGACTTCTGTATTTATTTACCCCACGCCGTCCTTCTGAATTTCGCGAAGTCCGTCAAACAAAACCCGGATCAGTCCTTGAGAACGGGCAGAATGTGATCTACCTCCGCGCTCCAGTTCCATTCCAGCCAGTTGCAGGCACTGAGGTCGGGCTGGCCGTTATACCAGAATATGCTCATAAGACTGCCACAATCCTCTGAAGGTGATGTCCCGGACCAATAATAAGCTATATATTCTTTTAATTGATAATCGTGATAGCTTGTTTCCAGATAAATGCAATTGTCAGTATATCCGGGTTCTTTGCCCCTGAAGCAGAAATAGTAACTACCCCAAAGGTCTTCCAGCGTACAACTGACTTTTGAAGATTCACCTCTGGCTGCCTTGAGCAGTTCGTCCATCTGATCCTGAGTAGCCACACGCCAGTTCGAACCCCAGTACCTTGCAGCGACATCGTCAGGACCTGTCAGAGACCACAGCGCTTCGATATGATCTCTTTCAGAAAACTTCGGCCCTCCAGACCATAACTGGACCCAATTTTTTCCATCAGTATATCCGGTGGCGGGAGAATTGCCCTTGGTCGGTTGAGGTTCTTCTGACAGTACAGGGCGGATGGGTTGGCGTTCATCTCGAGGGAAACTGGCCATTGAATAGAATGTAGGTTCATCACTAATATAGAATGTATAAGCTGCCTCTGTAACATCATCGGGTGCTGCCGTGGAAGTCCAGTACATAATATTTTTAAAAAAATTCCATTGATTATGATACCAGGAATTGACCAGAGGAAGAAAGATACTGTTGATGAAAAAATATCCTTTACCTCGCAATAAAACGCCTCTTGCGCCATTCACTTTTGTTACCGACAAGTAGCAATGATTATTAATCTCTTCATATTCAAATATTGTTGGCATACGCCAGTTGGTCCCCCAGATTGCGATGGCGGTATCATCTTCTCCGGAGAGATTTTCCGTACCTGTATTATAATATAGTTCATCATCGGGAGCGGTCGTATAATCGATTTTTCCGCCCCATGTAAAAGCACCTCCGAGGTACTGAGGAGAGTTTGCTCCCAAGTTGCAGGTGGCGAATTTCGGGCCGCCTTCCCATAGTTGTACCCAGGACTTATTTCCATCATTCTTGGTCGATGCATCGCCTCTTGAATTTTTCGGATAATAGTTTGCTTTGAAAGCGATAGGATATATCGTGTTTCTTGCAATGGCGATTTCCGCTTCGGTTTTTGTGGCCATGACCAGATGATCCGAGCCATTGCTCACGTCAATCCACAGATCACGATAGGTCTCCACCGGAACGGCAATATAGAAAACTTTGCCCTCGGCATCAAGCGGCACGGCGGTATCATATATCACTTCGAGTGTATTAGCTATCGTAAGTCTGTCCGTCAGAACGGCTGCATTGTCCCTGACTGTGAATTTTCCGCTCAGCGCACGGCTCTGACTGCTTATCCTGATGCTCTTCACTTTGTCAATTTCACTGCTCTTTACAGTAATCTTGAGAACACCGCAAAGGTTCTTGAAAGCGAGGTCTTTTGTCGTGCTTTGAGCATACATCGGCATATTGAACCTACCTTCGACGTATTCCTCGCTTATGGTTGAAGGCAGAACAAGATTCTGCTCCGCATCACAGAGTGAAGCGGGGAAGTATGCTTTATGCGTGCTTCCGCCTGCTGCCTGACCTATTGCCGCAAAAGTGGTCACCGTCCCCTCTTCCATGGCTATGTACAGTTTACTGTCAATGCTTATAGTGTCACCAGCCTGCCATGAAGCACACTTGGCACCAGCGTCAAATGTGGCACGGGTAATATCTGTTTTTTCAATGGATGCGGTGAAATAGTCCGAACTGCGACTTTCCTCTTTGTCAACAATACCGGATTCCTTGGTACATGCGCTGATGGCAATTATTGCTGCCGCAGCAATGAGCATATATTTTTTCATAGTCATCAGGAATTAAACCATGAAGAGGTGTCACCCTCCTTGTATGATTCGTTTTCGTTGTTAAAGCCGCTCTGGCAGATGATTGCCTGAGCCTTGATTTTCACGGTCTTCACCTTGGGAGACACGTAAATGGCCTGTTGGTCGCTTTTTTTCATTTTGTGCATTGTTTGATTATCAAAGGATAATAGCCACCAAAATTTTACGAAGTTACGGAAAAATTTTCGTCGGCTCAAGTGTAGCTCCGCAAACGATAATCCCAATCATAAGCCATAATAAAGGAATTCCCTTAATGAAAGGTGGAAAATTC
>JAKSIQ010000020.1 GCA_024398755.1 Bacteroidaceae bacterium | reverse complement strand
ACATATTGGGATGCACACATGCCGTCTCTTGAAAAATATGGGAACTTTTGTGGAGACAGCATTCGTAGTAAGAGAATTGATGTAAAAGTACCGGCAGGATGTGTATTCGGCTTCTATATAATTGGCGGATATGACAATTCATGTCGTGGCTATTCAGAGGGATCATATTCAGTAGTTCCCGATTGGGCTTACAACGAAAATCCTGGCGTTGGTGAAGGTAAGCATTGGATAAACGATGCCGGTCTCGGTAAATTCGGTCATGTGGCTGTAATTAACATAAAGGATGGTACTTCAACCCGCAATTATCTTGGATTTGATGACTGGTATGAGGGAAATGCCCATCAGTATTATCTGCCTGAATATGACCATCTGGTATTTATGTATTCAGGTGATATTGCTCCAGTAGGTGACGGTGACGACGATGGCGACGGCGACGGCGGTAATCTTAATGATGATCCGATTGTCTGGAGCCTTGCTTGTGAAGACCTGGGCGAATCGGCCGACTATGACTTCAATGATGTGGTTTTGAATATTTCTCACGTAGCCGGTGAAACTGTAGCTCATTGCGTTCTTGTTGCAGCAGGTGGCACTCTGTGTGATCAGATTCGTTTCGAACAGACTGAATACGGTGAAGTTCACGAAATGTTTAAGGTCACTTTGGTTACAATGGTAAATACTGAGAAGACCGGATGCGAAAAGGACGCTGTCAGTTTCAATGTTGAAGTTCCAGCAGATTTTACTATGAGTGATGTGAATATGGGCGGATTCCAGATTGTTCGTACTGACGAAGAAGGAAAGAACATTCTTGGTATTGTTGCTGCTCCTAAAAAGGGTCAGGTTCCTTACATGATATGTGTTCCTTCAGGCTGGATGTGGCCTTGGGAAATGACCAGAATTACCGATGCATATCCTGCATTTGCCACTTGGTGCGCTGATCATAATCAGGCTAAGGACTGGTATTTGAACTGCATTGAAGAGAATGTATTCAAGTCAGAACTTGCAAACTCAGCTAAGGCTTCAATGAAGGAGAATCCTGACAAGCCAAAAAGCGAATAAGTATTTGATTCATCATATGATTCCCTACATGGCCGATTAGTCATGTAGGGAATCTTTTTATTCTAAAATATTTGCTTTTGAGCATATTTTGAGTAATTTTGCAGTCGCATTTTTGCAACATAACATTTTTATTAACAACCCAAATGAATCAGTACGAAACCGTTTTCATTTTAACTCCCGTTTTATCTGATGCTCAGATGAAGGAAGCGGTAGAAAAGTTCAAGGGCATTCTCACTGCAGAAGGTGCAGAGATTGTCAATGAAGAGAACTGGGGCATGCGCAAGCTGGCCTATCCTATTGAAAAGAAGTCAACAGGCTTCTATGAGTTTATTGAATTCAATGCTGAACCTACAGTTGTTGAGAAGCTGGAAGTCAACTTCCGTCGTGATGAGCGCGTTATCCGCTTCCTGACAATCAAGCAGGAGAAGTATGCTGCTGAATACGCAGCCAAGAGAAGAAGTCTTAGACAATCAAAACAAGAGGAGGCTTAAATTATGGCAGAACAGTCATCAGAAATCAGATATCTGGCTCCACAGACAGCCGATGTCAAGAAGAAGAAATATTGCCGCTTCAAGAAGAGCGGTATCAAGTATATCGATTATAAGGATCCTGAATTCCTGAAGAGATTCCTTAACGAGCAGGGCAAGCTTCTGCCGCGCCGCATTACCGGTACTTCACTGAAGTTCCAGCGCAGAGTTGCTCAGGCTGTCAAGAGAGCACGTCATCTGGCTCTGCTTCCTTATGTGACCGATATGATGAAGTAATCTTTAAAGCACTAGTACAATGGAGATTATTCTTAAGGAAGACGTTATCAATCTTGGATACAAGAACGATATTGTAAAGGTAAAGGACGGTTATGGCCGTAATTATCTGATCCCACAGGGAAAGGCAGTCATTGCAAGTGAATCAGCAAAGAAGGTTTTGGCTGAAAACGAGCGTCAGCGCGCTCATAAGCTTGCCAAGATCAAGGCCGATGCTGAGGCTCTGGCAGCAAAACTGAATGGCGTTTCACTTAGCATCAGCGCAAAGGTTAACGAAGATGGTACTGTCTTTGGTGGCGTAGGCGCAGCTCAGGTTGCTGAAGCACTTTCTGCAAAAGGCTTTGATATTGACCGCAAGATTATTTTGACTGATACAGTCAAGGCTGCCGGTTCATACAAGGCTGTTATCAACCTTCATAAAGAGGTTAAGGCTGAAGTCGCTTTTGAAGTTGTAGCTGAATAAGCTGACTGTAAAGCATAAATATGGAAGGGATGACCAAATATGGTTGTCCCTTCTTTTTGTCTTGTTTCAATAATGGCTATTTTTGCAACACGTATGAGCGAACCGACAATAAATCTTGATGGTAAAGCTGCCGCTTTCTACACGTTAGGCTGCAAACTGAACTTTTCCGAGACATCGACCATTATGCGCCAGTTGTTGGATGCCGGTGCGCATAAGGCTGTGCGAGGAGAGAAAGTGGATATCTGCGTTGTCAACACCTGTTCGGTGACAGAGGTCGCTGACAGAAAATGTCGCCAGGCTATACATAGGATTGTACGTGAGAACCCTGATGCTTATGTTGTGGTGACTGGCTGCTACGGCCAGCTTCAGCCTGGTGTGGTTGCCGATATTCCTGGTGTGGATATTGTGCTGGGGCAGGATTTGAAAGGCAGCGTATTGGATAATCTGAATGGCCTGAAGAAGCGTGAGCATGGCATTTCCAGAACAGTTGGCACGAACGATATTAAGACGTTTGTCCCTTCGTGTTCGCGTGGTGATCGCACGCGCTTTTTCCTGAAGGTTCAGGATGGTTGCGACTATTACTGCACATACTGTACGGTTCCTTATGCACGTGGTCACAGCCGTAATGCACCAATCGCATCGCTTGTGGAACAGGCACGGCAGGCTGGTGAAGAGGGCGGCCGTGAGATTGTGATTGCCGGTGTGAATATAGGTGACTTCGGTAAAACTACCGGCGAATCTTTTCTGGATCTGTGCAAGGCTTTGGATACCGTTGACAATATTGCACGTTATAGGATTTCGTCAATTGAACCGAATCTTCTGACAGATCAGGTTATTGACTTTGTGGCCGATTCCAGGGCATTCATGCCTCATTTTCATATTCCTTTGCAGAGCGGTTCCAACGATGTGCTCAGACTCATGCACCGCCGTTATGAACGTGAAGTGTTTGCCGCTAAGGTAAAGCGTATTAGAGAGGCTATGCCGGATGCTTTCATAGGTGTTGATGTCATTGTCGGTATGCGCGGTGAAACTGATGCCTTCTTTGAAGATGCATACGAATTCATAAGCGGATTGGATGTGACACAACTGCATGTGTTCAGCTATTCGGAGCGTCCAGGTACAGCAGCTCTGAGAATACCTCACAATGTCAGTCCGGAACAGAAGCATGAACGCAGCCAGCGCCTGCTGGAGTTGTCTGAGCGAAAGACCCGTGCGTTCTATGAGGCTCATATTGGTAAGGACGCACAGGTTCTTGTTGAACGTCCGCGTCGTGGTATGCCTGCGCACGGATTTACCTCAAACTATATTAGAGTGGAATTTGATGCTTCAAAGGTTCGTGAAAATGAACTGGTAAATGTAAGACTTGGCGGCTTCAACGAATCGGGTGACGCACTGATGGGAACATTGTTATGAGAATAGCTGTAGTAATACTCAATTGGAACGGCAAGGATATGCTGAAAAGTTATCTGCCGACTCTTATCAGGTGCTCAAAATTGGATGATGCCCAGATTGTTGTGGCTGACAATGATTCTACAGACGGTTCTGTTGAAATGATGCAGCATGATTTTCCTGATATAAGGCTGATACGTCTTGATAGGAACTATGGCTTTGCGAAAGGGTATAACCTGGCTCTGAGACAGGTTGAGGCTGAATACTACATACTGCTTAATTCGGATGTGAAGGTTACTCCGGACTGGCTCCTTCCATTGGTAAGCTATATGGACATTCATCCTGACATTGCCGCATGCCAGCCAAAACTGCTTGATTTGAAACGTCCTGATTGTTTTGAATATGCAGGAGGTGCCGGAGGATATATGGACAAATGGGGGTATATGTACTGTCGTGGACGTGTGTTTGATTCAATAGAGAAGGATGAAGGGCAGTACGATACCATTGCTGATGTCTTCTGGGCAACAGGGGCGTGTCTGATGGTGCGCAGTGCGGACTATTGGGCGGCCGGAGGCCTTGATGACCGCTTCTTTGCCCATCAGGAGGAAATAGACCTGTGCTGGCGTCTGCGCAGCCGCAACAGACGTATAGTCTGTATTCCTGAAAGCGTTGTCTATCATGTTGGTGGGGCTACTCTGAATAAGTCAAATCCATTCAAGACATTCTTGAATTTCAGAAACAATCTGCTCATGCTGTACAAGAATCTGCCGGAAGATGAATTGGAAAAGGTAATGCGTGTGCGCTTCTGGCTTGATGGTATAGCTGTGCTGATGTTCATTATGAAATTCCATTGGGGCGATGCAAAGGCAGTGGTCAGGGCACGCCATGAGTTCAAACGCCTGAAGCCTGAATTCCAGAACAGCCGTAATGAAAACCTTGACGAGTCATCGTTGACAGCTATTCCGGAACGCTCGGATTTCAGTCTGCTGTGGAGGTATTACGCCAAACGGCAGAAATCATTCTCCGAACTTGTCTGATTTTAGTGACGTATCAGCTTTAACTGGTGGTCAATGGTGTCCGGGAGTTCTTCCGGATAATGTGTCACAATAATCATGGTCTTTTGCGGCTGGTCGCAGAAGGCCTTTATTATTTGCATTGCCAGACTGCGGTTGGCGAAATCAAGGCCATGCAAGGGCTCGTCAAGAATGATCAGAGATGGATTCTTGACAAATGCACGTGCAAGCAGAATCATTCGCTGCTCACCGCTTGACAGATAATAGAAATCACGGTCTTCAAGATGTGACACTCCGAATATCTTTAACCAAGCACGGCATGACTCACGTTCTTCGTTGGTAATTTTTTTATACAAACCTACTGAGTCATGCAGGCCTGATGCCACAATGTCAATGGCGGGATAGTGACGTGAATATGAACGGTGCATTTCCGGTGAGACATACCCTATATGCTTCTTTATCTCCCAAATGCTTTCACCTGTTCCGCGAGCACGTCCGAACAACGCTATGTCACTGGCATATGACTGCGGATTGTCAGCAAAAATCAAACTGAGAAGAGCGGATTTACCGCATCCGTTACGACCCAGCAATGCCCAATGCTCACCCTTGTTGATTGTCCAGTCAAGCTGGTCAAGGATGTGGCGTGACCCGTATCTGAGGTTGACTTTGTTACAGCGGACAATCTCGCTTGAGTCCATGTCTTTTTCTGGCAGGCTGTGCATGAGACTGATAAGGTCCTTGCTTAGGGTGGGGGCTTCAGGGACAGGAGCGGACATGTATGCTTCACGGGTAATTATGGGCTTGCATATCTTGTCTTTGACTTCAATGACATGTGTTATGAAGTCAGGGATGTCTTCGCGTCGTGCAACTACAAGAATAATCTGCATGCCCCATTTGTCAACAAGCTCCTTCAACAGGCCGCAAAGCATTTCACGCGTTTCACGGTCCAGTCCTATGAACGGGCTGTCAATTATGATGATTTTAGGCTTGACTGCCAAAGAGCGTGCCAACTGGTATTTGCGCATTTCTCCGCTGGACAGCGTGACAAGCTGCTTGTCCCATATCAGTGACAGGTCAAACAGACTGAACAGGCTGTCTTTCCACTGATTGTCAGCAACGAACGGGAACGCATCGGCCACTATGGGTGAGTCACCCATTTCGGTCATGTTCCAGCGCTGTTGGTAATAATAGGTGCTGTCTGCGCTGCCGTAGCTGTCACGGAAGGTGATTGAACGTATGTCGCCGCCGTGAATGTCGGGGCCGTATTCGGCTTCGCGCTTGTCCAATAGCGGATATTGCCGCAGCAGGATGTTGACCAGCAGTGTTTTGCCGGCACCGTTAGGGCCGCATACGGCAATCTGTTGCCCTTTTTTAATCTGTATGTTTACCGGTTCTGCCAATCTGACTTCCGGGTTGCAGACTATTCCGTTTTCGAGTCTTATAGTAAAGTTGTCCATTGCGGGTGTAAAGATAGTCAAAATGCACTACCTTTGTCATCGGAAAATGGACACGGCACTATATCTTATTCCCAATCTGTTGGGCGAGACTCCTGTCAGTCAGGTCCTGCCTGCGTACAACCACGACGTTGTTGTGCAGATAAAGCACTTCATAGTTGAGGATGTACGTACTGCGCGCCGTTTTCTCAAACAGGTTGAACGCAGCATAGACATTGACAGTCTGACGTTTTACACCCTTAACAAACATACCAGACCGGAAGAACTGGCCGATATGCTAAAACCGCTGGAACAGGGGTACCCCATGGGAGTGATTTCGGAGGCCGGATGTCCGGCTGTAGCCGATCCCGGGGCCGATGTCGTTGCTATTGCCCAACGCAGAAATCTGAAAGTGGTGCCGCTGGTAGGCCCGTCAAGTATAATCATGGCGGTGATGGGTTCCGGGTTCAACGGCCAGAGTTTCGCCTTCAACGGCTATCTTCCAATTGAACCTGATGAACGCCAGAAATGTCTGAAGCGCCTGGAACAGCGCGCCATTGCTGAAGACCAGACGCAACTGTTCATAGAGACTCCGTATCGTAATGCCAAAATGATGGCCGATATTCTTAAGGCCTGCCGTCCTCAGACGCACCTTTGCATTGCGGCCGGCATTACAACTCCAGATGAGTATATTCATACCCATACGGTAAAAGAATGGAGAGACCGTTTGCCCGATCTCTCCAAGATTCCTGCCATATTCCTTATCTACAAGTAATCATTTCAGGTTCTCGTCAAAGAACCTTATCATTTTCTGCAGAAGATGTCTGCGGTATGAATCACCCTCAATGCTGTGGTTCTTTCCTGGATAAACCATCAGGTCAAAGTCTATGCCTTTCTGTACCAGTGCATCGATATAAGCGGTACTGTTGCTCATGAACACGTTGTCATCGTCAATGCCGTGTATAAGTAACAGACGTCCGTTGAGCTTGTCTATGCGGTTAATGGCTGAAGATTTGTCGTATCCTCCGGCATTCTGCTTGGGTTCCTGCATATAGCGCTCTGTGTATGGTGCGTCATAATAGCGCCAGTCTGTAACAGGAGCGACAGCAACACCGCACTTGAATACCGGCGTGCCCTGCGACATTGACATCAGGGTAGTGTATCCGCCGAAGCTCCAGCCCCAGATTGCAATGCGGTCCTTGTCAATGTATGGCAGGCTGCCAAGGTACTGTGCTGCGGCTACCTGGTCATCGGCCTCAAGTACGCCAAGCTGCATGTAGGTCTGCTTTTTGAAGTCGGCGCCACGTCGGCCTGTACCGCGTCCGTCAACTACTGCTACCACATAACCTTTCTGTGCAAGCAGGTTCTCGAAAGATGCGCCAGGGTAGAAGCCTGCACTCCAGTCATTGAGTACCTTGTTGAAGCCGGGACCGCTGTATTGGAACATGATGAGTGGGGCGGGGTTGGACTGGCTGGCAGTTTCAGGTCTGATAAGCCAACCGTACAGTTCTGTGCCGTTGTCAAGCTTGAAAGAGAAATGTTCTTTCTTTACCAGTCCGAATTCGCCGGCTTTCTGTTCAATCTTACTGCCGTCACTGACTGTGGCAAGTATCTTGCCGCTGTTGTCACACAGTGTGATGCGTGTCGGGGTGTCCATGTCTGACCAGACGTTCTGGAAATATTTCAGCCCGTTGCTGAATGTGGCATGGCTTGTACCGCTCTGGTCGGTGAGGCGGGTTCTCCTGCCTTTTGAATCTACCTTCCATACGGCGTTGTCATATATTCCGTCTTCGTTGCTCTCGTAAAATGCAGTGCCGGTTTTCGCGTCAAAGCCCAGAAATTTTGTCACTTCCCAGTTTCCGCTTGTTAACTGCTTGATGAACTTACCGTTAAGGTTGTATCTGTAAAGGTGATTATAACCGTCTTTCTCGCTCTGCATAATGAATCCGTCGTTGAAAACATACGTATCCATGTAGCTTGGGCAGTCAATGTATTTTGGGTCTTCCTGTCTCAGAATAAGAGTACATAAGGTTGAACGTGGGTTTGCAGAATAGATTTCAAGCTTGTTCTGCTGGCGGTTCAGAGTGAAGACCAGCAGGCTGTTGTCTTCGTTTCCGGCAAACTGTATGCGTGGTATATAGGTGTTGCTGTCAACCGGAACTTCAATGTCGCGTATTACGGAACTCTTTATGTCAAATGAATGGACCGATACCTTTGAAAGCGCCGCGCCTGCAGTCGGATACTGTTGCGGGCGGTAACTGACAAGTGTCTGGCTGTATTCACCTGCATCGGGGCTTGTGCTGAAGAAGGGCAGATTGTAACTGTCAACGCCTGACTCGTTGAAACGTATCCATGCCAGCATGCGGCTGTCTGCACTGAATTCATAGGCACGTGTGAATGAGAATTCCTCTTCGTATGCCCAGTCTGGGATTCCGTTGCGTACTTTTCCAGCCTGACCGTCTTTGGTTACCTGTACTTCGGCATTGCCGAACAGCATCTTGACAAGAAACAGATTACCTTCTCGTACAAAGGCAATGTTGTGTCCGTCTGGAGAGTAGAACGGTGACTGCTGAGGGCCGTTCGGTGAAAGTGGTTCAAGCTTGTTGTTGCGTATGGTGAATATGTAATACTCTGATGTGAAGGAGTTGCGGAATATCCGGTTTTTTCCTGTTTCAAGAAGAATGGTCTCCTCGTTGGGAGCCAGAATGAAACCGGACAGTGTTTCAATGTCTGCTCCTTTTGCCGTATTCAGGTCCAGTACGGTTTCTACAACCTGTCCGGTCTTGAATGAATATTTTAGAATCTGACGGCCGTTTATCTGAAGGTAGTGTTCGCCATCGGCCATCGGTGCTATCGGTTCAATTCCACTTGGGGTGAATTCTCCTGAAATAACATCATCCAGCTGTAGCTGACGAGCTGAAACGCCTGTTGCAAGACAAATGGCCATACTTGAAATAATTACTGATAACTTATTCATATTATTATGATTATCGCTATTTATCAAAGTTTGTTGTCAATCTTTTAAGACACCTTTCCCTTGTCTGAGGATTTCCTGGTCTCCATTGACTGAGTATATTACAGTAGAGTATTGGCAGTCTCCATTTCCGCCGTTCACCACAATGTCGACATCGTCCCCGAATCGTTCGTCTATGAGTTCCGGATCTGTTAGGAAGGCAATATCGTCCGCGTTTTCGTTGAAAGGTATTGTTGTGGCAAGAAGCGGAGCACCGAGCTGACGGCATATCTCACGTACAATGGTATTGTCAGGCACGCGTATTCCAACTTCCTTGCGGTTGCTGAATACTTTTGGCAGACGGCTCCCGGCGCGAAGAACGAAGGTGAACGGACCGGGCAGATTACGTTTCATTGCCTTGAAAGTGCTGTTGTCAATCTGTACGTACTGGCTGATGTCACTCAGATCATAACAGATTATGGAGAAGCGGTGCTTTCTGACGTCCATGCCTTTCAGGCGGCATATCCTTTCAATTGGGCGTTCCTTCAGCGCATGACAGCACATGGCATAGGCCGTGTCGGTAGGCAGAATTGCCACACCTCCTCCGTTCAGAATGTCCAGTACCCTGTCAATGTCCTTCTGGCTGGTGTTCTTTTCATACAGTCTTATCAGCATGAGTGCAGCTGTTTATGTAGTCAATGATGGATTTACTGTCATCAGGGTGAAACCAGACGGTGTTCTGGTCTCTTTTGAACCAAGTCATCTGCTTGCGAGAATAGACACGGCTGTTGCGGCGTATGCAGTCCAAAGCGAATTCAAGTGTCTGTGGCTTGCCGTCAGGGGTGGGGTTCCCATCCATCCAGCTGAACAGTTCCTTCATGCCTACCGTATTCAATGAATTCAGACCTTTGAACGGGTACATGCGTTGTGCTTCTTCAAGCAATCCGTTTTCAACCATGGAATCAACACGGCGGTTGATTCTGTCGTAAAGTTCTTCGCGCGTTCTGTTCAGGCCGATGCGTATTATGTTGTAAGGTCTCTCTGCCTTGTTGCCTGTTCTCAAATCGGAATAAGGGTGGCCTGTCATGTAACAGATTTCGAGCGCGTGCAGCACGCGTTTCGGATTTTTCAGGTCTGCTTTCCAATAGTATTCCGGGTCAAGCAACTTGAGTTCGGCAACCAGAGAATCAAGTCCTTCGGTTCTCAGCCTTTCGGTCAATTCCTGCCTGATTTCAGGCGAAACGGTAGGTATGTCGTCGATTCCGTAGCACAAAGAGTCTATGTACATCATGGAACCACCACTGGCTAGGAGTATGTCGTGGCTGCCGAATAGGGCTGTTAGTAAGTTGGAAGCCTGCTCTTCGTACTTTGCTGCACTGTAATAGTCATCAATCTTGAGATTTCCGACAAAATAATGCTTGACTCGTGCCATCTGCTCCTGTGTCGGGGCTGCCGTGCAGATGGGGATGTCGGCATACATCTGCCTGGAATCAGCGCCGATAATGGGGGTATGAAACAAATCGGCGAGGTTCAGACAGATATCTGTCTTTCCCACGCCGGTTGGACCAAGTATGATGACCAGATTCTTCACACTTTATCAGAACATGTCATCAATTGAATCAAGACTGACTTCAGTTGGACCTGAGCCCATGTCAAATCCGTCCTGATCCAGTTCGCTTTCGTCAAAACCATCATCGCCATAGAAGTTCTCTCCTAGATCAGTGATTCCCGATGTCTTGACCATTTCATCAAAATCGACAGTCTGTTTAGGAGGAATGCCTGACTTGCCTGTGCATTCAGCCTTGGCAAGTGTACGGCCTGTTATGATTTCCTTCAGCTCAATGAAGAAGCAACGGTCTGTAAGCGGATCGAATACGTATATCAGACGCTGTTTTTCGTCTTCAATAAGTTCGTCCAGTGGAGTTTCAGCCATTACCCAACTGTCAACCTCGGAGCTTGTGTTCATTTCCTCGCGGGTTATTTCCTCGCGTTTTTCCCAGTTGTCTTCGCAAATGAAGAAAGACGTCATCTGGTCATCGGGATAACCTACAGATTCCAGAATGGCATTGCTGAAATCCAGAAACGATGCTGACGAACTGATCTGAATCTCACGGTGGAAGTCATCGACTTCGTCAGATACAATTATAAATCTGTAAATCATAGTCTGTGTATTGTTTAGCGGTCTCTGATGATTCCGCGTTCTGATGATTCAATGAATTTGATGATGTACTGGATTTCGGGCAGGCTTGCAAACGACTCTTCCTTGAGTGCTGCAAGTGCTTGTGAAACATTCATACCGTTCTGATATATAATGCGATATGTGTTATGTATTGCATCAATTGTTTCAGTTGGATAACCCTCGCGGCGCAGACGTACGAGATTGATTCCTGCATATGTCAGAGGATTGCGTCCGCCCATTATGTATGGGGGAATATCCTTGCTGCATCCACTGCCTCCCTGAATCATGACATAGCCTCCAATGTGGCAGAACTGGTGTATGAGTACACATGCGCTGATGGTTGCATGGTCATCGACCACAACCTCACCGGCGAACTTGGTGCTGTTTCCGATTATGCAGTTGTTGCCTATCACGCAGTCATGGGCCACATGCATGTTCTCCATAAGTAGGTTGTTGTTGCCGACTACGGTCTTGCCCTTTGAGGCTGTACCGCGGTTGATTGTAACGTTTTCACGAATGCGGTTGAAGTCTCCGATTTCGGCGGTCGTATCTTCACCGCGGAACTTGAGATCCTGTGGTATGCCTCCGATAACGGCTCCCGGATGAATCTGGTTGCCGTTGCCTATGCGGGAACCGTACATGATGTTCACATGAGGCATTATTACGTTATCATTGCCGATAACGACATTTTTGTCAATGAAGCAGAATGGGCCTATTTCCACATTCTCGCCTATCTGGGCCGATGGGTCCACGTATGCCAATGGGCTTATCATAACTTATTCCTTTTTGTCTGTTCTAGTAAGTTGTACCATAAACTCCGCTTCTGCAACCAATTTGTCGGCGACGAAGGTGTATCCCTTGAGTGATAGCATGTTATGACGCATTGGCGCAGTCTTTACAACACGCATCAGCATGGTGTCGCCTGGCACTACTTCGTGACGGAAACGCGTGTTGTCAATCTTGACGAAGCGTGCCTGGAACTGCTGCGGATCGTCTGTGTACTGAAGTGCCAGTGTACCTCCAAGCTGGGCCATTGCCTCGACAATGAGAACTCCGGGCATGATGGGCTGGCCTGGGAAATGGCCTTGGAAGAAGAATTCGTCGTTGGTCACGTTCTTGACGCCTTCAGCATACAGGTCTGTCATAGCAATGACCTTGTCAAGCAGAAGCATGGGGTAACGCTGCGGCAGTCCGGCCTGAATCTGTTTCAAGTTCATTACCGGTGGAATTGCAGGGTTGTATGCGGGTGCCTGGGCATCGTTCAACGTTATGTTCTTGCGCAGTATGCGGGCGAACTGGTTGTTGATGGTGTGTCCCGGACGGGTGGCTATGATACGTCCCTTGATAGGTTTGCCGACCAGTGCAAGGTCACCTATTATGTCAAGCAGTTTGTGGCGTGCCGGTTCGTTGTCCCATGTCAGCGGCTTGTGCATTATGTAGCCAAGCTTGTGGGCATCCATCTTGGGCACTCCCATGATTTCGGAAAGTTTGTCGTAGCGTTCCTGTGGCATTTCCCTTTCGTATATGACGATGGCATTGTCAAGGTCGCCGCCTTTAATCAGCCCTACTCCGAGCAGAGGTTCGATTTCACGAACGAATACGAATGTGCGGCTTGAAGCTATTTCCTGTGGGAAATCACGCATGTCATCAAGCGATGCGTACTGGTTGTACAGAATCTTGGAGTCAAATGATATCAGTACGTTTACGCTGAATTCGTCATCGGGAAGCAGTATGATTGATGAACCTGTCTTCTCGTCGCGTACCTCTATTTTTGATTTGACCACGTAGAAGTCTTTCAGTGCATCCTGTTCCTTGACTCCAACACGCTGTATGTTTTCCACATACTGGATTGCACTTCCATCCAGAATCGGGAATTCGGGGCCGTTCACTTCCATGTGGCAGTTGTCGATTCCTGCCGCATAGAGAGCTGCCAGTGCGTGTTCCACTGTGCTGACTTTGGCGTTTCCTTTGAACAGAACCGTACCACGCTGGGTCTCGCGGACGTTCTCGGCGTATGCGTCAATGACAGGCTGGCTGTCAAGGTCTGTCCTCTGTATCTTGTACCCGTAGTCGGCTGGGGCCGGATTGAATGTCACAGTCAGGTCAAGCCCGGTGTGAAGGCCCTTGCCACTCAGGGAGAAACTTTCCTTTAAAGTCTTCTGTTTATACATGTTATGTTATTTTTCTTCAAGTTTTGCTTTGAGTGATTCTATCTCTTTCTGAAGAGCGCTTATTTCTTTCTGCATGTCCGGTAACTGGCGGAAGACCACCGATGAACGGAGGAAATCGCGGTAGCCTAATGCTGGGTAACCCATGACATTCTGGTTGTCGGGAGTGTTGCTGATGACTCCCGTCTTGGCACCCAGGTTCACCTTGTTGCCGATCTTGATATGTCCGGTAATTCCGCTCTGCCCGCCAATCATGCACCATTGTCCTACCTTGGTGGATCCGGCAATGCCGCTCTGTGCCGATATGACTGTATTCTCTCCAACTTCAACATTGTGCGCTATCTGTACCATGTTGTCCAGTTTTACGCCCTTTCTGACAATGGTGCGTCCCATGGTTGAACGGTCAACACATGTGTTTGCGCCAATTTCAACATCGTCTTCAAGTTGCGCTATGCCAATTTGGGGAATTTTGTCATAACCGTGTGGCGTAGGTGCGAATCCGAAACCGTCGGCTCCAACTACGCTACCTGAATGCATGGTGCAGCGGTTTCCTACAATACAGCCGTAATAGACTGTGGAATTCGGATACAGAATGCAGTCCGCGCCAATTCTGGCACCCTGGCCTACAAACGCATGCGAATAGATTTGTGTGTTGTCTCCAATTACGGCACCGTCTTCAACAACAGCAAACGGTCCTATGAACACATCCTTGCCAATCTGTGCCGATTCTGAAACCGATGCCAGAGGGCTGATGCCCTGACGCTTGGGGTTAACGGCCTGTGAGTACAGTGTCAGCAGCTTTGCAAGACTTTCGTAGGCGTTGTCCACCAGAATGAGAGTGGCGGAAGGCTGTTTTTCTGTCTTGAAATCGCGGTTGACCAGAACTATGCTTGACTGTGTGGTGTAAAGATACTCGGCGTATTTGGGATTGGAGAGAAATGATATTGCACCCGGTTTGCCTTCTTCAATCTTGGCAAAAGTGCTGACTGTTGCATTCTCGTCTCCAAGAACCTGTCCGGAAAGGAACTGTGCAATCTGTTTTGCTGTAAAATCCATTGTCATTCTTGTTGGGAATTACAAAAATACACGATTCTTTTGGAATCGCGCGTACGCGCACGTACTTATTTCAAATAGGAGGACATTTCCTGCTGGACTGCCTTGGCCTGTTCTGCAGCAGCCTTGGCAAAGTTCTCAGTGCTGTCAGCGTATATTATAGCGCGGCTGCTGTTGACTATGAGGCCGCATTTGCTGTTCATTCCATACTTGCATACGTCAGCCAGGCTGCCTCCCTGTGCGCCGATTCCAGGAACAAGCAGGAAACTGTCAGGAACGACGGTTCGTATTTCGGAAAGCATCTCGGCGCGTGTGGCACCTACAACGTACATCATGTTGTCAGCATTGCCTCCCCACTCAAGAGAGTGTTCAAGAACGTTTTTGAACAGCGGACGTCCTTCAGGATCCTGAATGTACTGGAAGTCCTGTGCACCCTTGTTGCTTGTCAGAGCAAGCAGTATCACCCATTTGCCATCGAACCCAAGGAACGGAGTGACGCTGTCCTGTCCCATATATGGTGCGACGGTCACTGCATCGACATCCATTTCCTCAAAGAAACTGCGGGCATACAGCGCTGCGGTGTTTCCTATGTCGCCGCGTTTGGCATCGGCAATTATGAACTGGTCCGGGTAGTTCTTGCGTATGTAGTCAAGGGTCTTGTACAATGACTGTATTCCTTTCAGGCCGGCACCTTCGTAAAACGCAAGGTTCGGCTTGTAAGCAATTGCGAAAGGCGCGGTAGCGTCGATTATGGCTTTGTTGAATTCAAATACCGGGTCATCGAGTTTGAGCAGATGGGCAGGTATCTTCTTTGTGTCGGTATCAAGTCCGACGCATAGGAAACTGCGCTTGCGCATTATGTTCGAATAAAGTTCCTCTCTTGTCATACTATTGTTGTTTATTATGAAATATTCTTACAATTCGCTTTCCTTCATGCGTTCCGCATTTTCGGCAATAGTCAGCTGGTCTATACACTCCTGTATGGCTCCGTCCATAAAGGCAGGCAGGTTATAGACCGTATAGTTGATGCGGTGGTCCGTTATCCGGCCCTGCGGAAAATTGTAGGTGCGTATCTTGGCCGAGCGGTCACCGGTTGAAACCATGGTCTTGCGTTTGGCCGCAATGTCATCGACATACTTCTGGTGCTCGCGGTCATATATCATGGTACGCAGGCGTGAAAGCGCACGCTCCTTGTTCTTGGGCTGGTCTCGTGTCTCGGTACACTCAATGAGAATCTCCTCAACCGCACCTGTATTGGGGTTCTTCCAGTTGTATCTGAGTCGAACGCCCGATTCAACCTTGTTGACATTCTGGCCGCCGGCTCCCGAACTGCGGAACGTGTCCCATTTGATTTCACCTTCGTTAATCTCAACTTCGAATGCATCGGCCTCGGGAAGAACCGCAACTGTGGCGGCCGATGTGTGTATGCGTCCCTGAGTTTCGGTTACAGGAACACGCTGAACACGATGTACGCCGGATTCGTATTTCAGGGTTCCGTACACCTTATCTCCTGAAACGGTGAATATTATTTCCTTGAATCCTCCGGAAGCGCCTTCGGAACATGATGAAACGGCTGTCTTCCAGCCTTTCGTTTCGCAGTATTTGGTGTACATGCGGTACAGGTCTCCGGCAAACAGGGCTGCTTCGTCACCGCCTGTGCCTCCGCGTATTTCCATGACCACGTCTTTGGCATCCTGCGGGTCTTCAGGAACGAGCATCAGTTTGATTTCCTCTTCAAGTTGTTGTATTGATGACTGCGATTCTTCAAGTTCCTCACGTGCCATCAGCTTCATCTCCGGATCTGACTCGGTTGAAATCAGTTCGCGTGCCTGGGCAATGTTGTTCTGAAGAGTGATGTATTTCTTCCTTGCTGCTGAAATGAGTTCCAGATCCCTGTATTCACGGTTCAACTTGACGAAGCGCTTCATGTCGGCAATGACCGAAGGGTCTGTGATGAGCAGACTGACTTCCTGAAATCTTGATTCCAAATCGTTCAGTTTATCAAGCAGTTGGGCTGGAGACATATATTCACCTCAAAGTATTTGTCTTGCAAAGATACTCATTTCCTGCTTCATAATTGCCGATAATTCTACTTAAGAAGATTCTTGACTTGATGCGAAACTCTGAAAAAAGCAGTAATTTTGCAGTGCGTTCAGATAGGGAATCGGGTGTGAATCCCGAACAGTCCCGCTGCTGTGAATCCTTCAGGTTCGGTTTCCAAGAAAGAAAATGGTCACTGGCTACATAGCTGGGAAGGCCGGAAACCGGATGGGTCAAGTCAGAAAACCTGCTGAGTGCATTCATTACATGACTTTTTTATTCTCGAGGAAAGGATGAAAACTGTATCTGTGACCCATAAGGCCATTCTCGCTTTTTTTCTGCTTGACATGCAATATGCCGGAGCCCAGTATGTTGCAACTGATTCCATGTTTGAACGTCAGATTGATGAAGTTGCTGTAATCAGTAACGGCATTGAAGCTCAGAACCGGGTCGGTACGGTCAGAGAGGCCGATGCCATGACTTTGAAGGCTACCGGTAGTGTGCAGGTATCGGACGCTCTCAAGTTCATGAGCGGTGCCATGGTGAAGGACTATGGTGGAATAGGAGGCCTGAAGACTGTTTCAGTCAGGGGGTTGGCCAGCGAACATACCGCAGTAGTGTACGATGGCGTGCTTGTTTCCGATGACCAGAGCGGACAGATAGATCTGGGCCGTTTTTCAGTGAGCCAGACAGAAAGCCTTCAGTTGGGAAGCGGTCCTGATAATGATATGATGAAGCCGGCATCGGTGGCAGCCCTGTCGTCCAGAGTGTCAATAAGCAGCAAATCTCCCAAACTTGAAGAAGGGGAGAACTGCCGCAGTGAGGCCAGCGTCACGTCCGGCAGTTTCGGAACCTGGAATCTGAATGCGCGTACCGGTTTCCGTATGGGACGGAAGTCGGCTCTTTGGGCCGGTGCCGACTGGCTTGAGACAGAAGGTGACTATCCGTTTATGCAAATGAATGCCGGCAGCAGCAAAGTGTTGAAAAGGTCCAATTCCCAAGTTGAAAGGATGAATCTCAGCCTTTCTTATGAAAGGAATATGGAAAGTGGCAGGCTGACGGCATCGGTCAACTGGTATGGTAACGAACAGAACTATCCATCTAACATTCTGTATTTGGAGAGGGCTTCGGCGGAGAGCCTGAAAAGCGGAATCTTCGGAGCACAGGCTGTGTGGAGACAGAGGGCGGGTGAACTTTTCACTTTCGAGACTCAGCTAAAGTTCAATGACAACACGGGCCGATACCATAATCTTTCGACAACCGATGTGGCGGGACACAAGGACAACGAATATAGGGAAAGCGGCTTCTATATTTCCGAAGTCGCACTTTGTCAGCTTGCAGAACGCATTCAGGCTGTTGCTGCTGCAGATGTCCGTTTCAGCAGCATGTATGGAAGCCAGCTTGTCAATAGCGATCCTGAACGGATTACTGCAAACACCAGCATAGGTACCAAGTATGCTTCTGAAAGACTCGTCTTTACGGGACGCATGAATATGGTGCATGCCATAGAGAAGACGGGAACCGGCAATAATGCTCTTGACTATACGAAATTGTCGCCGTCGGTAGGGGCGAATCTTCTGTTGTGGCCTGAAGCAGGTCTTCACGTCAGAGCATCGTACCAGCAGGCTGTCCGTCTGCCGTCGTTCAATGACCTGTATTTTGAACAGGCAGGACGTCGCAATCTCAAACCTGAGGTGGCGAGAATGTCAAGTGCCGGTATAGCCATGTCACACGACCTGGGAAGTTCCATGACAATTGAACTGTATGCCGATTCATATACCAGCCGCGTAAGCGACAGGATACTGGCCGTTCCAGGTAAGAATACCGCCGTGTGGAGAATGGAGAATGTAGGTAAGGTGCTGACCCACGGCCTTGAAACAGGAGTCAGCGCGCATGCGGTTTTTTTCAGAGAACTGTCTGTAAGTTTCCAGGCTTCATACACATATCAGCGCTGTATGGACAAGAGCGATTCAGATCCGGCGGTTCTGAACCATCAGCTGCCATATATGCCAAGACATTCGGCATCGGCATTGCTTATTGTTGAGACTGGTATAGTTGATTTCAGTTGGTCAAGTCTGTTCAGCGGAGAATATTACAGCAACCGTTACAACGGACCTGAATACAGAATGCCCGGATATTCGGACAGTGGTATTTCAGTATGGCGGAATTTCCATTTGTCCGATAAATGTAGTTTTGAACTCAGAGGGCAGGTCATGAACCTGTTTGATAAGCAGTATGAAATAGTGAAGAATTTCCCTATGCCGGGAAGACAGTACAGATTGTCAGCATCGTTTGATTTTTAATCCATCTGCTATGAAAAACTTCAATATTCTTTTAGTGGCAACTGCTTTTACTGCTTTCGCCGCATGTGATCCGGAACCGGAACTGATTGACAATTTCAGCGTCAACCAGCCTGACGGCACAGGTTTTCTTTATACATTGTCCGAAGGGCAGTGGAATGGCAATGACAGCCGTCTGGCGTGTTATGATCTTGAGGCCGGCCGATTGAAGGCATGGAATAACTATACCACGTACTGCGCTTTTGAGGGAGGCAATGACCGCCTGCTCGGTGATGGTGCCAATGATATGATCTTATATGGAAGCAAACTGTATATAGCCGTGTCAGGTTCCAGCACACTAGAGATTGCCGATGCCGCAACATGCCGTTCCATGTCTCAGATTTCCATTGTAAATGACAAAGGTGAAGCTCGTCAGCCGCGCTTCATGGCTGCAAATGGCAAATATGTCTATCTGTGCTGCTATGACGGCACAGTGTCACGTATTGATACCGTGTCGATGCAGATTGATGCTGTTATTCAGGTAGGCAGCAATCCTGATGGCATAGGTGTAGCCGGTGGCAAACTGTATGTTTCAAATTCCGGTGGAATGAATTTCGCGGATCCTGACTCTACGGTTTCTGTAGTTGATTTGGAGACATTCACTGAGACAAAGAGGATTTCCGTGCTGTCCAATCCCGGACAGATATGCACATGGGAAAACCGTGTCTTTGTCTTGACGCGAGGAGTTTACAGTTATGTTACATGGTCATACGACCTTCATCTCCAGGTCATTGACAGCAATACGGACAAGGTTGAAAAAACCCTTGATCTGCCAATTGAAAAAATGGCCATTGATGACGGCCGTCTTTGGTATTATGAGTCAGGGGGACGTGTCAGCGTGATAGATGTGTCAGACTATAAAACTATTGACGCTGATTTCATCAAAGACGGAACAGTCATTAAAACTCCATATGGTATATGTCCCGATGCCTTGCATGAAAGGGTATATGTGACCGATGCAGGCGACTATGTGACCCCAGGACGTCTGCTGTGTTTTGAAATGGATGGCAGACTCCTGTATGAAGTGAAAGGCGTTGGCGTATGCCCTAACAAAGTGGTCAGGTACTGATGTACACCCTGAATATACAGGGTGCAATCAGTATTCGAATGTGCCGAATTCGCTGTTTATTGTCAGATGTGTGTGGTCCGATGCTTCCACACGACCTATTATCTGTGCATCGATTCCGAATGACTTGCTGATTTCAATAACCTGCTGGGCATATTCCGGTGACAGATACACTTCGAAGCGGTGACCGCTGTTGAACACCTTGTACATTTCCTTCCAGTCGGTGCCGCTCTGCTGCTGTATGGTGCGGAATAGCGGGGGAACCGGGAACAGGTTGTCCTTTATGACGTGGACGTTCTCTACAAAGTGCAGAATCTTGGTCTGGGCGCCACCTGAGCAGTGAATCATTCCGTGAATCTGCGGGCGCAGGGCATCGAGCAGCTTCTTGACTACAGGAGCGTATGTGCGGGTGGGGGACAGAACCAGTTTTCCAGCATCAATCGGAGAACCTTCAACACTGTCGGTCAGTTTCAGGCCGCCTGAATATACCAGATCTTCTGGAACCGCATGGTCGTATGTTTCAGGATACTTCTTTGCCACATCCTTGCAGAATACGTCGTGACGGGCGCTGGTCAGACCGTTGCTGCCCATGCCGCCGTTGTATTCCTTTTCGTAAGTTGCCTGTCCGAACGATGCAAGACCTACAATGACATCACCCGGGCGTATGTTGCCGTTGTCTATCACGTCGCTGCGCTTCATGCGGCAGGTCACTGTGCTGTCAACGATTATAGTGCGTACCAGATCGCCTACATCGGCTGTCTCACCGCCTGTAGCGTATGCTCCGACACCCATTTCGCGGAGTTCGGCCAGCAGTTCATCGGTACCGTTTATTATGGCGCTTATGACTTCGCCCGGAACAAGGTTCTTGTTGCGGCCAATGGTGGAACTTACCAGAATGCCGTCAACAGCACCAACGCAGAGCAGATCATCGATGTTCATTATCAGAGCGTCCTGCGCAATGCCTTTCCAGACTGACAGGTCACCTGTCTCTTTCCAGTAGGCGTATGCCAGCGAGGATTTTGTTCCGGCACCGTCGGCATGCATTATGTTGCAGTACTCAGGGTCACCGCCAAGTATGTCAGGGATGATCTTGCAGAATGCTTTCGGAAAAATACCCTTGTCAATGTTCTTGATTGCGTTGTGAACGTCCTCCTTTGAGGCCGATACACCGCGAAGCATGTAGCGTTCGTTCATTATTCTTTTGTTTTTGCTTTTTTCTTTATTTTTCGTTCCAGATTTTCCAGCTGGCGGCGGCTTGTAGTTCAAACATGTTTTCTCCACCTATGGCGGTTGCACCGTATTCCCTGCTCTTCTTCATGAAAAGCGTTTCCTGCGGATTGTATATGACATCGTAAACCAGATGTTCCGCTGAAAGGAAAGAATATGGTATGTCGGGGCACTGGTCGTTGTTGGGATACATTCCAACCGGGGTGCAGTTCACTATTATCTGGTATTCGTCCATGATTGACGGGGACAGTTCGTAATAACCCATTGTGTCGAAAGTGGAATTGCGCGAAACAAAGCGGCTTTCAATTCCAAGCAGGTCGAAAGCGTGTTTTACAGCTTTGGACACACCTCCAGTTCCAAGGATCAGGGCTTTCCTGCGTTCCCCGACATGCTCCTTTATGGATTCCATGAACCCTGTGCAGTCGGTATTGTAGCCGGTAAGCCGTACTGAACTTCCGTCCCTTGTGACTTTTACCGTATTTACCGCGCCTACCGCTCTGGCCGATTCATCCAGCTCGTCAAGAAACGGAATCACTGCCTCCTTGTATGGAATGGTGACATTAAAGCCGCACAGATTGGGATTGGCTGATATTATTCCGGGAAGTTCCTCAATGCTGTCAAGCTCAAAGTTGCAGTAATCAGCACTGATGTGCTCGCGGTTGAAACGGGTCTTGAACAGCTGTTCTGACTTTGAATGCCCCAACGGCTTGCCTATCAGACCGAACAGCCTGTCAGCTGATACCTGTATGGCCGACTGTTCGGGCTTTTCGTCGGGCTTTTCAACACTATCCTTGTCTGTGCCGACATTGGGAAAATCGTCAGAAAGCACGTCCAGTTTTTTGAAAACGGACTTGAATATTATGATTCCCAATATTATAAGGAAAGGAAATATGCCCCCGAAAGATTCCATGGTCAGCGCTTGTTGAGCCAGTCGGTAACGTTCTTTTCAATGCGTGCAGCAAGGTCTTCGGCACCGGCCTTCTGGAACTTGCTGCCGGTAATGTGCTCGTAAAGTTCAATGTAGCGTTCCGATACGCTGTCTGCGTACTGGTCAGTAATCTCAGGCATGACCTGGCCGGGCTGGTTCATGAAGTTGTGCTCAATGAGCCACTGGCGTACGAATTCCTTTGAGAGCTGTTTCTGGGCTTCTCCTTTTTCAAATTTCTCCTGATAGCCGTCAGCGTAGAAATAACGTGAAGAGTCAGGGGTGTGGATCTCGTCAATCAGATATACCTTGCCGTCACGTTTTCCGAACTCGTATTTGGTGTCAACCAGAATGAGTCCCTTTTCAGCAGCAATTTCAGTGCCGCGCTTGAAAAGTGCACGGGTGTACTGCTCCATTACCTCGTAGTCTTCCTTGCTTACCAGACCCTGGGCTATGATTTCCTCCTTTGAAATATTCTCGTCATGTCCCTCATCGGCCTTGGTGGTAGGAGTGATGATAGGCTCCGGGAACTTCTGGTTCTCCTTCATGCCTTCGGGCAGGACATTGCCGCAAAGCATACGGCAGCCGTTCTTGTAGTCGCGCCATGCTGAACCTGTCAGGTATCCGCGGATAATCATTTCAACACGGAAGCCTTCGCACTTCAGACCTACGGTAACCATGGGATCCGGGGTGGCAAGTTTCCAGTTCGGACAGATGTCGGCTGTCTTGTCAAGGAATCCTGCTGCAATCTGGTTCAAAACCTGACCCTTGAATGGAATGCCCTTCGGCAGGATAACGTCAAAGGCCGATATGCGGTCAGTGGCAACCATCACCATGAGGTCGTCATCAATGTTGTACACGTCACGGACTTTACCGTGGTAAACGCCTTTCTGTCCCTTGAACTTGAAATCAGTTCTGGTCAATGCTTTGCTCATTGTTTTTTGATTTATATGGTTTTCTTTCCTTTTCCTTGTGAGTCTCGTCGTAGCGGTCGTATGCTTCAACTATTCTGGTAACCAGTTTGTGGCGGACAATGTCCTTCTTGGTCATGCGGATTATGGATACGCCTTCAATGCCTTTCAGCACCTCAAGAGCCTGAACCAGTCCGGAAATCTGTGTGGGCGGCAGGTCTATCTGGGTGAGGTCACCTGTGACTATCATCTTGGTGTTCCATCCCATGCGGGTCAGAAACATCTTTATCTGCTGTGGGGTGGTGTTCTGCGCTTCATCAAGAATGACTACGGCATCGTTCAGCGTGCGTCCGCGCATGAATGCCAACGGGGCAATCTGAATGGTGCCCATATCCATGAGCTCCTTCAGTTTGGCTCCCGGAATCATGTCCTGGAGAGCATCGTAAAGAGGCTGCAGATATGGATCAATCTTTTCGCGCATGTCACCAGGCAGGAATCCTAGTTTTTCGCCGGCCTCAACCGCCGGACGGCACAAAACAATGCGCTTGACCTCCTTGTTCTTGAGTGCCCGGACCGCCAGAGCTATTGCTGTGTATGTCTTGCCTGAACCGGCAGGACCGACAGCGAGCAGCATGTCATGGTCATTGTAGTCTTTAACCAGTTTCTTCTGATTTTCCGTGCGTGGCAGAATGGGGCGGCCTGAAATACCGAAAAGAATGACATCGGACGCCTTTTCTCCATGCGGGTCCTGACCGTTTACCAGATCGACCAGATTCTCTTCGGTAAGTGAATTGAACTGTGAACAGAACCGCTCTATTCTGAGCACAGCCTGCTCGAACCGTGTGGTTTCACTGTCTTCTCCCATTATTTTCAACACATTGCCTCTTGCAACTATGCGGACTTTGGGAAACAGCGCCTTGAGAAGCTGCAGATTGGCATTTCCTGCGCCATAAAATACCGCAGGATCGGCATCTTCGAGTACAAGGTGCTTTTCTATCATTTGCCTGTGAAACCTATGCTATATATTCAGACAACAAAAATACCACTTTTTTTGCCATTCGCAATGAAAAAAAAGACAATTGGATATTGCAGAATTGAATTTCTGCCTACATTTGCAAACAACTTTTAACAATTTCAAACCAAAACACTTTTATGAACCTGTTTGTTAGCAATCTGAGTTTCCGTATGCAGGAATCAGAACTGGCCGATGCATTCAGCCAGTTTGGTGAAGTATCATCAGCAAGAATTATCACCGATCGCGAGACTCACCGTTCACGCGGATTCGGTTTCGTGGAAATGCCTGATGATGAAGCTGCAAAGGCTGCCATCGAAGGCCTTAACGGAAAAGAAGTTTCAGGTCGTGCAATTGCCGTTCGCGTAGCCGAAGAAAGACCAAGACGATAATTTCACCGAGATAACTGAAAGAAAAAGGGACTTGCAGTGTTGCAGGTCCCTTTTTTTGTTGTTATCGTTTGGTTATAGGTCGGACGGATAGGCCTACATATCTGGGGTATTGGGAAAGAACTGCGTTCCCGTCACTGTCAATATTGAGTTCCTGTCCCATATATGTATATTTTCCGGATAATTCCGATGCCCAGTACCAGCCACTTCTGCCATTGAAAGAAACCTTCTTGTCATCGAACTTTCCTGCTATAGGCAGAAAAATGCTGCGGTCTTCATATCCTTTTCTGGTTGAAGTGAACAGAATGCCGTAAACGCCTTCAAGTTTGCAGTATCTTTTTGTGGTGTTTCTGTCAAGTTCGGAAAAGTTGTATACGGTAGGCATTTTCCATTTACCACCCATTGTGACTTTTGCTACATCGTCAATGCTGTCAAGTACAGTTTTGTCGTCATATTGTTTCCCTAATCCATAGTCTTCGGCTCCGCCCTGCTGGACGTATTTTGTCAGACTGAAAATGTCTCCGTCGCAATGTTTGTAGTTGTCCCACAGATAATGGGCTTTCGTCTCTGTCTCACCCCAGGCGT
This sequence comes from Bacteroidaceae bacterium, assembly GCA_024398755.1. Lineage (GTDB taxonomy): Bacteria > Bacteroidota > Bacteroidia > Bacteroidales > Bacteroidaceae > Colenecus. Next base: position 4,730 of record JAKSIQ010000020.1, on the reverse strand, counting down.
AGAAATTTCCTGATTCCTGCGGACTGTGTGCGCCGATATTGCAAGTGCTCCATAAAACTTTACTTGGCAGTCCAAGATCTACGGCTTCGTACTCTTTGCCATCACGGCCGGGAATCAGTTCAACTCCTCTTCTGACAACTTCCATTTCAATGGCATCTTCATCCTCTTTGTTGCATGAAACCAAGAGGGCTGATGAAATGGCTATGATTGTCATTGTCAATGTTTTCAAATTGGTCATAATTATGTATTGGTCTGTTTATTTTGTTGCTGTGTACATTCTGCATGTTCCGAACATGAACTGCCTGTGTGTTACCGTGGAGAAGCCTGTCTGCTTCAGCATTGGAATGAAAAGTGCAGGCAGAGGGAATTTGAGTGTCGATTCCGGAAGGTATCTGAATGCCTGTTCGTTACCGGTAAGACGTTTGCCTATAATGGGCAGTATTCTGAATGCGTACAATTCGTAGAAGCGTCTGATGAACCGTTTTTCAGGATAGGAGAGTTCAAGAATTACAAGTTTTCCTCCCGGTTTCAGAACGCGCATCATTTCGCTGAGTCCTTTTTCCAGATTCTCGAAGTTGCGTACTCCGAACGCGACTGAAACCCGGTCGAAACTGCAGTCCTGGAATTCCAGATTCTCTGCATCTCCCTGTTTCAACTTGATGTCGAAGTATGTCTTCAGCACCTTCTCCTTTCCAATGTCAAGCATTTTCTGCGAGAGGTCGATGCCGGTTATCCGCGATCCTTTGGCGGCACGGCTTGCTATGTCGATGGCGAAATCGGCCGTCCCGGTTGCCACGTCAAGTATTGCAAGCGGTGCGTCCGTGTCGACTATCGAATTGACTGCCTTGCGTCTCCATCTTTTGTCGGCCTGGAATGAGGATATGTGGTTGAACCTGTCATAGCCTGAGGCGATGTCATCGAACAGATTGCGTATGGTTTCTTTCTTAGGCATGGTTTCTTAGAACAGATTGCCAATTCCGGCCAGCAGGCTGAATCCGAAAGTTGACAGAACAAGCATTGGAAGCATGGGGTCCAGCTCGCTCTGTTGCAATTTCCAGATGCAGGTCAGATGTCTGACATACAGTGGCAGAGTAAGTATGTACAGTAATGAAAAGACGGTGGTTGCCGTCAGAATTGAGTATGCGGCCATCAGTAACCATCCCGTAACTATAAGGATGGTGTGATAAATGCGTGCGCGCCGCAGGCCTAAAAGCAATGGAACCGTGACGCGCGTTTTTGCATCGGACTCCATGTCGCGCATGTTGTTCACGTTCAGGACGCCGACGCTGAACAGACCGATGGCGGCACCTGGTAACGCGGTGAACCAGTCAATTGTGTGGGCCGATACGAAATAACCTCCCATGACCGGTACCAGTCCGAAGAAAATGAATACGAAAATGTCACCCAGTCCGCGGTAACCGTACGGATGCTTGCCCAGTGTGTAATGCATGGCGGCCCAGATGGCCAGTCCGCCAAGAACGACCAGGCTCTCGCCGGCTATGCAAAGCACTGTCCCGAACGAACTGCGTATCATGGCAAGACCGGAAATCATGCACACAAGAACCATTATGCGTATGGCACTGCGCATCTCGTCTTCGGTCAGCGAACCGCTTTCCATGCTGTATGCCGGACCCTGGCGGCCGTTGCCATCGGTCCCGCTCAGATAATCACCGAGTTCGTTTGACAGATTGCTGAGAATCTGAAGCGAGACCGTAGTAAGAATTGTCAGCAGAATTACATACCATGGAACGGTATGGTCTTTCATCGCCAGCATGATGCCAAGTATAATCCCAGCTGTGGAAAGTGGGAGCGTGCGGAGCCGCATTGAAGTTATCAAGGCTTTCGATGTCATGCTTTACTGCGTTGGGTTTGACGGTCGCAAAGTTAGACATTTTTCCCAAAAACGGGCACCGCTTGTCGGAAAGAAGCGCTTAACCGAACAGAATCTGGCTGTCGGGCCCGGCAAATGCTGTAAGACTGCGGCTGCTGTCCACCTGTCCTGCAAGAATCATGGTGGAAAGCCTGTCCAGAAGCATTGTCTGCAAGGCGCGCTTTACAGGACGTGCTCCGAATTCGGGATCGAAACCGGCTTGCGCAATGAGTTTTACGGCGCTGTCATCGACCCTCATGGAGATTCCGTTTTCACGAAGCATGCCGCATACACCGTTGGCCTGAAGTCTGACAATCTGTTCTATTTCGGGCTGTGAGAGCGGGGTGAAGACAATGGTCTCGTCAATTCTGTTCAGGAACTCGGGGCGTATGGTCTGCTTGAGCATTTCAAACAGCTGCTTCCCGGTTTCGTCGAGCCATTTCTCCCTGTCCATGTCCGGATTGGCGCTCAGTTTGGCGGACTGCTGGCGTATGTATTCGCTACCCAGGTTGCTGGTCATTATTATTATGGTGTTCTTGAAATTGACGGTGCGTCCCTTGTTGTCGGTCAGACGGCCGTCGTCAAGCACCTGAAGCAGCACGTTGAACACGTCGGGGTGGGCCTTCTCGATTTCGTCGAACAGAATGACCGAATAAGGCTTTCTGCGTACCGCTTCGGTCAGCTGGCCGCCTTCGTCGTAACCCACATATCCGGGAGGCGCTCCAATGAGACGGGTCACCGAGAACTTTTCCTGATACTCGCTCATGTCTATTCTGGTCATGAGCTTCTCGTCGTTGAACAGATATTCGGCCAGGGCCTTGGCCAGTTCAGTCTTGCCTACACCCGTAGTGCCAAGGAAGATGAAACTGCCTATGGGGCGCTTCGGGTCCTGCAGTCCGGCGCGGCTGCGGCGTACTGCGTTGGCAACCGCACTTATAGCCTGTTGCTGGCCGATGACACGTTTGTGCAGTTCCTCTTCAAGGTGAAGCAGCTTCTCGCGCTCGCTTTCCAGCATGCGGCTGACGGGGATTCCGGTCCAGCGTGATACCACTTCGGCAATGTCATCGGCCGTCACTTCCTCCTTGACCATGGCGTTTTCACCCTGGCGTGAGTGAAGCTCCTGCTGTATTTTCTCAATATCGGCTTCCATTTCCTTGAGCTTGCCGTACCTGATTTCGGCCACACGGCCGTAGTCGCCTTCGCGCTCGGCGTTGTCGGCCTGCATCTTGAGCTGCTCTATGGTCTGTTTGTCCTGCTGTATTTTCAGTACAAGATTCTTTTCGGCTTCCCATTTGTCGCGCATGTCCTTTTCGCGGGACTGCAGGTCTGCAATTTCGCTGTTCAGTTGTTCCAGTTTGATTTTGTCGTTTTCGCGCCTGATGGCTGCGCGTTCTATTTCAAGCTGTTTCAGCCTGCGTGTTATCTCGTCAAGCTCTTCCGGCACCGAGTCGCGTTCCATGCGCAGTTTGGCTGCAGCCTCGTCCATCAGGTCGATGGCCTTGTCCGGCAGAAAGCGTTCTGTTATGTAACGGTTTGACAGCTCGACCGCCGCTATGACGGCTTCGTCCATTATACGCACCTTATGGTGGCTTTCATATCGTTCCTTAAGGCCGCGAAGAATGGAAATTGAGCTCTGCACATCGGGCTCGTCAATCATGACGGTCTGGAAACGGCGTTCCAGAGCCTTGTCCTTTTCAAAGTATTTCTGGTACTCGTTCAGCGTAGTTGCGCCGATGGCACGCAAATCGCCGCGGGCCAGTGCGGGCTTGAGTATGTTGGCTGCATCCATTGCGCCTTCGCCGGCACCGGCACCAACCAGCGTGTGAATCTCGTCAATGAACAGAATGAAGTTGCCGTCAGACTGTATGACCTCGTTTATGACGCCTTTCAGACGCTCTTCGAATTCGCCCTTGTACTTTGCTCCTGCCACCAGCGCGCCCATGTCGAGAGAATATACCGTTTTGGATTTCAGGTTCTCGGGTACGTCACCGCGCACAATGCGTTGGGCCAGTCCTTCAATTATGGCTGTCTTGCCGGTGCCCGGCTCACCTATAAGTATAGGGTTGTTCTTGGTGCGGCGGCTCAGTATCTGGAGAACGCGCCTTATCTCATCGTCACGTCCTATCACGGGGTCCAGCTTGCCCGCTTTGGCTCTTGCGTTCAGGTTGATGGCGAACTGCTCCAGATTCTGTGGCTGTGTGCTGTTCTGACTGTTCTGCATAGTGAATCGTGTTTTTAATGTTCGATGTTCTGCTGCATTATTCGCAATAATTCAGCCATTGGGATAAATCGGCCAAAATGGCATAATTGGTGCATGATTATGTGACAAGTTGGCAATGTGTGCGTGTTTCCGCATGCTCTGGAAACTTTTTCCACAAGTTTGTTTTAAAATCTCAAACAAAGTATTACCTTTGCACCCGCTACAACGAAGCAGGGTACCTTGACCGAGCGGCTAGGTATCGGTCTGCAAAACCGAGTACGGCGGTTCGAGTCCGCCAGGTACCTCAAAAGAGCAAAGGAGGAAGGTTTTTAAGCCTTCCTCCTTTGCTCTTTTGAGGTACGGTTCATTTTTTTATTGGAACACATTTCCAAACCTTTGCGTAGCCTTCGCTACGAAGCGCAGAAGCGCTTATGTGACTCAGTGGAAATTTAGTGGGGGAAGGCATAGATGGGGTTTGCCCGAAAAAGTATGGGTATTGATACGTGCAACATTACGCTCTCGTGAGCAAAACAGGCGTATTCACTTACCGCGGTCTGGAAAATGGCTAGTCCGTGAGCAAAACAGCCCGATTCACTCACCGCGGTCTGGAAAATGGCTAGTCCGTGAGTAAAACAGCCCGATTCACTCACCGCGGTCTGG
>JAKSIQ010000002.1 GCA_024398755.1 Bacteroidaceae bacterium | reverse complement strand
CACCAAAGCAGTCAAAACAGACGACGAACGTCGCCGTAAAATAATTTCCGTATAAGTCACTTGACTTCCCAGATGTCATTGGTCTCAAGAAGTTCTGCAAAGCTATGATATTTCTTTGCAGCCTTGACCTCTTCAATCTGAGCGGTAACGGCATCATCATAAGTCGGAGCTTCGACATCACGGATAACACCCAGAGCAACAGGGAATCCGTCTCCGTCGCCCATAAGGGCAAGCTTCAACTGCAGTGTATTGTCCTGGCAGTGGGCATCGTGTACAAGAATATCCTTGAGAGTAATGCCGTTTTCGCCAATCTTGACAACCTTCAGGCCGAAGCCTTCCTGCATGATACCGTACTCATTGTTTTCGCCGAATACCAGAGGCTCGCCATGCTTCACATAGATGGCATTCTTTGCACGTCCCTCCTTATTATATACGGCCTCGTGAGTACCGTTGTTGAATATGACGCAGTTCTGAAGAATTTCACATACCGATGCGCCCTTGTGATTGTAGGCAGCCTTCAGAATGTCAACTGTTCCCGGAGCGTCGGTGGCAACGGCACGTGCAAAGAAATGGCCGCGTGCGCCGAAGCAGAGTTCAGCCGGACGGAACGGATCTTCAACAGTACCGTAAGGGCTTGACTTGCTCACGAAACCGCGAGGCGATGTAGGTGAATACTGACCCTTTGTAAGTCCGTAAATACGGTTGTTCAGAAGAATCATGTTCAGGTTAATGTTACGGCGGTTGGCATGAATGAAGTGATTGCCACCAATTGCCAGACCGTCACCGTCACCGGAAATCTGCCATACGGTCAGATCCGGATTCGCAACCTTGCAACCGGTTGCAATGGCAGCGGCACGTCCGTGAATGGTATTCATGCCGTATGTTGCCATATAATGAGGCAGACGGCTTGAGCAGCCGATACCTGAAATGACTGCGGTATTGTATGGAGCTACTCCGATTTCGGCCATAGCCTTATGCAGTGATGCAAGAAAGAAATGATCACCGCAACCCGGGCACCAGCGTGGCTGGCCCTTCTTGAAATCCTGTGCTGTATATTCGCTCATAGTCTTTACTTGTTTAAGATTTCATTAAAGGCATTTACCAGTTCGCTTACAACGAACGGCTGACCCTTAACCTGATTGAACTGATAAGGAACAAAACCATCGACCTTCATTCTGAGGAACGATGCCAACTGGCCCATGTTCTGTTCTGCAACGACAACCTTCTTATACTTCTTGAGCACTTCGGCAGTGTTGGCAGGCAGCGGATTGATGAACTTGAAATGTGCCATAGCAACCTTCTTGCCTGCAGCACGCATCTCATCCATAGCGGCACGCAGATGACCGTATGTTCCGCCGAAACCTACAATGAGCAGGTCTGCGTCATTCTCATCACCAAGGACTTCAAGATCAGGAACCTGGATATTGTTTATCTTCTGCTGACGCAGACGGGTCATCAGGTCATGGTTCTCGGGAGCTGTTGAAATGGCACCGGTAAGGTTATCCTTTTCAAGACCGCCAAGAATATGTGTGAAACCTTCACGGCCTGGAACAGCCCAGTAACGGGTACCGTTTTCAGCACGCATGTATGGAGTCCACTTGCCCTTCAGTTCCTCAGGAACATATGGAGGATTGATTGCAGGATAATCGGCAAGATTCGGCAGTTTGAATGCTGCGGAACCGTTGGCAACAAATGCATCGGTCAGCAGAACTACCGGAGTCATGTGCTCAAGAGCCATCTTTGCAGCCTGGAAAGCGGCATCGAAGCAGTCAACCGGACTTGTGGCAGCAATAACAGGCATGGGGCTTTCACCGTTACGTCCGAACAGTACCTGAAGCAGGTCTGTCTGCTCTGACTTGGTAGGAAGACCTGTTGCAGGACCGCCGCGCTGTACGTCAAGAACAACCAGAGGAAGTTCCATTATGACAGCCAGGTTCATGGCTTCCGACTTCAGGCAAATACCGGGGCCCGATGTCGATGTAACGGCAAGAGCGCCGGCGAACGATGCGCCTACTGACGATGCGCAACCTGCTATCTCGTCTTCGCACTGAACGGTTGTAACGCCAAGAGACTTGTGCTTTGACAGTTCGTGAAGAACGTCTGTAGCAGGAGTGATAGGATATGAACCCAGATACAGTTTCAATCCGGCTTTTTCGGCGGCAGCTATGAAGCCGTATGCGGTGGCCTTGTTACCGGTAATGTCCATGTAACGGCCGGGTTCCTTGGTCTTTGACTCCACCCTATATACGTTCATAGCCGAACTGTGGGTGTTGTGACCGTAATCATAACCGGCCTGGATGACCTTGATGTTGGCAGCGGCCAGTTCCGGCTTCTTTGCGAACTTGTCACGCAGATAATTGAACGCTATTTCCAGGTCACGGCTGAAGAGCCAGCAGACCAGACCCAGCGCGAACATATTGCGGCATTTGAGAACCGATTTGGCATCCATGCCGGTATCGGCCAGAGCGTCCTTTACCATCTGTGTCAGGGGGCAGGCAATAACACGGTCCGGATCAACGCCAAGTTCAGCCAACGGGTCATCCGTCTTGAAAGCTGCCTTTTCAAGGTCACTCTTCTGGAAGGCATCGGTATCTATAATGATTGTAGCATCTTTCTTTGCATACTTGAGCTGTGTCTTCAGGGCAGCTGCATTCATAGCCACCAGAACATCACAGAGGTCACCGGGAGTATATACCTTGCCGGCACCGATGTGTACCTGAAAACCTGAAACGCCCGTCAGTGAACCCTGCGGAGCACGGATATCTGCCGGATAGTCCGGAAAAGTGCTGATACTGTTTCCAACCGTTGCGGAAACCGTGGAGAAGATGTTGCCGGCCAGCTGCATTCCGTCACCGGAGTCACCTGAAAAGCGGACAACCACCTGATCCAATTCTTTAATCATCATAGTATATCTTGTAATTTGAGTGATTCTGAAAAATCAACGGCGCAAAATTACAAGATTATTCCATCCGATATTCATTTCTTGAACCCTATTATATATAAAGGGCCCTATTTTTCATTTCTTTTTGCATATATGTAAAATTTATGCCGCAAATATGCAATTTTTCATTGCTATTTCCAGTACTCGACCCATAACTGCTCGGTCTCGCTCAACGAGGCGAAATCGGCCTTATAGTCAGGGTTGGGAATGTACCAGGGAGTCGATTCAAAAAAGTCCTGCAGTTCTTTGCTGTTGAAAATGTAGCCACGCTGCGCAAATGGCAGGTTCTTCGCTATGCGGCGCTGCTCAGGCGTGAAAGTGAAATAATAATCGTCTTTAGCATCAATACTGCCATAAATTGGAACTGGCATATACAGCTTTTTTATCCAGTCAAAAGAAATAAAATCATGCCATGTCCGTGTTAGTGCTGAAACGTACAATTCCCCATCGGGATGGAAATTGTCCTTGTGAAATCTTACAACTCCATGCTGCATGTGAAACTGTGCTCTTACAGTTTGATTATATATATCTGAAAAAGCAACAGGAACATAACGGCCTTTTCCTTGAATTTCCCATTCATCGCCGCTCGTATAGAATGTTGGCGACACATTGAACGAAATGCGGTCCCCCATGTCAATGAGCAGAGTGAAGTCGTCAATCTGGTGGTTGGCCCAACGGTTGGCGGCAGTAAGAACGTATGGGATATAGATGATTGCTCCATTGTCATAGTATGACAGGTCATAGTCATAAGTGTGCTGGATGACATTCAGGCCCGGGCGGAACCTGGCCGTGAAGTAATAGACAAAGTCACAGAATGGTTCCGGGCATTCCATCTCGGCTATCTCCTTATCGCATTCTTCGTCTGACATACCCTTTATCTGCCCGTCGATGACATATTCGGCAGCAACCTTCCGTCCATTTTCGTATGTAATGTCAATGTGAGCGATGTCGTATGTCTGCGGATCGCCGTTTATTGCAACCTTGAAGTTGTGAATGTCCGGATGTTCCGGGAATGATATCGGATCAGTATAATCCCCGCTCTCAGCCTCAAACCCTACAAGCACTTCCTTCTCGTCTGCCTGGTTGAAGAACTCGTAATAGACACTGACTTGTACTACGTTTTCTTTTCGGGTCAGTGTAAGCACTTCCTTTTTCACGCTGATGTCCGTTTCATTGACTGGTATCAACTGATTGCCTCTGGTATAATAGACTCCATCGTTGGCAAACGCCGAAATGCATGAAAGACAGCATACAATAAAAGGCAGGACTTTTTTCATATCGGAGTGATTACGGGTGAACCCTCTCGTGTACCTCCGCTGGGAATCGAACCCAAATTTAAAGTTTAGGAAACTTCCGTTCTATCCATTGAACTACAGAGGCAGGTATATGTTTATGTGTGCTTAACACGCAATACCAATGCAAAGGTAACGCATTATTTCAAAATTTTATCGTCATAAATGCAAAAAAAGTAACAACGTATGATTCTTTGTTATACCTTTGCGCCCGATTTTAAAATATCATACTCAAACAATGAAAAAGATTACCGTTATTGCTGCTGCAGTTCTCGTACTTGCTGCATGTCAGTCAAAGCAGAAGAGCCAGAATGCAGCTGCTGAAGTTGCTGATTCTTGCGCAGTTGTAGTTGAAGAACAGGTTTGCGAACTTGATTCAGCAGCTCAGGAAGTTGCCGACACAGTTGTAGCTGTTCTTGAAGAAGTAGCAGAATAATACACTGCCCGCCAAACTAAAAACGACCGCCCCGAATGGAGCGGTCGTTTTTGTTTTCATCGGGATATCAATTTACTTGAAAAGTTCCTTGACGGTCAGTTCAAGACAATCGCGGCAATGCATCCATGTATGGGCGCCCTCCGGATTGTAGAATGTGTGCTTCAGGCCTTTATCGGTCATATACTGATCAAGTCCCTTTGAAGCCTGGATCAGGAAATCGCTTGCGCCGGTGCCAAGCCACAGGAACTTGAGCTGTTTCTGGATCTTCCCCACTGGAGCATATGTTCCGTCAGTAAAGTTGGTTTCATACTCGTTCCCGAATATTGCAGGCGAGAAGGCCGCAACGTAATGGAACTTCTTCGGGTTGCCGAGACCTGCAGCAAGGGCCTGACGACCGCCAAGGCTGAAACCTGCTATGGCACGGCTGTCGGCATCGGTCTTTACCGCATAGTTAGACTCAATGAACGGTATGACCTCATTCATGAATTCGGCTGTGGTGAGTTTTGTATCTGTGGCGTTGTACGCATCGGCCTTGCCCTGGGCAATCATTTCCGGGTACGGATTTGCGTATGGCATCACCACAATCATACGTTCGGCAAGGCCCTGAGCAATCATATTGTCCAGAATATTGTTCATACGTCCTACCTTGAACCAGGTCTCGTAAGTATCGGTCATGCCATGAATAAGGTAGAACACCGGAAGTTTTTCCTTCCCGACGGGATCGTAACCGGCTGGAGTATATACGCAGAGCGGACGTTCAATGCCGCAGGTCTTTGAGAAATAGTAACGGTATGAGACCTTGCCGTGCGGCACATCCTGTATGTCCTGTATGGTCGGAGCCTCACCGCGGACGTCAACAAGGCTGTATTTGAAGCCTTCGTTGGGGAACAGGTACATGTTGTTCTGGTCGGCCACCTGTGTACCGTCAATACGGAATGCATACGGATAGATATCGGGTTGTTCCGGCTTGACCGTTATTGTCCATACGCCCTTGCTGTCCTTTTCCATAGGTCTGGTGCCGTCAAACATCTGGCATTCCAGTTCAACCTTCTGGGCGTCTGGTGCCTGACAGCGGAATGTCACACTTCCGTCAGCATTGTATTCGGGCGACTTGACTCCTGCCGGGAACAGACTGGCCATGAGCGATCCGGTCAGACGCGAAGCCTCACCTCCGGCAGCCGATGCCTGGCGCACCTTCTCGGCCTCGGCAAGATCCATGCCTTCAACCGCATCAATCACCTCCTGATCCTGGAACAGCAGCGGGAATGACTTCTCAAGCCAGTAGCGTGCGTTCATCCATGTATGGCCGTACTTGTCATAAGTGAATTCCTTGATGTTCTTTATTCCATACTTGTCAAGCATGTCCATAAGATCCTTTGAGTTTCCATACAGGAAATCGTCGGTGCCGATGCCAGACCAGAACAGATGGATTTTGGAGTTCACATCGTCAGAATTCTGGAACATGCGCGCGTTGGTCTGCGTGAACGAGCTGTATGAACACAGATAAGAGAACTTGTCAAGATTTGCAAGACCGATGCTCAAGCCCTGGTTGCCACCGCGCGAGAAGCCGCCTATTCCACGATGGTCGGCATCGTTGATAGTACGGTAATTGCTTTCCACGAAAGGCATCAGGACATCGGTGAAGTCCTTGTTGAAATTGTAGCCTCCGCCCATGCCGCCGAAGCCACCCATCATGCCGCCCATGCCGCCGGAATTCGATGACGGCTGGCGCTCGCTCTTGAGCAGGGTGGCATTGCCATAGGGAAGAACAAGAATCATCTCCTTTGCCTTGCCCTCTGCAATCAGATTGTCAAGAATCAGATTCATCTTGCCTACCTTGAAATACACCTCTTCGGTATCGGTAGTACCGCTTATCAGATACATGACAGGATATGATCTGTTCTGGTTCTTGGGGCTGTCATAGAAAGGAGGCGTATAAACGATGACGGGGATGAACATGTTCAGTCCCGGCGACCAGTAGTTCAGGTAATCGACACTTCCGTGCGGAACGTCCTTGAGCTCGGCCAGACTGCCCCCGGCGCGCATGTCAAGAAGGCTGTTCTTGAAGGTCTCGTTCGGGAACCATTCGGCACACTGCGGATCCATGACGCTCACACCGTCAACAGTGAAATGATACGGATAGATGTCAGGGTTGGCGGGTCCGACCGTTACGCTCCAAATGCCGTCGGCACCCTTTGTCATTGGAACGTCGCCCGAGAACTGCGTCCAGATCTGCACGTCTTTTGCATTTCGGTTCGAATAGTTGAAAGTCACTGTGTTGTCGGCGTTGACAACGGTAGAAGGAGACTGTGGTCCCATTCCAGGCTGGGCAAAGGCTGCGGTCGGGAATGCAGCCACAAGGGCCGATGCCAGCACTGCTGTTCTGAAATTCATAATATGGTTGCAATTGTGGTTTGTAATCTGCTGATAAAGATAATTCTTATTTTTCAAAACATTGTGGTCTGCCGCCAAATTCAACAAGTAACCGATATCGGCAGCGGGCTATTGTTATCTTTTATTAAATATGGTATTGGCGGCTTCTTTTTCGGAACCGTTTCCAACAATTCTGTCACAAAAGTATTACCTTTGTAGCCGGTTAACAAGGGTATAAGGAAAATGCCCTGTAATTGTGCAATAATTATTCTCTAATTTTATAAAAACAATGGCAAACATCGATTTGAGCAAGTATGGCATCATGGGTTCAACCGTGATTGCTCACAACCCTTCTTACGAAGAGCTCTACAAGGCAGAAATCAATCCTGCACTTGAAGGTTATGAAAAGGGCCAGGAAACTGAACTTGGCGCTGTAAACGTAATGACCGGCATCTTTACCGGCCGCTCACCTAAGGACAAGTACATCGTTGACAATGACGAAAGCCACAACAACGTATGGTGGACTTCAGACGAGTACAAGAACGACAACCACCCGATGTCAGAAGACGTTTGGGCAAAGGTCAAGGAAATCGCAAAGAAGGAACTCTCAAACAAGAACCTCTATGTAGTTGACGCTTTCTGCGGTGCAAACAAGGCCACCCGTCTGGCTGTACGCTTTATTGTGGAAGTTGCATGGCAGGCACACTTCGTAGAGAACATGTTCATCCAGCCGACAGCTGAAGAACTTGCTTCTTTCGAACCTAACTTCGTTATCTACAACGCCTCAAAGGCCAAGGTTGAAAACTACAAGGAACTGGGTCTGAACTCAGAGACATGCGTTGCTTTCAACACAAAGAGCCGCGAGCAGGTTATCATCAACACCTGGTACGGTGGTGAAATGAAGAAGGGTATGTTCTCAATGCAGAACTACTACCTGCCGCTGCAGGGCATCGCTTCAATGCACTGCTCTGCAAACTGCGACATGAACGGTCAGAACACCGCCATCTTCTTCGGTCTGTCAGGTACAGGCAAGACCACCCTTTCAACTGACCCGAAGCGTCGCCTTATCGGTGATGACGAGCACGGTTGGGACGACGAGGGCGTATTCAACCTGGAAGGCGGCTGCTACGCCAAGGTTATCGGCCTTGACAAGGAGCACGAGCCCGACATCTACGGTGCAATCAAGCGTAACGCTCTTCTTGAAAACGTTACCGTTGACGCTAACGGCAAGATTGATTTCGATGACAAGTCAGTTACCGAAAACACCCGCGTTTCATATCCTATCAACCACATCAAGAACATCCAGCCGGGTTCATCAGCACCTGCTGCAAAGAACGTTATCTTCCTTTCAGCCGATGCATTCGGCGTTCTGCCTCCTGTATCAATCCTGACTCCTGAACAGACCCAGTACTACTTCCTGTCAGGTTTCACTGCAAAGCTTGCAGGTACCGAGCGCGGCATTACTGAGCCCACTCCTACCTTCTCAGCTTGCTTCGGCCAGGCATTCCTGGAACTGCATCCTACAAAGTATGCAGAAGAGCTGGTCAAGAAGATGAAGAAGAGCGGTGCCAAGGCTTACCTTGTAAATACCGGTTGGAACGGAACAGGAAAGCGTATCTCAATTCCTGATACCCGCGGCATCATTGACGCCATCCTTGACGGTTCAATCCTGAAGGCAGAAACCAAGAAGATTCCTATGTTCGACTTCGAGGTTCCGACTTCTCTGCCAGGCGTAAATCCTGCTATCCTTGACCCACGCGACACTTACAAGAACGCCGCTGAATGGGAAGAGAAGGCCAAGGACCTTGCAGGCCGCTTCATCAAGAACTTCAAGAAGTACGAAGGCAACGAAGCCGGCAAGGCTCTTGTTGCAGCCGGACCGAAGCTCTGATAACACTGTAATTCCACAAAAAGAATACGGTAAGATGCTCTTTCCGGCAAACTGCCGGTTAGAGCATCTTCATTTTACATAAACCGACAACAGGCAGGACAATGAAAAAATCACTGATTGCCGCAGTAATGATTTCACTGGCCATTTTTACGGCAAAAGGCCAACTGACAGAAGGTAAATCCTTCTTCGAAAACGAATCCGACTCAATTGCCGAAGCGCGGATGGATGCTGCCGCAAAAGAACTCGGATTGAACGCACGTCAGGCAGAGCGTCTGGCACGTCTCTATTCAGGACAGTACGAAGAACTGTGCCGCGGATTACAGATGTCCATCATGCAGCAGCGTATGAAACAGGAAGCCGGTCTGCAGAATTCAGCCAATGATTCAGAAGCCAAAGAAGCGTATGATGGTACCTGCCTCAAATACGAACAGCGCTACATGAAAGAACTTGGTGAAGAGCTGTTCGGAAAATGGAGAAAGCTCCAGGGAATAAGTTTGGACTGCCAATATGACTCTCTGCTGGAATATATCAGAACAAACACAGAGAGCTATTTCTAGTAAAAACAATACATTCAGGCACAATAATGAAAATTGCACTTATAGGATACGGAAAAATGGGACACGAGATAGAGCGCATAGCTCTTTCGCGCGGTCACGAGATAGTATGCAGGATTGATATTGACAATCTGCAGGACTTTGACAGCCCTGAATTCAAAAGCGCTCAGGTTGCCATTGAATTCACAGCGCCATCACAAGCTTACAGCAATATCAGGAAAGCGTTTGCTGCAGGAGTCAAGACTGTGAGCGGCAGTACAGGCTGGATGGCAGAACACTGCCAGGAAATGAAAGACCTGTGCAAAGACGGACAGAACACATTGCTTTGGTCCAGCAATTTCAGCATAGGCGTAGCCTTGTTTGCAAAAGTCAACAGTTTCCTTGCAGGACTGATGAACAGCTATCCGATGTATGAGGTCAGCATGAGCGAAACCCATCATATACACAAACTTGATGCTCCGAGCGGCACAGCCATCACGCTTGCCGAAGGTATCATTTCACAACTTGACCGCAAGAACGGATGGAAGCCGGGCACACTCACCGCACCTGACGGCAACGTCAGTGGCAGCAAAGAATGTTCTTCGGACAATATCCGCATTGACTCCATACGCGAGGACGAAGTTCCCGGCATTCACAGCATCACCTATGACAGCGATGCGGATTTCATTACCATCACCCATAGTGCCAAGAACCGTAGCGGACTGGCATTGGGCGCCGTACTTGCCGCCGAATTCGTACAGACACGCAATGGTTTCCTGACCATGGACGATCTGATGGACTCCCTTTCATAATCAAAGTTTCTGTCAATGAGAAGAATCAAGGATACGAATGCGAAGCAATGGCTTAAAGCCGCCATATTTACGGTACTGTACATTCTGTTTCTCATCTGGGTGCGCAGCCTGCTTGGTATTGTTCTGATACCGCTCATCATTGATGCATGCACAACACGCATCATTCCCTGGGACTGGTGGAAGAAAATAAAGAACAAGACCCTGTACCAACTGATGAGTTGGGTCGATGCCATAGTATTCGCCTTGGTGGCAGTATATTTTGTAAACCTTTACATCTTTCAGAATTATGCCATCCCATCGCCCTCACTTGAAAAATCTCTACTCATTGGCGACCACCTGTATGTAAGCAAAATCACATACGGTCCACGCAAGCCCATGACACCGCTGACCATGCCTCTTACCCAAAATGTCTTCCCGAATGGAAAGAAAAGCTATTTTGAGAAGCCGCATTGGGAATACGAGCGCATAAAGGGGCTCCGGAATATTGAGATTGGAGACATTGTAGTGTTCAACTTCCCCAACGGAGACACCGTACTCTCCAAGAAGCCATATAACAGCTACGATTACTACGGCTCATTCGTATATCCGGAAGGACGCAGATACTCCCTGCAGATAAACATGGACAGTCTGGATCTGATTTCACAGAGAAAGGCATACCAGCAGTATTACAACACAGGAAGAGCCATAATGGTTCAGAACGAGCAACTGGTCGGCAAGATTGAACACCATCCTGTTGACCGTCGCGAGAACTACGTCAAGCGTTGTGTCGGGCTGCCAGGCCAGACCATTCAGATTATAGACGGTCAGATATTCACCGACGGTGAAGCCCAGAAACAGCCTGAAAATGCGCAATGGAACTACGATGTCACATTGCTAAGTCCCATACCTGACAAATTGAGGAACGCCATTGATCTTGATTATGACGATCTTTCCTCACGGGACAACAAGGCAGGCATGATAACGGTACCACTTACAGAAAAGGCAGCCGGTCTGCTGTTACAGAATTCAAAAGTTACAGCTGACGTCAGACGTCACAAGTACACAGACACCGATTCATGGCTCTTCCCCATTACCAAGCCTACCCATTGGACCATTGATGACTACGGACCGGTTTGGATTCCTGAAAAAGGAGCTTCGGTAGAACTCAGCCTTGACAATCTTCCTTTCTATGAACGCATAATAAGCGTTTACGAGAATCACGACCTGAAAGTTGAAGACAACGGGACCATTCTGATTGACGGCCAGGAATGCAACCGGTACACATTCAGCATGGACTATTACTGGATGATGGGTGACAACCGGCATAACAGCCTTGACTCACGTTTCTGGGGTTTCGTTCCAGAAGACCACATAGTCGGCACCCCAAAATTCATCTGGCTGTCTCTTGACAAGGAGAAGAAATGGGGCCAGAAAGGCAAAATACGCTGGAACCGACAATTCAAGAGAGTAACAACCTGCTATTGATGCCGACAGTCCTGCTTTCATCGGCCTACCTGCCACCGGTCAGCTTTTTCACAGCCATGAACGGGGCGTCTGAAGTGCTCATTGAGCAATACGACAGCTATTGCAAACAGACATACCGCAACAGGTGTGTCATTGCCTCCGCCTCCGGACCTCTTGTCCTTACAGTTCCGGTCGTAAAGCCGGATTCCCCGAAACAGACAATGAAGGATGTGCGCATAAGCGATCACGGAGACTGGCGGCGGAGGCACTGGAACGCGTTGGAATCGGCTTATATGAATACACCATTCTTTATGTATTATCAGGACGACTTCAAACCGTTCTATGAAAAGAAATGGGATTTTCTGATTGACTTCAACATGAGCCTGATCCAGACCATACTTGATTTGTCTCACTTGGAAAAGAATATCAGTCTGACCGGTTCATTCGTCAGGAATTCCAATCTGGAAGAAGGAATAAAAGACCTGCGCAAACTGATTGAACCGCAAAACACTCCGGAACCGGCAAAAAGCTACTGGCAGGTGTTCAGCCGGAAACATGGTTTCCTACCGAATCTCAGTGCCATCGACCTGCTGTTCAACATGGGGCCTGAGTTCAAGTCCTTTATCTGACTTGGAGCCTGTTCAGGATAGTATCCGGAGAAATTCCGGTCATGCACGGACAATTGCCATAACGGCAGGGCTTCTTTCCAAAGACCGAGCATGGACGGCAATCCATATCAACCTGTACACAGTCTTCAAGTTTCTGTCCGTAGCCCAGGAAACCGATATTCGGATGAGTTGAGCCCCATATGGAAACCACCCTTGTGCCGACAAGCGATGCCATGTGCATATTTGAAGAATCCATGCTGACCATCACATCCAGCCAGTACATAAGTTCCAGTTCCAGATTCATTGTAATCTGTCCGTGCACAAAAGTCAGTTTCTTGAATCTGTTCTGCCAATGTATGATTGGAGCCAGTTCCTTGCCGTAAGCGAAAACGTATATACGGCTGCAGCTTTCATCGGCCTCCAATCCCTCGACAACCTTCTCTAAAAGATTCATAGGATAGACTTTGGTCTGATGTGCTGCAAACGGTGCGATTCCCACCCATCTGCCGTGCTTGGAACCGGTCTTTTCCAGAATGGAGGCTGGAGCCTCTTTGAAAATCGATTCAAAGTCAACCACAACAGGCATACCGGCTTTCTCAAATACCCTGGAATATCTTTCAAACACCGTATTCAGCCGGATGTGCCTTTTGAACAGTCTACGCGTATCAGCGTTCCTGCCCATCTTGTCCTTACAGACAGAAAAAACACGGCTTCCACGCAGGAAAAGTCCGGTACTGATAAAGATTGAACGAATAACGCAATGAAGATCCAGCACTACATCGTACTTCTTGGATGCCAATTCTGAAACAAGCAGTTTCAAACCAGAAAAGCCATTGTACTTATGCTTGACATCAGTGCCCAGAAATGAAAAGTTCTCAGGCATCCCCCTGAAAAACGCTTCGAAGCGGGGATTCGAAATCAAAGTGATATGATGCTGCGGATATTGGCGGGCAAAGCTGTCAAGTACCGGCACCGTTGTTGCTACATCCCCTATTGAAGAGAAACGTATGGCAAGAATGTTCAAAGACTTGTTATTTTTTGCCATTCTGGGCATAAAGGACTGGATTCAGAGAAGGATCGTTGTACATTTTCATCTGTTTGTAGACTTTCATGTACTTGCGTCCAGCCTGCATGTCATCAAGCAGCATATCAATGGCGCCCGAAAGATCTTTCTTCTGTTCAAGAAGAACTGCAAGCTTTTCCTGACAGCGCTTCTGCTGTTCTGCCGCAGTATCCTGGCGGGAGGCCTCGATACTCATATGGTAAATCTTCAAGGCCAGAATTGACAGTCTGTCAACTGCCCAGGCAGGGCTCTCGGTATTGATGGTTGCACCATCTGCAACGCAGACACTGCTGAACTTTTCAAGGAAGTAACTGTCAATCAGTTCCACAAGGTCTGTACGGTCCTGATTTGACTTGTCAATACGACGTTTTATTGCCAGCGCTTCGACCGGATCAATCTCGGGGTTACGGATTATATCTTCCAGATGCCACTGAACGGTATCAATCCAACTCTTCAGATACAAATAAAATTCAATGCTTTTTTCCTTGAACGGATTGACAATGGGCGCATCCACATCATCAATTTTATGGTAATCGGCAATTGCATGCTCAAAAACCGCAAGGCTTTCACTGCTGAATGACATCTGACGTTTCAATTGTTTATACTTTACAAAGGTAATTCTTAATACCATAAGTTGCAAGAAGTTTGCCAATTGCTATTCAAATATTGCACAACATTACAAAATATGTGCAGCAATTATGAGTACCATCGGCAATTCTCTTGCATAAATTGCCTGAAATGAGTTCCTTTGCACCGAAAAAAAATAACCAACTATATCAAAACACAATCATTATGGCAAACAATTCAATTGAAGAGAGAGTTAAGGCTATCATCGTTGACAAGCTCGGTGTTGAAGCATCTGAAGTAACTCCCGAAGCAAGTTTCGCTGCCGATCTTGGCGCTGATTCACTTGACACTGTTGAACTTATCATGGAATTCGAAAAGGAATTCGGCATTTCAATCCCTGACGATCAGGCAGAAACCATCACTACAGTAGGTCAGGCTGTCGAACTTATCTCGGCTGCCGTTGAAAAGTAATTGATTAAAACAGAATCAAGAACAAGACTTTCTTATTTCATGGAACTGAAACGAGTTGTAATAACCGGTTTGGGCACCGTCAATCCTCTTGGCAACAGTGTGAGTTCATTTTGGGACAATGCTGTAGCAGGAACAAGTTCTGCAGCTCCCATCACAAGGTTTGATACAAATGCGGTAAAGACAAAGGTTACCTTTGCATGCGAGGTCAAAGACTTTGACATAGCACAGTACATGGACCGTAAGGAAGCACGCAAAATAGACCGTTTTGGACAGTTTGCCATGGCTTCGGCCATGCAGGCTGTCCAGGACTCCGGTCTGGATTTTGCAAAAGAAGACCCGTATGACATTGGAGTTGTCATGGGTTTTGGCATGGGTGGCATAGAATCTTTCGAAGAAGGAATCGACACCATTCATGATCAGAAACTTCAAGGACTGGAAATCAAAGCCAATCCATTCTTCGTGCCCAAAATCATAGGTTCGATAGCAAGCGGACTCATTTCAATCCACTATGGCTTGAAAGGTCCGAGCTATGCAACATCATCAGCTTGTGCATCAAGCACTCATGCTCTGATTGATGCCATCAACCTGATTCGTCTGGGTCGGGCCAAAGTAATTATGTCAGGTGGTGCGGAAGCCGCAATAACCGACAGTGGCATATGCGGATTCAGCGCTATGCGCGCACTTTCGCAAAGGAACGACTCGCCTTCTACCGCATGTCGTCCTATGAGCGCAAGCCGTGATGGTTTTGTTCTTGGCGAAGGCGGCACCACATTGGTTCTCGAAGAGTACGAACACGCCATTGCACGAGGCGCAAGAATTTATGCTGAAGTTGCCGGATGGGGATCGACAGCCGACGCTTACCATATTACAGCCCCAGAACCTGAAGGCCGGGGCGCAGCGCGCGTCATGCTTGAGGCGCTCAAGGATGCAGGCATGCAGCCTGATGAAATTGACTATATCAACATGCACGGCACATCCACTCCGTTGGGTGATATTGCCGAAAGCAAAGCCATCGTGTCAGTATTTGAAAGTTGTCTGGACAAACTGAGTCTCAGTTCAACAAAATCAATGACAGGACACCTGCTTGGAGGGGCCGGAGCACTTGAAGCCATGGCTTCCGTCCTTGCAATATACAATGATGTCGTTCCGCCCACAATCAACCATGAGCAGGGCGACGAAGATCCGGAAATTGACAGCCGCCTTGATTTCACATGGAACAAGGCTAAGAAACGCACTGTGAATGCCGCCTTATCCAACACATTCGGATTCGGAGGACAGAATTCCTGCGTAATTTTCAAGAAATTCAAATCCTGAGTCTTGAAGCCAAGCGGACCGATAAGATATCTGGCCGGCGCAGTGCTGACATTACTGATTAGCGCAGCGCTATGGAATTGCGCCGCCATTGGCACTCCAGACGGAGGTCCTTATGACGAGGAACCTCCCAGAATAACAGGTTCCAATCCGAGTCTGGAAGCGACAGGCGTCAAAAGCAGGAAAATCACCATTGACTTCAATGAATTCATAAAGCTGGAAAATGCCGTCGAGAAAGTCATAGTGTCACCGCCTCAGATTGAGCAGCCTGAAATAAAAGTGACAGGCAAGAAGATTCAGGTTGAGTTGTTTGATTCACTCAAACCACAGACTACCTACTCCATTGACTTTGCCGATGGAATAAAGGACAACAACGAAGGCAATCCACTGGGTGATTTCTGTTTCAGATTCAGCACAGGCTCTTCCATCGACTCGCTTGAAGTGTCAGGATATGTTCTTGATGCACAGAACCTGACACCCGTCAAAGGCATTACCGTCGGTCTCCACAGTGACCTGTCAGACAGCGCCTTTACCACAAAACCGTTTGAACGCGTGTCACGGACCGACGAAAGCGGTCATTTTACGGTAAGGGGAATTGCAGAAGGCCGATATCGGATTTATGCAGTTATGGACATGGATGGCACATTCGGCTATTCATCTCCAAGTGAGCAGATTGCATGGAGTGACAGCATTATAGTCCCATACGCAGAAACAGCTTATCGTACGGACAGCATCTGGAACGATGACAAAACCCTTGACACCGTTCTGACCATACCATACACAGCCTTCTACCCGAACGACATCCACCTGCTGGCATTCACAGCCAGACAGACGGAACAATACATCAAGACTTACAGCCGTTCATCGCACGAAAAAATTGACGTGTCATTCGCACTTCCGATGGACTCACTCCCAGGCGTGGAGTGCATAGGATCAGACTGGAGCCAGTCATACATACTTCAGTACACCGCCAGCTATGACAGCCTGACTTTCTGGCTTACAGACACGCTTGTATATTATCAGGACACACTTGCCCTTGCCTTCACATATCCCACCATCGGCACAGACGGCAAGGACAGCATAGCATGCGATACACTGCAGTTCATTCCCAAGAAAAGCAGGAAGTCCATTGTCGCCGCACAGGAAAAAGCCAGAAAAGAAAAACAGGAGGAAAAAGAGAAACAGCTTAGAAAACTGCAGAAAGACAACGACTCGATTGGCATAGCGAAGCTTCTCGCACCAGCTCCCGAGAAGCTTCTTGCAGTCAAATTCACTTCAGGAAATGATATCAGCCCATATGATCCGATAGGTTTCTCGTTTGAAGAACCGGTGACATTACTGTCCGATACCGCTGTTCATGTATATAGAATGAAAGACAGCATTGAGGTGCCAATTCCTTTTGAGCTTGAGCAGGACAGCATTGATATTCTGAAGTATCATGTCTGGGGAGAATGGAAGCCCGAAGAAAAGTATCTCATGCGCATTGATTCCGCATCATTCCAAGGCATTTGGGGATTGCATAACGGCAAGGAAGAAAACAACTTCTCATTTGCCCCATTAAGCAAGTTCAGTACGATGACCGTTCATGTCAGCAATCCGAAACCGGAGTATCTGGTTGGGTTGTATGAGTCAGGACAACTGTCAGGAATGGAACATGTCGATTCCGAGGGCAGCGCAGACTTCTATTTTCTTACTCCCGGCAAATTCAATGTGACATTGCTTGATGACAGAAACGGTAATGGTGTATGGGATACAGGAGACTACCTGAGCAAGACACAGCCAGAAGGAGTCTATTTCATAAACAAGGAATTTACACTGAAAGCAGACTGGTATCACGAGACCGAATGGTGGAACATTGATGAAGTACCCCTCAGCAAACAGAGGCCTGCCAGCATGTCCAAGGGCAAAGAACAACAGAAGCCACGTGTAGACACTCACAAAAAGAATGTTGAACGTCTTGAAAAGAAAGCCAGCCAGATAAACGCTGAAAAGAAAAAGAAGGAAAGACAGAAACAGCGGGCAGCAGAACGCAGGGAACGTTTTCAGGAAATATTCAGGAAACAAGATTCCGCTTCCACACCTCAAGAAAATTGAGTCCCCACAGACGAGCCAGCGTATAATCATCAAGGCCCTCCGACATAAGCCTTCTTGTCAGGCTGTTCAGCCAGGAAGCATCATCAAGACCAGGAACGCCGCCTCCGCCGTCCATATCGGTGCCTATTCCGACATGCTCACATCCCATAACGTCCAGCATGTGCAGAATGTGGTTCACAGCATCCCTGACACCGGCTTCCCCATTTTCCCTCAGAAATCCCGAATAAATACATACCTGGGAAACGCCTCCAGACGATGCCAGCAAACGCAGATCGTCATCGTCAAGATTTCGCGGATGGTTGCAGAGTGCCCTACTGGATGTATGTGAACATATCACAGGCTTTGAACTTGTTTCTATGGCATCGTGAAGTGACCGGACCGATGCATGTGAAAGGTCAACCATCATACCAACACGGTTCATCTCCTTTACGGTTTCGCGTCCGAGCCGCGTCAGGCCGCCATGTTCACCTTCTCCGCGCGCCGAACCGCACAAATCATTGTCTCCGTTGTGGCACAACGTCATGTATGCCACACCACGTTTTCTGAAGCGTTCAACATTGGTAACATCAAGTCCTATCGCATATCCGTTCTCAATGCCTTTGACAATTGACTTCACACCTTTCAACTTGTTCTCCCACAGCTGTTGGGGAGTCAATGCTATTGCCGCATACGGAAAACACTCGCCAATTCTTTCATCAATCAGATCAAGCAGACGGTCAGCCTTGGCTGTTGCCGTCTTGAGCGACTGGGCATCACGTGCGTCCTGATGAAGATATGCCACCATAAACGCAGCATCAAGCATACCATACTTCATCTTATGCAGATCAACCAGCGGGTTGTATCTGAAGGTCGGATTGCCGTCTGGAGAAGGGTCACCGACGTACGCCCACTCCACCTCAACTCCAGGGTTCTTCTGATAGAAATGAGAGCCCTTGTCAAAGAACATGGGACAATCCTCATGACTGTCAAGAATCAGAGTCGTATTATGGAGTCTGCGTGCACGTTTCATAAGTGACGCTTCACGGACAAGCCATTCAAACACAGGCATCATGCAACGGTCTCCGTTCATAATGAAACTCTCAGGATGCCACTGCACAGCCATGACAGGACGCTCGTCAGAAGCCTCCATAGCCTCAATTATTCCATCCGGTGACTGGGCTGATACTGCAAATCCAACTGGAACCTCACTTACAGCCTGATGGTGGAAAGAGTTGACATCCATACTCTTCCTGCCAAACAGGTTACCCAAACGGCTGCCCTCGGCAAAAGTCACGCTATGGCTGGTTTCGTGCCTGAACTCTGTATGCTGGCTGTGTTCAAGTGACTGTGCGCCATGCTGCTGTCTTATATCCTGATACATGCGCCCGCCAAGGCCGACAGCTATAAGCTGCATACCACGGCAAATGCCAAGAACCGGAATATGGCGGTCAAGAGCCATACTGAGCAACAGCAGTTCCGGCATGTCACGTTCGGAATTGACATCTATGCAGTCAAGCGCCTGTTCTTCAAGAAAAACAGGATCAATATCGGCTCCTCCCGAAAAAATGATGCCATCAAGCGTATCAAGCAATGGGGCAATGGCACATTCGCGGTCAAAAGGAGGAATAATGACGGGTGTGGCACCGGCTTCAAGAACAGACTCATAATAAGCTTTTGCAAGCGTACAGTCTCCATTGCGGAAATTTCCGCTTATGCCTATTACAGGGCAGTTCCAGCCGAATTCATCTTTGCCCAGTTCTATGCTCCTCAGTCTGGACTTCAATTCTTCCTGTCGGTTCATCATGCTGCCGCTTACTCAAGTACCGGAACTTCTTTCTTGATGCTCTCATCAAGCGAAATAAGTGTTTCCGTAGCAGTGACTCCCTTAATCTCCTGAATACGGCCGTTAATCAGTTCCATCAGATGGGAATTGTCACGTGCAAACAGCTTGATCATCATTGTATATCGCCCTGTAGTGAAATGGCTTTCCACGACTTCGGGAATCTGATCCAGTTCCGCTACCACCTGATGATACATAGAGCCTTTCTCAAGTGTAAGGCCAACGTATGTGCATGTCTTGTACCCGACACATTGCGGGTTGACATGATATCCCGACCCGATAATGATGCCGTCATCAAACATTTTCTGAACCCTCTGATGGATTGCAGCACGTGATACGCCACACTGCAGTGCAACATCTCTGAACGGGATGCGGGCATTCTGCGAAATGATGCTCAGTATCTTCCTGTCCAATGAATCCATACGTTCATTTGCCGGAGCCGATTTTTTTGCATTCATATCAAAACAATACAATCAAGTGATAAACTGCTTCAAATATAGACATAAAAAGGGGACAAGCATCAGCTTATCCCCCTTTTTGCTTACAAAATGCTATTTTCAGTCAATCTTTATAAGTTCAACGTCAAATATCAGAGTTGAATAAGGCTTGATGTCACCGGCATTCTGAGCTCCATAACCGAGAGAACTTGGAATGTAGAAACGGAACTTGTCACCTTCGTTCATCAGCTGGATGCCCTCAGAGAAACCTTTGATCACGCCACCCAGATTGAATGATACCGGTTCGGTAGATTCGTCAAACATTGTTCCGTCAATAAGCTCTCCGTGATACATAACCTCGACATCGCTTGATTCTGTAGGATAAACAGTGCCTTCACCCTTTGACAGTACTTCATAAAGCAGGCCGCTTTCAGTCTTGATGATACCTTCTTCAAGAGCCTTCTGCTCAAGGAAAGCTTCATTTTCAGCCTTGTTCTCTTCTCCACGCTTTGTCATCAGATAAGAGTACAGACGGTTTGCCGTTTCATCGGCCTCCTCAAAAGTCATGAACTTGTCAACGTCAGTCATACCATGAATGAAGCCGGCAAGGTAGTTCTTTGAATTGAGTGATTCTTCTTCTCCGAAAATCTGAGAGCTGAGACCCTTGACAGCCTGAGCCATTTCCTGATTTCCGATTTCGAATCCGAGAGCATAGGCAAGCTTGTCCATATCTTCAGTATTCTTTGAAGCATCGATGAAACCCTTGAGGAAAGATTTCAGTGTAGTTGAATCAACAACATCGGCCGGAAGCTGATCCTTGTAGATATGTACAGCACGGCCATAGCCCAATGAATAGGACAGAGTGTCTGTTTCATCGTTCATTGATACTTTCGGTGCGGAAACACTGCCGCAGCATGATGTCATGGCAGCTACTGCCATGCAAACAATTGCAAGATTGATTTTTTTCATATTGTCTGTTTTTAAGTTGATTAATCCCGTTTTATTCAAAAACGCTGCAAAAGTAACAAAAATACTTATCAGTCTGTCACTATTTTCTGTCCGCCCATACGAGCTTCGCAGACATTTACCACGTAGTCGCCTATTTTCTCAAGATCTCCCACCATATCAATGTAGTAAACACCGGTCTGATAAGGATATATGCGGTCATTCACATCCTGGATGTTGCGGTCACGCAACTGCGACCTGAAATGATTGATTTCATGCTCCTGGTTTATTATTACAGAAGTATCAAGTTCCTTTGTTCCCTTAGCCAGGAACTGCAGCATCAGTTCCATGTCCGTTTTAACCAGATCCATCATGTGATGCAGATTGTCATACTGCTGACTGGTGAATTCGTTCTTTCCGTACTTGTTATTCAGAGTGCGCGCCAGATTGTATATGCTGTCACATATGCTCTCAAGTTCAGACACTTCTCTCATTATTGCCTGCACCTTCTGCTTGCTCTCAGGGCTGAGACGTCCTTCGGCCACCTTGTTCAGATAGTTGGCAATCTCGACCTCCATATTGTCACTTATGTTCTCGTACTTCTCGATACGCGTGTACAGTTTGACAAACTCCTTTTCGTCAGTTTCATGAAGAAGGGTGTAAATGAAATCAAACATGCGCAATGCGCGCTCGGCAAAATGCGATGTCTCCTTCTGTGCTTCCAGAAGCGACAGTTCCGATGTTGACATGAGTCCCTGCGGAATAAACTGCAGGCGGAAATCCACATCCTCTTCCTTTGACGGGATAAGATAGCACACCAACTGTTCAATGCGCTTGGTGAAACCTATGAGCACCGTAGTGTTTATGATATTGAAAGCCGTATGGAAAGTGGCGAGAATGAATGTCAGTTTGTAATTCATTTCAGTCACTGCCTGTTCGTCCATTACACTGGTATCGGCATCGGCATCAACACCCCAGCACGAGCATATCAGCCTGACGAACGGTTTGAAGACTATCAGCACCCATACCACGCCGAACGTATTGAACACCAGATGAGCCAGAGCGGCACGCCGGGCCGATGAAGAGGCATTCATGGCGGCTATATTCGATGTAAGTGTAGTACCTATGTTCTCACCCATTACAAGTGCAATACCCTGATATATGGGCAGCACGCCTGTAGAACAGAGTATCATGGTTATTGCCATGATGGCGGCCGATGACTGCACACACAGGGTAAGCAGACCTCCAATGATAACATACAGAAGAACTGAAAAGAAGCCCCAGTCACCTGTTATCCTGAAGAAGTTCACAACAGCCATATTGTCCTGCAGATTCATGTCAGACGCATGGGTTCGCAGCGTAATGAGTCCAAGAAACATGAATGCGAAACCGAACAGGAACTCGCCGAATGACTTGCGGCCTCCCTTGTCCGAAAAGATGAACGGAATGGCGCATGCGAACAGAAGCCATGACAGTTTTGACAAATCAATCGTAAAACCGAACAGTGCCATAATCCACGCGGTGAACGTGGTACCTATGTTGGCACCCATAATGACCGATATGGCCTGAATCAGGGTGAGCAGGCCGGCATTTACGAAACTCACCGTCATGAGCGTGGTGGCAGTGGAAGACTGTATGGCGGCTGTAACCCCCGCACCTGTCAGGACACCGGCAAAACGGTTCGATGTCATTGCGCCAAGAACCTTTCTGAGGGTTCCACCTGCAAACTTCTGAAGACCTTCACTCATGGTCTTCATTCCGAACATGAGAAGTGCCAGACACCCCAGCACCATTACAACATCAAAAAAAGACATTCGGTTTAGTATGTATTACATTTTCTGATTGCCATTTTAGGCTTTGGCTTATTTTGGGTTAAGGAAAAAATGCTGTACTTTTGACTTCCGTAACCAAAACAGGAAAGCATAATCATGGAAATACTTTGCAAAAATAACAATAAAAGCTTTTCCTGCAAGCCGGGCCTGTCTTTTTCCCGGATTTTGGAGGAAAGTGGTCTGGCCTTGCCAAATGCTCCGTTGTGTGTCAATGCCAACGGAAAAATTTTTGACATGTCATCCTGTCTGTATGAAGATGCCGATGTCGAATTTCTGGACATAACCACCAATATTGGCGCCAGAGTGTACAGTCTTGGACTTGTGTTTCTCCTGTCCAAGGCAGTCAGCGAACTGTATCCTGGCGGTTCCATAAGGGTTTCAAATGCCATTTCCAAAGGTTTCTACTGTCCTGTCGAGATAGGAAGGCTGGTACTTGAATCGGATGTCAGGGCCATAGCTGACCGGATGAGAAGCCTGGTTGACCGTAAGATTCCCTTCATCCGCCATACCGCCCATACCCGTGATGTCATCAGAATAATGCGTGAAGCCGGACGCGAAGACACCGCATTGCTGCTTGAAACCGGTGGTACAATATACAGCACATACTACACGCTTGAAGACATGCCGGACTGGTTCTTCGGAGTACTTCCACCGCACACTGGATGCCTTGGCCTGTTCGGCCTTGAGCCCATGGAAGGCGGAGTTCTGGTACGAATACCCCAAAGGCAGAATCCGGACAAGCTTGAACCGGTTGTACGTCAGGAAAAGATGTTCAACATATTCTACGAACATCACAATTGGATGTCCATACTGGGATTCTCCACTATAGGTGAATTGAACAAGGCTGTAGCCGCAGGTCAGACGAACATGATAATCAATGTGGCCGAGGCTCTTCAAGCCAAGAAAATAGTGCATATTGCAGACAGCATCATAGAACGCCACCGCGAGAACGGCAGACTGAAGCTTGTGCTGATTTCAGGCCCGTCATCATCGGGCAAGACCACATTCAGCAAACGGCTTCAGGTCCAGCTCATGGCAGGCGGCCTCACTCCGAAGGTACTGTCGCTCGACGACTATTTCCTTGACCGCGAGCACACCCCTGTTGACGAGAACGGAGAATACGATTTCGAGTCACTTTATGCCATAGACCTGCCTTTCTTCAACATGCAGTTGAAGCAGCTTCTTGCCGGCGAAAGCGTCCAGGTACCGACTTTCAACTTCAAGAAGGGCGGAGTCAGGGAGTTTACGGGGCAACCGCTTACTCTTGGAAAAAATGACATTCTGCTCATTGAAGGCATACATGCCCTTAACCCGGAACTTATTCCCGACATTCCCGAAGAGTGCCGTTTCCTGATATACGTTTCAGCACTGACGAGCATACGCATAGACAACCACAACTACATCCCCACCACAGACAACCGTCTGCTGCGCCGCATTACACGTGACTACAAGTACCGCAGTTACAGTGCCCAGAACACCATAGCCAGATGGGCATCGGTACGCAATGGTGAGGAGAAGTGGATTTTCCCGTATCAGGAAAATGCCGATGCCATGTTCAACTCGGCAATGCTCTTCGAGATAGCCGTCATAAAGGATATGGTGTCATCACTTCTTGAAGAAGTTCCCGCAGATTCTGACCAGCACATCAAAGCCAGCCAGCTGCGTGACTTCCTCAAACTGTTCAAGACCATACCAAGCCAGAATCTGCCACCGACATCACTGGTTCGCGAATTCATTGGAGGAAGCAGTTTCCACTATTGACATCATATTTACACTACAGTATGGCGGCAAACGGCAACTCATTGACCCAAGTCCAGACACAGTCCCAGACTTTGTCCCAGACCTTGTCACCCCAGCAGGTACTCGAAGCCAAGCTGCTGCAGTTGTCCACCGTTGAACTGGAAGAACACGTCCGCGCGGAGCTGGCTGACAACCCTGCGCTTGAAGACCTTCCGCAAGACTGTTCCATACCGCAGGAAGACGGGCGGGAAAGCAGTTCTGAAGACTCTCAGGACTACGAATCGGAACAGCGCGAAGATGCCCCATACGATGTCTGGAGCGGAGCCGACGATGACGATGCCGACGGAGGACAGTACAGCGGCCGGTCTGGCGAAATGATGCCGGAAATACCTATTGCCGACAATCTGTCGTTCTACGACATTCTGGCTGAGCAGCTGGCGGAACAGGACCTGAATGACAGGCAACGCCGGATTGCGGATTACCTTATAGGTTCAATTGACAATGACGGCTTTCTGGACAAGGACCTGCAGGCCGTTTCCGACGATCTCGCCTTCTATCATAATCTTGACGCTGGGACCGATGAAATACAGCAGGTGCTTGAAATAATTCAGGAGTTCGATCCCGCCGGGATAGGCGCAAGAAACCTGCAGGAGTGCCTGCTGCTGCAATTGAAACGCAAGCCGGACGGCAGAAACATTGAATTACAGAAAAGAATAATTTCTGATATGTTCGAAGAATTCACGCATAAACGTTGGGAACGCATAGCCCAACGTCTTGGACTTGACGAACAGTCCACCCAGGGTCTGATTGATGAGTTGGTACGTCTGAATCCACGTCCCGGCAGTGCGCTTGGCGAAATTGTCGGCCATGCCCGCCAGGTGGTGGTCCCCGATTTCGTGCTTGAGTGCTATGACAATGATATTCATTTTTCGCTCAACAGCGGTAACATTCCACAGATGCGTGTCAATCAGGAATACATTGACATGCTCGAAGCCCAGTCCAAAGGTACCAGCAGCAGCCAGCGTTCAGCGGCAATATACCTGAAACGCAAACTTGAGGCAGCCAGAAATTTCATTGAAGCCGTCAAGCAGCGCCACCGCACCCTGACCCGCACCATGCAGGCAATAGTCGAAATGCAGCGCGAATACTTTCTGGAAGGCGATGAGACCCTGCTGATCCCCATGATACGGAAAGACATTGCACGGAAGGCAGGGGTTGACGTAGGGACCGTATCGCGGGTCACAAGCGGCGAATATGTTCAGACTCCATACGGAACCTATCCCCTGAAATGGTTCTTTACCGATGGAGTGACAGGTCAGGACGGTCAGGAGGTTTCCGTCAAACAGATACACCAGCTGCTGCGTCAGTTCACTGACAGCGAAGACCCTGCCTCGCCGTTATCTGACGGCCAGTTGGCCCAGATGCTCCAGGAAAAGGGTTTCAATCTGGCCAGACGTACCATTGCCAAGTATCGTGACCAGATAGGGATACCGGTTGCAAGATTGAGAAAAAAGTAAGTCCAACTATCAAAACATAATATGAATCCACAGGTTAGCATCATCATGGGCAGCACATCCGATCTGCCCGTCATGGAAAAGGCCGCCCAGTTTCTGGACAGCATGCAGATTCCGTTTGAAATGAACGCTTTGTCGGCCCACCGCACTCCGGCGCAGGTTGAAGACTTTGCGCGTAATGCTGCAGGTCGCGGCATCAAGGTCATCATTGCCGCAGCAGGCATGGCAGCCGCCCTTCCGGGTGTAATTGCCGCCAGCACCACAGTTCCCGTAATCGGTGTTCCCATCAAGGGCATGCTTGACGGACTTGACGCCATGCTTTCAATCATTCAGATGCCCCCCGGAATACCTGTTGCCACCATGGGTGTCAACGGCGCGCAGAATGCGGCCATCATGGCAGCCCAGATAATCGCGCTCTCTGACAGCGCACTGGCTGAACGTCTTGCAGGCTACAAGCAGGGACTTGGCGAAAAGATTGTCAAGGCCAATGCCGAGCTGAGCCAGATAAAGTACAGTTTCAAGACCAACTGATGAATCAGGAGAAAGTCTATAGCAGACGCAGGACCACAGCAGTCCGGGTTGGCGGCATCACCATAGGCGGCGACGCTCCAATACGCGTCCAGTCCATGACAACCGCATCGACCATGGACACTCAGGGCTGTATAGAACAGGCCATACGCATTATCGAAGCCGGCGGCGAACTTGTACGTCTTACGGCACAGGGAACACGCGAAGCTCTGAACCTGAAGGACATTCGCGAAGGACTCAGAGCACGCGGCTACGACACGCCCCTGGTGGCCGACATACATTTCAATCCGGCCGTGGCCGATGTTGCCGCCACCATTGTCGAGAAGGTCCGCATCAATCCCGGCAACTATGTGGATCCGGCACGCACCTTCAAGCAGCTTGAATACACAGACCAGGAATACGCGGCCGAAATCGAACGCATACGTGCACGTCTTGTGCCGTTTCTCGACATCTGCCGCAGCCATGGCACAGCCATAAGAATAGGAGTCAACCACGGTTCGCTTTCTGACCGCATAATGAGCCGTTACGGCAACACGCCGGCCGGCATGGTGGAAAGCTGCATGGAGTTCCTGCGCATCTGCGTGGAACAGGATTTCAGAAACGTGGTCATCTCGATCAAAGCCAGCAACACCTGCGTCATGATTGAGACAGTACGCCTTCTTGTCAGGCAGATGGAACTGGAAGGAATGTCGTTCCCTCTGCACCTTGGCGTGACAGAAGCTGGCAGCGACATGGAAGGACGTATCAAGAGCGCGGTAGGAATAGGAGCGCTGCTGGCCGAAGGCATTGGCGACACAATCCGCGTTTCATTGTCCGAAGCCCCTGAAAAGGAGATTCCAGTTGCCCGCAAGCTTGTGGCATACGCCCCGCAAAGCGCGGAGTTCAGAGCCGCATCGGACGGATTCATCGGTCCCGACGGCACGCTGCACCTTTCATATGCTGAAGACAGCCTTGAAGATCTGCAGCTGAAAGCCGCCATGGATGCAGGCGCACTGCTCATTGACGGTAAGGCAAAGAATCTCGTAATTAAGGACAATGCCTGCAAATTCACAGAAGAACAGCTGCAGGAAACCGCCGATGCCATACTCCAGGCCGCACGCATACGTTTTACCAAACCCGAATACACATCGTGTCCGGGCTGCGGACGCACCCTGTACAACCTGGAAGAGACCATAGCCCGCATCAAGGCTGCCACCGGTCATCTGAAAGGTGTCAAGATAGCCATCATGGGCTGCATTGTTAATGGTCCGGGCGAAATGGCCGATGCCGACTTCGGCTACGTTGGCGCCGGACGCGGACGGATCAGCCTGTACCGGGGCAAGGAATGCATTGAAAAGAACATACCCGAAGAGCAGGCTGTAGAGCATCTGCTTGCCCTGATTGGAGAATCAAAGTAAAAGAGGTATCTTTGCAGACTTTTTAGAAAACAAGCTGTTATGACAGAGCACAACTTATCAATTTACAACACCCTGACCAGAAGGAAAGAGGTATTCAAACCGCTCAACGCGCCACACGTGGGAATGTACGTATGCGGCCCTACCGTATATGGAGATCCGCATCTCGGTCATGCCCGTCCGGCCATTACCTTCGACATACTGTTCCGCTACCTGAAACACCTTGGCTACAAGGTGCGCTATGTACGCAACATTACCGATGTAGGCCATCTGGAACACGATGCCGACGAGGGTGAGGACAAGATAGCAAAGAAGGCACGCCTTGAACAGCTTGAGCCCATGGAAGTTGTGCAGTACTACACCCTGCGCTACCACAAGGCCATGGATGAACTCAACGTTCTGCCACCAAGCATCGAGCCGCACGCATCGGGCCACATCATTGAGCAGATTGGTCTTGTACAGCAGATACTGGACAACGGTTTCGCATACGAAAGCCAGGGCTCAATCTATTTCGATGTCAACAAGTACAACCAGAAGTACAACTACGGCAAGCTGTCAGGCCGCAACCTGGATGACATGCTCAACACCACCCGTGAACTTGACGGGCAGGAGGAGAAGCACAACCCGGCCGATTTCGCACTCTGGAAAAAAGCCCAGCCGGAACATATAATGCGCTGGCCTTCGCCGTGGAGCGACGGTTTCCCAGGCTGGCACTGCGAATGCACCGCCATGGGCCGCAAGTATCTTGGCGACCACTTTGACATTCACGGAGGCGGCATGGACCTTATATTCCCGCACCACGAATGCGAGATTGCACAGGCTGTTGCAAGCCAGGGCAGCGATATGGTGCGCTACTGGATGCACAACAACATGATTACCATCAACGGCACCAAGATGGGCAAGTCGCTTGGCAACTTCATAACTCTTGAAGAATTCTTCAAAGGCAGTCACAAGGACAAGGAAGGCAAGGAGATGCTGGAACAGCCGTACAGCGGCATGACCATACGCTTCTTTGTACTAATGGCCCACTACCGCGGCACCGTTGACTTCAGCAATTCGGCTCTGCAGGATGCCCAGAAGGCTATGGCACGACTTATGGATGCATACCAGTCCATTGAACGCATCAAGCCGGCCGCATCTGACACACAGCTGCCTGATTTCCAGGCATTGTGCTACGAAGCCATGGACGATGACCTGAACACGCCAATTGTCATAAGCCACCTGTTTGACGCTGCAAAATACATCAATCAGGCCGCAGACGGAAAGATCAGACTCGACCAGGCACAGATTGACAGTCTCAAATCTCTGTTTGACACCTTCCTGTTCGAAATTCTGGGCGTGAAGGAACAGCAGAGTTCAGGTTCCGGACGCGAAGAGGCATTCGGCAAGGTGGTTGACATGCTTCTTGAACAGCGTGCCATTGCCAAAGCCAACAAAGACTGGGCTACCAGCGACAAGATACGCAACGAACTTACCGCACTCGGTTTCGAAATCAAGGACGGCAAAGACGGCGCATCCTGGAAACTGAACAAGTAAGAAAGCACCCATCATGTCAGGCAAATCAGTTCTTCGCAGACTGGCCATAGTACTGTCAGCCGGGCTGGTATTGGCATCGTGCAACGGACGCAAGGCCGCACAGGCACAGGTTACGCCCGATGTCCCACAGTTCAACGCAGACAGCGCCATGTCATACATGGCCGCACAATGTGCATTCGGCCCGCGCGTTCCAAACACCGCAGCCCACAAGGCATGTGCTGCATGGCTGGAAACCAAACTGAAAAGTCTGGGTACCGAAACCATTGTCCAGACATATCGGACCACAACCTTTGACGGCACAGAACTTGAATGCTTCAACATAATAGGTCAGATAAATCCGGAATGTCCCAACCGCATCATACTCTGTTCGCATTGGGACAGCCGTCCATGGGCCGACAACGACCCTGACCCGAAGAATCACAAGACCCCTGTCGATGCCGCCAATGACGGCGCCAGCGGTGTGGGCGTCATACTGGAACTTGCCCGCATAATCCAACAGTTACCTGTCAGCATAGGCATTGACTGCATATTCTTCGATGCCGAAGACTGGGGGCCGGGTGATGACTGGACAGGCGTCCATAAAGAGGAATACTGGGGACTTGGAACGCAGTATTGGGCCAGGCACCAGCATAAGGAAGGTTACAAGGCACGCTACGCAGTGCTGCTTGACATGGTCGGCGGCAAGGGCGCACGTTTCCCCATGGAACAGTATTCAATCCATTACGGCAAGAATGCCGTTGACAAGGTCTGGGACACCGCCGCCCGACTTGGCTACTCCAGCCTGTTCCCGAAGACCGACGGATATTTCGTTACCGACGACCATCTGTTCATAAACACCATTGCGCACATACCGGCCATAGACATAGTCCCATGTGTAACCGGAACCGATGGAGCATCATCGTTCGGACCCACATGGCATACCGTCAGCGACAACATGGACAACATTGACCCCGCCGTACTCAAGATGGTGGGACAGACTCTTGCAACGGTAATATATTCAGAAAAATAGCAGCATGACAATAGAGGAGACACAGCAGGAAATCATTGAGGAGTTCAGCGTATTCGATGACTGGATGGACAAATACCAGATGATTATTGACCTTGGCAATGAAGTGCCGGCCCTTGACGCCCGGTTCAAGACCGATGACAATCTCATTGACGGCTGTCAGAGCCGGGTCTGGCTTCACGAATATATGGAGGACGGACTGCTCAGGTTCCAGGCCGACAGCGATGCAATAATAACAAAAGGCCTGATAGGACTGCTCATCCGTACCCTCTCAGGTCACACCCCACAGGAGATTCTGGACAGCGACGTGCACTTCATTGATGATATAGGGCTGACCCAGCACCTTTCGCCCACACGCAGCAACGGCCTGCTGTCAATGCTGAAGCAGATCAGGACTTACGCGCTGGCCTACAGTCGCCGCTGATTTCACGGACATTGTACTGCAGGCACAGTAGTTCATTCACCGCTGCTGTACCTTAAGGTATCGCTTTCAACTACGACTCCATTTAACGTTCTGTCCGATGTCACCGTTAAATTCATTTCGAAATTCCTCATAGTATCGCCAGGCAGCGTATCAGATTCCATCTGTTCCAGAATTGCCCTCATCTGTTCAAGCCGCCTGTTATACTGCACAGAGTAGAAACTGTCATCAAGTGCCAGCAGATGGTTGACAATTATCTGAACCGCGGCAAAATCGGATATATTGGAAGTGCTTTTAGAGATAGACCGGATAATTCTGGCAATTGTCTTTTCCCATTCATCCTCGCTCATGTCAATGTATCTGGAATCCAGTTTCTGAACTTTTCCAACCACCGTTTTTAAATGTCTGCTACATCCGTCTGGAATCATGGTCATGTCTGCATTTTCCGTAAAATGCGCCAGTCCGTCAACAAAATGCTCGACATCAGCAACTGAAGTTTTTCCCGCAGGCCCGCTACCGCCCGCCTTACACGATGCGATGACTGGCAGCACCGCTAATAATACTGTTCTGAGAATTGTTTTCATGTATGTTTTCATTGTTGTAGCGCTGATGTGGTATATAACTCCGCAAATATATATCTTTTATTCATAATTTCTTGGATATGCCAAAAATAGCGAATACATTTGCACCGCACTTGAGGATGTAATATCAAAATGAACGTCAGATTCGCTTCTGCATACTATTACTATTATTACCGCACATAATCGTGGGGCAGTTCTTTGTATGGTTGCAGGAAAATGACAGACAACATACAGGCCGCCCCACAAAACGGGGCGGCCTTTTTCTTATTGACAATAACAATAACATATAACCGAAATGGACAGTAAATTCTGGAACAGAGAGATTGAGACAATGCCGAGACCACAACTTGAAAAGTTGCAGGTTGAGCGTCTCAAGAAGACAGTCGAGATTGCAATGGGCAGCAAATTCTACGCTCCCAAATTCAAGGAACTGGGTATCACCCCTGACAGCATCAAGTCAGTCGAAGACATCCGCAAGTTCCCGTTCACAACCAAGAATGACCTGCGCGCCACATACCCGTTCGGAATTGCATCAGTCAGTCTTGACAAAGTTGTACGTCTGCACTCCTCAAGCGGTACGACCGGCAATCCAACCGTAATTCTCCATACGAAAAAGGATCTCGACGAATGGGCCGATGCCATGGCGCGTTCAATGTACTGCATAGGTCTTAGAAACACCGATATCATTCAGAATACATCGGGCTACGGCATGTTCACCGGAGGTCTGGGTATTCAGTACGCTTCAGAGCGTCTCGGTGCGCTGACCGTACCTGCAGGCGCCGGCAACTCGAAGCGTCATGTCAAGTTCATCACCGACTTCGGCACTACCGCCCTGCACTGCATTCCATCGTACGCCACACGTCTGGCTGCCGCCTTTGAAGAGGAAGGCATCAACCCGCGCGACACCACCGTCAAGACACTTATCATAGGTGCAGAGCCCCACTCTGAAGCACAGCGCAAGCGCATTGAGGAAATCTGGGGCGCCAAGGCATACAACAACTTCGGCATGAGTGAAATGTGCGGCCCCGGTGTTGCCATTGAATGCCAGGAGCAGAACGGCATGCACATATGGGAAGACAACTACATTGTCGAGATTCTTGATCCGGAAACTCTGGAACCCGTTCCGGAAGGCGAAATGGGTGAACTGGTGCTGACAACCCTGAACCGCGAGGCCATGCCACTGTTCCGCTACCGCACACGCGACCTCACCCGCATTCTGCCCGGTGACTGCCCATGCGGACGTACCCACAAGCGTCTGGCACGTTTCCAGGGCCGCAGCGATGACATGATGATCATCAAGGGTGTGAACACCTACCCGATTCAGATTGAGAAGATTCTCATGCAGTTCCCGGAGCTGGCCAGCGACTACCTCATCACAATTGAAACAATCGGTGACAATGACGAAATGACCATTGAGGCCGAACTCAAGGAGGCTACCGACGATTTCGCAATGCTTCAGAACCTGACCAAGGAGATTACCCGCCGCATGAAGGACGAGATTCTGCTCACACCAAAGGTAAAGCTGGTAGGCAAGGGAGTAATACCACAGTCTGACGGAAAGGCAAAACGTGTTGTTGACCTTCGTCAGAACCATTGATTACACCATATATAATATAATTACAGCTATGAAGACAATCAAACAGCTTTCAATATTCCTTGAGAACAAAGCCGGACGTCTGGTTGAGATTCTCGGTGCTCTCAAGGCAGAGAACATTGAAATACAGGCCGCCGCAGTGGCCGATACGAACGACTTCGGTATTCTGCGTCTCATCACATCGAACCAGACCAAGGCTCAGGAACTGCTTGCAGCCAAGGGCATTCTGGTAAGCATGAACGAGATCATGGCCATTGAAGTGAATTCGGACACCACATCGTTCACCGATGCCGTTGACAAACTGACTAAGGGTGGAGTGAACATCAGCTATCTGTACACCTTCCAGAAAGATGGCAAGCTGGTGCTCATTATCAGAGCCGACAACCTTGAACAGGCTGAAAAGGTCTGCGAGCAGAGCGGACTGGCGCTAATCCAGGGCTGGGAATGACCCCCAAGGAATCCGGTTCCATAACAAACTGAAAAAACATTCATAACCATGGTTCTAAAAATTTCATTACTGATACTGTTCTTCGCCATCATGATTGGCGTAGGTATTGTTTGTCGCAAGAGTGCGACAAACGTTCAGGGCTTTGTCCTGGGCGGAAGAAACGTGGGTTCATGGCTCACTGCATTCGCCTTCGGCACTTCTTATTTTTCGGCCGTAATCTTTGTAGGCTACGCCGGCCAGTTCGGTTGGAAGTACGGTATGGCTTCGACCTGGATCGGCATCGGCAACGCGCTTATCGGTTCACTGCTGGCATGGAGAGTTCTGGGACGCAGAACACGACTTATGACACAACACCTCAAGAGCGCCACAATGCCCGACTTCTTCGGTCAGAGATTCGGTTCCACTGCCCTGAAGGTTGCAGCATCGGTCATAGTATTCATATTCCTGATACCTTACACCGCCTCACTTTACAATGGCCTGTCACGTCTGTTCGGAATGGCATTCGGCGTTGACTACACATGGTGCGTTCTTGGAATGGCCGTGCTTACCGCCATCTACGTGCTTGTCGGAGGTTACATGGCCACCGCAGTCAACGACTTCATCCAGGGCATGATCATGCTGATCGGCATAGTGGCGGTAATTGCTGCTGTTCTGAACGGTCAGGGAGGCTTCAGCGCTGCAGTTGCCTCGCTTTCAAAGATTCCATGTGAAAGCAACCCCGATTTGAACGGTGCATTCGTTTCATTCCTCGGTCCTCAGCCTGTATGGCTGCTCGGCGTGGTACTTCTCACATCACTTGGCACATGGGGTCTGCCTCAGATGGTAGGCAAGTTCTACGCAATTCGCGACGAAGCCGCAATCCGCAAGGGCACTGCAATCTCAACCTTCTTTGCAATGATTGTAGCAGGAGGCTGCTACTTCCTGGGCGGTTTCGGACGTCTGTTCGGCGACAAGATTGACTACGCGGCAAACGGCACTCCGGTATTTGACAGCATCGTTCCAGCCATGCTGTCCGACCTGCCCGATGCCATGATAGGCATAGTCATCATACTTGTGCTCTCCGCTTCAATGTCAACACTGTCATCACTGGTGCTCACATCAGGTTCCACCCTTACACTAGACATCATCAAGCCAGCAACTGAAAAGGCAGGAAAAAGCATGAGCGAAAAGTCACAGCTGCTTTCCATCAGACTTCTGGTACTGTTCTTCATCGCAGTTTCATCATTCATTGCAATTGTACAGGCCAAGAGTTCAGTAACATTCATCGCACAGCTCATGGGTATTTCATGGGGCGCTCTTGCCGGCGCATTCCTGGCACCTTTCCTGTACGGTCTGTTCTGGAAGCGCACAACCCCTGCCGCAGTATGGGTATGCTTCATAGCTGGCGTTCTGGTAATGTGCGGCTGCATGTACGGCACATTCACCAAGACAACATTCATCAGCCCGTTCTTCTCGTCACCCATCAACGCCGGTGTACTGGCAATGGTACTTGGACTTGTAATAGTACCTGTTGTCAGCGTCTTCACCAAGGTTAAGGATGAACAGAGCGTAGAGGAAATGTTCAAGAGCTACGACCGTACAGTGACCGTACGCGCCACCGACGCTCTTGAAGAAGAATAACAATCCGGACAACAGAAATCTGCAATCAGCGGTTGGCGTGTGCCTGGTTGAACAGGCGCAGGCGCTCTTCAAGAACCGGGAACTGGTCATCGGTAATGTTCGATGATGTTCCACGCAGGCCCTGACGATTACTGCCGGTCGATGAAAGCACAATGCCGCTGATGCCGTAATACAGCAGCTCATGAAGGAGCTGACCGCCTTCCATGTCGTTGCCGTCGGCATCCTTATAACCGAATGTGAAGAAGAAGCCGTCACTTACGTTCTGCTCAAGGTCCTTGTCGTAAGTAATGTGGAAACCGTTACGGAGAAGAGACTCCTTGATAAGTTTCGTGCGGCGTGCGTATTCACTTATTTCCCCACGGAAATCATATGCGCCGTCACTGGCAGCTTTCAGCATTGCAGCCATTGCACACTGTGCAGAATGAGCCACGCCTGACGACAGCGCGTAAAGCATGTTATAAGCATAGCATGCACCGAAGCGGGAAATGCCGTAGCGCTTCTGCAAAGTCTCGAAACGTCTCTCATAAAGTTTGTCACTGATGCAGGCCACAGCAATACGTTCACCGGCATACGAGAAAATCTTGCTGCCCGACAGCATCATTATGTAGTTGTCAGTGTATTTTGACACTGTAACCTGATACGGCTCCTTGAAAGGAGTGCCCAAACCTTCACGACGGAAATCCATGGTCAGATATGCAAGGTCTTCTATGACTACAGTGTCATACTTCGATGCCATCCGGCCAATCGTCTGAAGTTCATCTTCTGTCAGACACATCCAGCTCGGGTTGTTCGGATTCGAATAGATCATGCAGCAGATGTTGCCTTTGGAAAGGATTCCCTCCAGCTTGGCCTCAAGCTTTCCTGCACGGAAATCGGCAACGTCAAATGACTCCATCTTCAGTCCAAGAACGGCAGCCTGCATTTTCTGGACAGGGAAACCGGGATCAATGTACAGGATGGTGTCCTTCTTCGGGTCAAGCTGCGAACACAGCATGAAGGCTGCGAACGTGCCCTGCATTGCACCACAAGTGGGATGACAATGTCCCTGTGAAATATCAGTATTGATGAAAGCCTTCACAAAACGTGACGCTTCAGACCTGAGTTCATCGGTACCCTCAATGTTCGGGTACTTTGAAGCGACGCCGGCATCAAGAGCGGCCTTCTGTGCGGCAATGCCCACAGCGCTCGGTTCCAGACCCGGAACACCCATTTCAAAGTGTATGAACTTCTGGCCGGTAACCTTTTCGGCATTCATCTCACAGGCCAGGACCTGACGGATTGAAGCCTTGTTCAGGTCGGTCACTTCAATTTTCTCAAGATATTCGTCAATGACGTTCTTCGGAATAACTGTCTCCATACTGTGTCAAATACATATAGTCAGATCATTCACACTGACGGCCCAGTTCCAGGGCTTTCAGGTTGTCTTCTACCACCTTCTCTCCCTTGCGGCCGAAAATGGTGCGCACGCTGTCCTGCAGTTTTTCAAAACTGATTGAACCAAGTGCCTTCGATGCGGCTCCAAGCAGAATCATGTTCACAGATCTTGAAACGCCGTTCTCCTGAGCCAGCTTCTCACCGTCAAACATGATGACGTTCTTCATTTCACGGAGTTCGTCAAGAACAGCCTGCTGGTCAGGATAATTGCCTATGTTCACGAATGCGTTCGATGTGGTGATTATCCATCCGTCCTTTGAAAGATAATGACGGTAGCGCAGAGCCTCCATAGGCTCCATGGCTATTATGATGTCAGCCTGGCCAAGTGCAATCAGATCACTGGCAATGGGTTTGTCAGAAAGACGCAGATTCGACTGGACGTCGCCACCACGCTGGCTCATTCCGTGAACCTCGGCCTGTTTGATGTAAAGGTCCTCCTTGAGAGCGGCCTGACCAATTACGGTGGCAATTGACAGGATGCCCTGTCCGCCAACACCTGCAAGAATAATATCTGTTTTCATTGTTTTCGTCTTTTCGGTTACTGCCTTTGTTATTCCTTCTGTGCAGCGCGAGCCTTTGCATGGCGCTTCAGAGTCTGTATGCATTCACGGCGCGGAATGATTACTGACAGACCGCGGTATTCAATCTCCTCACGGAGAATGCGTGTAATCTCATCCATATTCTGGGGCAGTGGGACAACCACCTTCAGATGTTCGTCACCGACGCCCAGACCGCGGCATATTGCCTCGAACTTGTTCGTTCCGGCCGAATCCTGTCCGCCGGTCATACCGGTTGTCAGATTGTCGCTGATTATGACGGTGATGGGGGCATTCTCATTTACAGCATCCAGAAGTCCTGTCATACCGGAATGTGTAAATGTGCTGTCACCGATTATTGCAACTGCCGGGAATACGCCGGCATCGCTGGCACCCTTGGCCATGGTAATGCTGGCACCCATATCGACCGTACTGTCAAGAGCCTGGAACGGAGGCAGAGCGCCTAAAGTGTAGCAGCCTATATCGCCGAACACCTTGGCATCCTTGTAGTCCTTGAGAACAATGTTGATTGCCTCATAGACGCTGCGGTGACCGCAACCCTGGCAAAGGGCTGGCGGACGGGCCACAACATTCTTCGCAACTTCAGGATGAGGCAGCGTACCCATTCCGAGTGCGCCCCTGACAATGTCAGGATTCAGTTCACCCTGGCGCGGCAGATCACCGGAAAGACGGCCCTTTATGCTGCAGGCCGATTCCAGAATGCCCTTTACCTGTTCTTCTACAAAAGGCTGTCCGTCTTCGAACACCATTATGCTGTCGCACTGTTCTGCAAGAGTGCGTATGGTCTCAACCGGAATGGGATACTGTGAAATCTTGAGTATCGGGCAAGGAACGCCTTCAGGATAGCATTCGTTCACATAGTTGAACGTGTTTCCGCAAGCTATGATACCCATTTCAAAACGGCGGGCCTCAGCCTTGAAACTGTTGAACGGCGATTCTGTAGCAAGACGCAGTATTTCAGGCTGACGCTCCAGCAGAGAAGCGTAACGGCGCTTGGCAATTGCAGGCAGGAGCACCCAGTCGCGGCTTCCGCCTACCGGATTCAGGCTGTTCTCGGCACGGGTTTCATGAATCTCAACCACGCCACGTGAGTGAGCCAGACGGGTAACGGTACGCATCAGGACCGGCAGCTTGAGGCTCTCGGAAAGGTCATAAGCGTAGGCCATCATATTGTAGGCCTCCTGCTGGCTTGACGGTTCAAGAACAGGAATCAGAGCGAACTTGCCGTAGAAACGGGTATCCTGCTCATCCTGCGATGAATGCATTGAAGGGTCATCGGCCACCAGAACAACCAGACCGCCGTTCACACCGGTAATTGACGAGTTGATGAACGGATCGGCGGCAACGTTCATGCCCACATGCTTCATGCATACCAGAGCGCGTTTGCCGGCGAACGACATACCCAGAGCAGCCTCCATGGCAGTCTTTTCGTTGGTGCACCAACGGTTGTGCAGGGTCTTGCCTTCCTGACGGCAGTAGTCCTGAATATATTCTGTGATTTCGGTCGATGGGGTACCGGGATAAGCATACACACCGCTCAATCCGGCATCAATGGCCCCGCGGGCAATGGCTTCGTCGCCAAGCAACAGTCTTTTTTCCATATCTGTTTTCAATTTCAAGTCTGCAAATTTCGTTTTTTTTTGCTCTATTTGCAAACCAGACGCACCTTATTATTAGCTTAATGTTTATCTTTGTCACTGACCGGACAGCATTTCAGCCGATATGAGAATAAAGACCGCATTTTTATGCCTGTTGTTTTTTCTGGCACCATTGGCAATGGCAAACAGCCAGGCCCAGCCTGACGACCAGCCCGAAATCATGGTGCTGTTCAAAACCACTGCCGGTGACTTCAAGGTCAGACTGTATAACGGAACTCCCATTCACCGTGACAATTTTGTCAGGCTTGTCGAAGAGCATTATTACGACAGCCTGCTGTTCCACCGTGTGGTCCGCGATTTCATGGTTCAGGCAGGTGATCCCGAATCCAGGAATGCGGAACGCTTTTCACCATTGGGCAACGGAGGTCCAGGTTACACATTGCCGGCAGAATTCAACACCGAAAAATATTTCCATCGCCGCGGAGCCCTCTGTGCCGCCCGCAAGACAGACCAGGCAAATCCCGATCGACGTTCTTCAGGCTCGCAGTTCTACATAGTTACAGGACAGC
Source organism: Bacteroidaceae bacterium (assembly GCA_024398755.1). Lineage (GTDB taxonomy): Bacteria > Bacteroidota > Bacteroidia > Bacteroidales > Bacteroidaceae > Colenecus. The sequence goes on along the minus strand of JAKSIQ010000002.1, from coordinate 63,533 downwards.
AGTACCGCTCATTCCAGTTGCACGGGCTTGAAGACGAACTCAACGAAGGACAGCGTCAGAAAACGTTCAACCGTCTGTGGGCCATGTATGCCGACAGTGTCATGTCAATGGAATTGAGGAACGATGAAGACGGCAAATACGCATTGCGCAAGTCCGTTGCAGCCATGGCCGATTCCGTCATTGCCCTTGAAGGTCCGATAAAGTTCGGCAAGGCGCAGATGGACGCATACATGAATGTTGGAGGGACTCCGAACCTGGATGGTGACTACACGGTTTTCGGTCAGGTTACGGAAGGAATGAAGACCATTGACAAGATAGAACGGGTCATGGTGGATATGAATGACCGGCCGCTCAAAGACATAAGAATCATATCGGCGCAGATTATTACAGAGTAGCTCATTAAGGATATAATCAATTATTTCAATCATATGAAAAGAAGAATCACATTGCTGCTTGCAGCATTCCTGTTCGTTTTCGCAGCCAGCGCAAAGAAGGCTCCAAAGTACGTATTCTATTTCATTGGCGACGGCATGGGTGTCAACCAGGTCATGGCCACACAGTACTATCTTTCAGACATTGAGGGCACACTCGGATGGAAACCGCTGTGCTTCACCCAGTTCCCGTACGCAGGCATGGTAATCACGCATTCCGCCAACAACTACGTTACCGACAGTTCTGCAGCCGGCACAGCACTTGCATCGGGCCAGAAGACCGACAACAACGTTCTCGGCGTACTGCCTGACCGCAAGACTCCATGCGAATCGATTGCCGAGATGGCACACAAGAAAGGCCTTCGCGTAGCCATCGGCACCACAGTATGCATAGACCACGCCACACCGGGTGTATTCTACGCACATCAGGCCAGCCGTGACAACTACCACGAAATAGGCATCGAGCTTTCACAGTCAGGCTTCGAATTCTTCGGAGGAGCCGATTTCCACACTCCCTTCACCAAGGACGACTCTGACGAAGGCAACTACGTACAGGCAGAAAAAGCCGGTTACACCATACTCCACGGATATGCCGAATACGAGAACGGAGGCAAGGACAATGAAAAAGTCATTCTGTTCGATACCGACCCGGCAGACGACCACTACTGCAAATTTGCAGTTGACCGCCGTGATGACAGCCAGCTCGGACTTGAGCAGATTACAACCGCAGCCATCGACTTCATGATGAAAGATCCGAAGAAGGGCTTCTTCATGATGATGGAAGGCGGAAAGATTGACCAGGCCTGCCACGGCAACGATGCGGCAACGACCGTCAAGGAAATCATTGACTTTGACAATGCCATTAAAATTGCGTATGAGTTCTACCTCAAGCACAAGGATGAGACACTGATTGTAGTCACAGCCGACCACGAAACAGGTGCCATGGGACTCAGCAACGGCAACTATCGTCTTAATGCCAAGGTCCTTGAGAACCAGATCATGAGCGAAGGCGAACTCAGCGCACTCATTGAAAAGAAAGGACGCGAAACCGGTGAAATCCCGACCTGGGACGACATCCAGGAACTCCTCAAGACCAACTACGGTTTCTGGGACAAGGTCAGAATATCCAACAAGCAGAACGACAAACTGCTTCAGTCATACGTGGAGACCTTCGGAATGGGTCCTCAGGAGCTCAAGGAAGAGGAATACTACAAGGTTGACAAGATGACCGATGAAGCCAGCCGCATAATGAGCGAAATAGCACAGATAAGCTGGGGTACAGGCACCCATTCAGGTGGATACGTTCCGATTTATGCCATCGGCGCCGGTTCCGAACAGTTCACCGGCCAGATGGACAACACCGAAATCCCGATGAAAATCAAGGCCATAGCCAAATATTGAGCCAGCAAGCCGCGCTATTCGAAATCAAGATAGGGCAGCAGTCTTTCAAGGTCCTGTTCAGTGAATTCCTCCAAAAGGGAAAGCTGTCCGGGACCTTGAACTTTTCCCCTCTCCCTCCTCAATTCGACAATAGCCCTGGCCTGATAGAAATTCATATACGGATGCCGTCGCAATTCCGAAACGCTGGCCTCATTCACCCTTATACGTATTACAGGTATCGTATCGGTCACGGTAAACCATTGCGACAGAGAATCAGCAATGCCCTGTATCTCATCCAGCTGTTCAATAGACACAAATCCACCCAGTTCTACGCGATACCGCATTATCTTCTGTGCGGTCCACGGTCCTATACCCGGCAGGCATGTAAGACCTGCCGAATCGATGGCGTTCAGATCAATCCTGGCTGACGGACGTTCCTTCACGACATAATCAGGCACAAATATGGTATCACGCACCTGTTGCGGACTGCTGTATGACTTTTTCACGTAACGTTGCCTTTCACGGTCATAATTGTATGTCATTCCTTGTTCACGCACAGCCTTGTAACGTACTGTGTCATGTTCTGAATCCGCCCACACAAGGCCAAGCGAATCCGTCTGCATGCAGACAGCATCGTCAACGGCTGCCGGAACATTCAATCGTATTATCCTTATTACAACAATTACAGTCAGCAACACGACAGAGGCTATCCTATCCTGCCTGTTAAAGTAGAAAAAGTCTTTTGACATGGTATAATATGATATTAAATTCTATTTTTGCAATATGATGAAACGATTACTGCGAACCTACCCACTGGCTATCATCATACTGATTATCATTACATGGCTCTCTCTAGGAACGCCTCCCGACACAGATCTGGACGGAATCAAAGGCATTGACAAGGTTGCCCATTTCTGCATGTATTTCGGGCTGGCAGCCATCACCTGGCTGGAATATCTCAAAAACCATGATAGTCTGAACTGGACGAAACTGGCTCTGTTTGCCATAACCGCTCCCATCCTGTTCAGTGGAATGATGGAAATTGCCCAAATGGTCCTGACCGATAACCGTCAGGGAGAGTGGGCCGATTTCCTGGCAAACAGCCTTGGAGTCATCTGCAGTGTCCCAGCCGGGTACTGCCTGCTAAGACCAATAATCTGGAAAAAGAAGTAGAAATCACTTCTCCTCTGCCCAATCCTTGTACGGATGGACAGCAAGATACGCATTGTAGAAACGGGTGTCTCCCGTCACTTCTTTGCCTATGAAAGACGGCTTGTCAAAAGCCTCCGTTTCACTTCCCAGTTCAACTTCAGCCATAACAAGACCTTCGTTCTCTCCGTGGAACTCATCAATCTCAAATACATGAGGCCCACTGTGAACCAGATAGCGGCGTTTCTCTATTGTACCACGCTGATGCAGTTCAAAAAGCTCGCGTGCCTCCTGCAATGGAATAGGATGATTCCATTCGTATCTGGTCATTCCTTTTTCATCAGACGGTCCCTTGATGGTGAGTACAGCCTCGGAATCCGTTATGCGGATTCTTACCGAGCGGCCATTCTCATGGGCAATGTAGCCCTGAATAATGTCATAATGGCGAAATGCCTGACTAATGTATCCGTCACCCTCAACCAGGAACTTACGTTCTATTTCCAGTGCCATTGTCCTAAAATTACGGTTATTAGAATCAAATCATTGACTGCTGCTCCTGAGACTCTGCAAACGACATCAGATAAGCCTTTATGAAGCCGTCAATGTGCCCGTCCATCACACCGTTCACATCGCTGGTCTGGAAGCCTGTACGGTGGTCTTTCACGCGGCGGTCATCAAACACATACGAACGGATCTGAGATCCCCATTCTATCTTCTTCTTGCCGGCCTCTATCTTGTTCTGCTCAGCCATACGGTGCTGCAGTTCCTTATCATACAGAATTGAACGCAGATGCTGCAATGCACGCTCCTTGTTCTTCGGCTGGTCACGGGTTTCGGTATTCTCAATAAGAATCTCCTCTTCAACACCAGTATATGGATCCTTGAACTGATATCTCAAACGGACACCCGATTCAACCTTGTTCACATTCTGACCTCCCGCACCGCCACTGCGGAAAGTATCCCAGCTCATAAGTGCGGGATTGATGGCCACCTCAATGGTATCATCAACCAGAGGTGTTACAAAGACACTGGCAAATGAGGTCATTCGCTTACCTTGAGCATTATACGGAGAAACGCGGACCAGACGGTGTACACCGTTTTCCCCTTTCAGATATCCGTACGCGAAAGGTCCCTCAATCTCCATGGTCACCTGCTTGATGCCGGCTTCATCGCCTTCCTGCAGATCGGCAACGGTAACCTTATAATTGTTTTCCTCGCCCCAACGCATATACATGCGCATCAGCATCTGAGCCCAGTCCTGACTTTCCGTGCCGCCAGCTCCAGAATTGATCTTGAGCACACAGTCCATCTCGTCAGCCTCTTCGCGAAGCATATTCTTGAGTTCCAACGATTCTATTGCCTGTATGGCGCGGGCGTAATTGTCATCGATCTCCTGCTCGGTCACCAGTTCCTCCTTGAAGAAATCCATAGCCAGCTGCAGTTCGTCAGCAAAGCCTTTCACCTGTTTGAAACCGTCAATCCACGCCTGAAGATCCTTGACTTTCTTCATCTGGACCTCAGCCTTCTTCGGATCGTCCCAAAAACCGGGAGCCTGAGTCCTAAGCTGTTCCTCTTCAACCTGAATCAGTTTTGAATCAATATTCAGATACCTTTTCAAGGCTTCTGTGCGGTCAAGCACATCTTTCAGTTGTTCGGCAGTTATCATTATGTCTTCTTAGTTTCAAAAAGTGGTGCAAAGGTAGCATTTTTTTTGCAATTGCCAGTACATCAGTGCTTGATCCACAATTCCGGATTGAGCCTCGTACTCTCCTTGTGCAACTGGAAATGCAGAACCGGGCTGCCGTTATCGGATGTCTGGATAGTGCCTATAACGCTTCCGGCTTTCACGTTGTCTCCTTTTTTAAGGTTCGTATCATGCAGATTGCAGTAAACCGAGATGTAGCTTCCATGTCTTACAAGAACACCTATCTGCCCTTTTCCATGCTGGAACACGCTTGACACCTGTCCTTCAAAAATACACAGAGCATGCGAACCCTTTTCGCCCTGAATGTCAATTCCAAGATTGTTCTGTTTCACATCCTTCTGGCCAGCCACCTGACTGATACCGTATTTGCCCACTATCAGGAACGCGCCGTCAATTGGAACCGGCAATTTCCCCTTGTTGCTCTCAAAGCTTCCCGTCAATGCGAAATCCTCGGGACTCATCTTACCCTGGGACCTGGTCGAACTGCTCTCCTTCAAGGCCAGCTGTATCTGCCTGTCAATCTCCTTTGACAGCTGATCCATTTTCTTCTGCTGGGCCGATATTTCCTTCTTCAGCTGTGTACGTTTATTCTTCAGACTGCTGACCACCTGCTGTTGCTGTTTCTGCTCTTTTTCAACATTGTCAAGCTGTTTCTTCTCCTCGTCTTCCACACTTTCCTTTTCAAGCCTCAATGCGGAAATTTCGCGACGCTTGCTTTCAAGGGTATCCTTACGCTCCACCAATTGGTTACCAAGACGTTCAAGCGAGCCGGAATACTCATTCAGATAGCGGATTCTACGAGTCGCCTGTCTGAAAGACTCCGATTCAAGCACAAAAGTCAAGGCATTCATTTCCCTGTTCTGTCTTTGGAAAAAGGCACAAGCCTTCTCATAGTTGTCACAGCATGACTTGTATTCCTTCTCCAACTGCTTTATCTGTCTGTTCAAAGCCATTTCCTGTGCAGCCAGTTCTCTGATCTGCGCCCTGGTATTCTCCAGCAGACGTGTTCTTTCCTCAAGTCTGGCATTGATGATATTCAAATTGGAAACCTGACTGCTTATACTCTTCTCAGTACTGGTCAGAATTTTCTCCTGATTCGCTATCTGTTTCTCCAGTTCCTGCCTCTCGCTACGCATGCGGTCAATGTTTGACTGACCCGCAGCTGAAATGCAGAAAACAAGTGCCAACAGTACAATAACAGTCCTTCTCATAGCCCTATCAATTCAAGCAGTTCCAGAATATCGTCCATACTGACAGGCTTCATTCTGCGCGTCGGTCTTGTCTCATCCTTCCATGTGCCCGGCTGCACTGACAGGCCTGACAGCTTCATACCCGCCGTCAGTTCTGACATTCCAGGCATACTCAGGCTTATTCCAATCATAGCAGGAAATTCATAACCGCCGTCCACCTCTGAAAAACCGCTGTAGTCCACACTGAAATTCCATCCTGGTCCCGATTTGCGGAATTCCACCAGATGGCCGCCGGCATCGGTACGGAACACGTTGTCACATTCTGCATCTCTAATTTCCAACGAGCCGTCAGCCATGCGTTTCCCGACTTTCATTGCTGACAGGATATCATCTTCAGTCTGACACTCCGGAGAAAACAGTCTGTTCCAGAATACCGCCTCCAGCATGTTATAATCAAAGCCAATGCTGTTGCGCAACGGGAGATCGGCATAATGGCACTCCACATAGCGGCTGCCGGTCCTGTCCATAATCATCACATGATCAGGGAACAGTTCAACCCTGAACGCTTCAATCCCCAGCAGTCCTGCCGACAGCTGGATGCACCGGCCGCGGCGCATACGCAGCTGGCCGCTTAACGAATGGCCCGACAGCTCATACCTTACACTGGCCGTAAGTTCACTTACAGGCGGCTCACCAGACAGACGTTTTACAAGCTGCGCGCCGGAATCTGCAACAGCAGGTTGCATGCTCTTTTTCATTGTGGAACACCCCGCCAGCACGAAAGCGGCCAACAATACGGCACAGAATGCTGTTATCCTTCTCATTCCTCAAGATATTTCTTCTCCCTAATCTTTCTGTCCAGCAGTTTCGAATCGGAATTCAGCTGAACTGCCCTGTGCCAATACTCCAGAGCGGCATCAGAATCACCGCACATATATTGGACATCGCCCATATGTTCATACAGGTCGGCAGCCGGTTCTTCCATATACTGCAAAGCCTTTTCCAGATAATCCCGCGCATCTTCATACAGCTCCATACGGAAAAGAATCCATGCGTAAGTATCAAGATACGTCGCATTGAACGGCTCCTTTGCAATTGACCTGGCACTCATATCCAAAGCCCGTTGCAGATCCCTGCCGTCAAGACTCAGGAAATAAGCATAATTGTTCATCACCATATCATCGGCCGGATTGAACACCAGAGCCGAATCATAATCGGCATATATCATTTCCCTGTCTCTGTTCATCGAGTAGCACAAATCAGCGCTCATACTGTACAGCTTCGACTTTGACAACGAATCTGTAACCATCATTATGCCCGATTTTATGGTATTCACAGCCATATCCGGTTTGTCTGTCCACAATTGCGTTATAGCCTTGCTCTTCCATGCCTGATACAGGCTACTGTCATATTTCAGTGCCACATCAGCAAAACGTGAAACCATGTCAACCATGGAACGGCAGTTAATGCGGTCCATTTCCGTTTCAATCATATCAAGCATTCTTGAGACCCCGTCGGTCAGAATCTCCAGAATGCGATCCGGCTCATCAGTTTCCAGATATGCCGAATCAAGCTCATTCATTTCAATATAGCAGGCCACTCTCTGCATGCGGAGTTCGTCGGCCACATCCTCAATCTGCCCATATCTGGTAAGTACACGCAGTTCCTTGTCATATTGGCCCAGCTCATCATACAGACCGGCCAGATTCAGCAGAATATCACTGTTGCCGGGAAAACGGCGCGCCAGTTCCTCATATTGTACAACGGCCTCCTCTCTGCGCCCCATTCTCAACATATTGATTGCCAACAGACGCCTGTACCAGAAATTGTCCGGAGCCAGTCTGACAGCCTTTGTCAGCAGACTGTCGCACACCGGCATATACTGCCTGACAACGCTCCTTTCGCGGAACGACATATAAAGTTGCGCCAGATAATAACATCCAGCCGCATTTGAAGTATCGGCTGCAAGACCATACTGAAGCAAATCCAAAGCCGAATCGTAACGGTCTTCCGCAATATTCTGAACAGCCTTTGTGAAGATATAATCCTGCGCAGCCACGGACGACGCCCCAAGTGCTGCATCACCCTCTGTCCGCCTTGATGAAGACAGACTGGAACAGGACACCAACACCGGCATCAGGAACAGGATTATGCAGAATCTGCGCATCTTTGGAAAACCGTTATGCAGGCACATCAGATACCACTATGGCCGAAGCCGCCCTCGCCCCGTTCCGTAGCCGAAAGTTCTTTTGCCGGCACCCATTCAGCCTGCTCATATCTGGCAATCACCAGTTGGGCAATACGGTCACCGTCATTCACCTGGAAATCCTGGTCTGACAGGTTCACAAGAATCACGCCAATATCACCACGATAGTCCGCGTCAATCGTACCCGGCGAATTGAGCACCGTAATCCCCTTCTTCAGAGCCAGTCCGCTGCGTGGTCTGACCTGAGCCTCATAGCCAGCCGGAAGAGCTATGCTCAGACCGGTGGGAATCAATGCACGCTGCAGCGGTCCGATAACGACAGGGCTGTCAATATTTGCCCTGAGATCCATACCTGCCGACTGTGCAGTCTCATAGGCCGGCAAATCGTGATGCGACCTGTTTATTATTTCAATTTTCATACTGTTATCATATTTTGTTATGCGCGAAAATAGCAAGAAAAATGGAAAAAATGGCTACTTTTGGGTTCATTAAGAAAAGCCAGACAAGCTATGGAATGGGAAAAACTACTGTCAGGTAAAAGATTCGGCATGGAAGGGCCGTTTTACACCAGTCACGATGACCGCTCGGTATTTCTTCGTGACTATGACCGTCTTATATTTTCGGCACCCTTCAGACGTCTGCAGAACAAAACCCAGGTATTTCCTCTTCCTGGAAGCATTTTCGTGCACAACCGTCTGACACACAGTCTTGAAGTCGCCTGCGTGGGGCGTTCACTCGGAAACAACGTTGCCCGCCACCTTTCAAACATACACCCGGAACTCAAAGACACTCTTCTGAGTGAGATAGGCAACATAGTATCGGCCGCATGCCTTGCTCATGACATGGGCAATCCGCCATTCGGCCATTCCGGCGAAAAAGCCATATCGGCCTTCTTCACCGAAGGCAAGGGACAATACGTCAAGGACCTTCTCAAAGAAAATCCTGCATGGTGGACCGACGTCATCAACTTTGAAGGCAATGCCAATGCGTTCCGCCTTCTGACCCACAAGTTCAAAGGCCGCCGTGACGGAGGTTTTGCCATGACCTACTCCACTCTGGCTACAGTAGCCAAATACCCGTATTCATCAATCTACGCCGAAGGCCATCACAAATTCGGTTTCTTCGAGTCCGATGCCATGGCCTTCCAGACCGTGGCCGATGAACTTGGCATGATACGCCTCAATGCTCCGGGACAGCCTCTACGTTACTCACGCCACCCTCTGGTATACCTTGTCGAAGCAGCCGATGACATCTGCTACCTGATCATGGACATGGAAGACGCCCACAAGCTGAAACTTCTCTCCACACAGGAAACCAAGCATTTCCTCATGGAATTCCTGACCGATGAAGGCAAAGCCCGTGCCGAAACCATCTTCCTTGAGGTGAACGATGCCAACGAACAGATTGCATACCTGCGTTCCAAAGTCATAGGACGTCTGATAGACGAATGCACATGCGCATTCATTGACGCAGAAAAGGACATAATGCAGGGAACATTCCAGGGCGGCCTTATTGATCACATCAGCGAACCGCTCAGCAACGCCTACCATGAGCTGTACTCAATGTCAGTACAGAGAATCTATCACTCCAAATATGTGAACGATGTGGAACTGGCCGGTTTCCGTATCATCAGCACCCTGCTCGATCTCAACGTTGATGCCGTGCTTCACCCCGAGAAGGAATACTCCAAACTTCTCATGAGCCGGGTTTCAAGCCAGTACGAGATCTCAGATCCATCGCCGTACGTCCGGGTTATGGCTGTACTGGACTACATATCGGGAATGACAGACGTCTTCGCCCTTGATCTGTACCGGCATATTCTCGGCAACTCGCTGCCGTCCATCTGATTGTCAGACTCCCAATAAATGGGAAGGGGCGCCGGTTTATACCGACACCCCTTCTCTATTATCAAGTCTAATCAATTTCACTCCTTGTCCTCAATGACAGGCATACCTGCCATGCGGCTGGCCTGAAGACGTTCATAGTCTTCCTTTTCATAGACCACAAGTTTCTCGAATTCGCGCAGACCGGTACCGGCCGGAATCAGGTGACCGCAGATTACGTTCTCCTTCATACCGAGCAGATAATCGCTCTTTCCGTTGATGGCAGCCTCGTTCAGAACCTTGGTGGTTTCCTGGAATGATGCAGCCGACATGAAACTCTGGGTAGCCAGAGCGGCACGAGTAATACCCTGCAGAATCTGAGTTGATGTAGCAGGACGGGCCTCTGTGGCCTGTACAAGCTTCAGGTCCTTGCGCTTGAGCTGTGAGTTCTCGTCACGGAGCTTGCGTGCGGTAACCATCTGACCGGCGCTCAGGTTTTCGCTGTCACCCGGATCGGTAACCACGAACTTACCCCAGATACGGTCGTTCTCCTCCATGAATTCCAGCTTGTCAACAATCTGCTGTGCCAGGAAACGGGTATCGCCCGGTTCGTCAATTTCAACCTTACGCATCATCTGACGGACAATAATCTCAAAGTGCTTGTCGTTAATCTTCACACCCTGCAGACGGTAAACGTCCTGAACCTCATTGACAATGTATTCCTGAACGGCTGTCGGGCCCTTGATGTTCAGAATGTCAGTAGGAGTGATAGCACCGTCTGACAGAGGAGTACCGGCACGTACAAAGTCACCTTCCTGAACCAGAATCTGCTTTGACAGAGCAACCAGATACTTGCGCTCGTCATCGGTACGTGAAACAACCGAGATTTCACGGTTACCACGCTTGATCTTGCCCATGTGGACAGTACCGTCAATTTCTGCAACCACTGCCGGGTTCGACGGGTTACGGGCCTCGAACAGCTCAGTGACACGAGGCAGACCACCGGTAATATCACCAGCCTTACCCTGAACACGCGGAATCTTGACCAGAATGTCACCGGCAGCCAGTTCCTGACCGTCCTTGATGACAACGTGACCGCCTACAGGCAGGTTGTATGAACGCAGAACCTCGCCATTTGCGCCAATGATGTCGGCACTTGGAATTTTGGTTCTATCCTTGGTTTCAGTAATGATAATCTCCTCAAGACCGGTTGACTCATCGGATTCAACCTTGTAAGTCACATTCAGGACAACGTCAGTAAGACGGACCTTACCTGCAACTTCGGTAATGATCAGAGCGTTGAACGGATCCCAGTCAGCAATCAGGTCACCCTTCTTGACAACATCACCGTTCTTTATATACAGATTCGAGCCGTATGGCAGGTTGTGGTTAGAAAGAGCAATGCCGGTGTTCTCATCAATGAACTTGGCTTCACCCAGACGACCTACAACAACCTGAACCTTTGTTCCGTCAGCCTTGACAGCATCGACAGTACGCAGTTCCTCAAATTCAACGCGGCAGTCATACTTGGCTGTCAGACGTGAGTTGGCTGCAATATTCGATGCGGTACCACCGGCGTGGAATGTACGCAGTGTCAGCTGGGTACCAGGCTCACCGATTGACTGTGCTGCAATGACACCGACTGCCTCGCCCTTCTCAACCAGACGGCTTGTAGCCAGGTTGCGGCCGTAGCACTTGGCGCATACGCCATGCTTGCTTTCGCAAGTCAGCACTGAACGTATCTCAACGCTTTCAATAGGTGACTCGTCAATCTTCTTTGCTATCTCTTCGGTAATCATTTCACCGTCGGCAACCAGCAGTTCGCCTGTGGTAGGATGAATCACATCGTGAACCGATACACGGCCCAGAATACGTTCATACAGTGAAGCGACAACCTCTTCGTTCTCCTTCAGAGCCGTGCATACCAGACCGCGCAGAGTACCGCAGTCCTCTTCGGTAATGATCACATCGTGTGATACGTCAACCAGACGACGTGTCAGATAACCGGCATCGGCAGTCTTCAGAGCGGTATCGGCCAGACCCTTACGGGCACCGTGAGTTGAAATGAAGTACTCAAGCACTGACAGACCCTCCTTGAAGTTCGAAAGAATAGGATTCTCAATAATCTGAGCGCCCTCGGCACCTGCCTTCTGCGGTTTGGCCATCAGACCACGCATACCGGACAGCTGACGAATCTGTTCCTTACTACCACGGGCACCTGAATCAAGCATCATGTAAACCGAGTTGAAGCCCTGGTCATCGGAAGAAATGGTCTTCATCAGAACCTTTGAAAGGTCTTCGTTGACATGAGTCCATACATCGATAACCTTGTTGTAACGTTCGTTATCGGTAATAAGACCCATATTATACTCAGCCAGAATACCCTCGACCTCTTCATTACCCTTGCGTACAAGTTCCTCCTTCTCCTTCGGGATGATGATATCATTCAGGTTGAATGACAGACCGCCCTTGAAGGCCATCTTGTAACCCAGGTTCTTGATACCGTCCAGGAATTCGCAGGCGCGTGCAACACCCACCTTCTTGATAACGTCCGATATCAGGTCTCTAAGAGTCTTCTTTGATATGATGTAGTTGATGTAACCGACCTCATCAGGAACAATTTCGTTCACAATGATACGGCCCACCGAAGTCTCAACAATGTGGTTGATGTAGTTGCCGTTCTCGTCAACGTCCTTGACCAGAACGTTTACGACAGCATGGATGTCAACCTTACCCTCGTTGTAGGCAATCATGGCCTCTTCCGGTCCGTAGAATGTCAGACCCTCGCCCTTCACCTTTTCAATGAAGTTGCCGTCCTTATCCTTTACCGAACGGCGCAGCTTGGTAATGTAGTACAGACCAAGAACCATATCCTGTGCAGGCACTGTGATAGGTGCACCGTTAGCCGGATTCAGAATGTTGTGTGACTGCAGCATAAGCATCTGGGCCTCAAGAACGGCCTCATTGCTCAGAGGCAAGTGCACAGCCATCTGGTCACCGTCAAAGTCGGCGTTGAAAGCGGTACATGCCAGCGGGTGCAGCTGGATTGCCTTACCCTCAATCATCTTGGGCTGGAATGCCTGGATACCCAGACGGTGCAGTGTAGGAGCACGGTTCAGCAGAACAGGATGTCCCTTCATCACATATTCCAGAATATCCCATACAATAGGATCCTTGCGGTCAACTATCTTCTTTGCTGACTTGACTGTCTTTACGATACCGCGCTCAATGAGCTTGCGGATGATGAACGGCTTGTACAGTTCGGCAGCCATGAGCTTAGGAATACCGCACTCACCCATCTTCAGTTCAGGACCTACAACGATAACCGAACGTGCTGAGTAGTCAACACGCTTACCCAGAAGGTTCTGACGGAAGCGTCCCTGCTTACCCTTGAGAGAGTCAGACAGTGACTTGAGCGGACGGTTGGCCTCACTCTTGACGGCGCTTGCCTTACGGCTGTTGTCGAACAGAGAATCGACAGCCTCCTGAAGCATACGCTTTTCATTACGCAGAATAACCTCAGGTGCCTTGATTTCAATAAGTCTCTTCAGACGGTTGTTACGTATGATTACGCGACGGTACAAATCATTGAGATCTGATGTTGCGAAACGGCCGCCATCCAGCGGAACAAGCGGACGCAGTTCCGGAGGAGTCACAGGAATAACCTTCATTATCATCCATTCCGGACGGTTCAGTTCACGTGAGGCGCGGAAAGATTCCACAACCTGCAGACGCTTCAGAGCCTCGGTCTTACGCTGGACTGAAGGATTCTCCTGGCTTGCACGGGCGCGCAGCTCGTATGACAGCTTGTCAAGGTCAAGACCGCAGAGCAGATCATAAATGGCCTCGGCACCCATCTTCGCAACGAACTTGTCGGGATCGTTGTCATCAAGCATCTGGTTCTCCTTAGGCAGCTTGTCCAGGATTTCAAGATATTCCTCTTCTGAAAGAAGATCCATCTTGTTGCTTCCCAGAGTGCTCTCAGAAGCCCATACACCAGGATTGATGACAATGTAACGCTCGTAATAGATTATAGAGTCAAGCTGCTTGGTAGGAATACCCAGCAGATAACCTATCTTGTTTGGCAGTGAGCGGAAGTACCAGATGTGAGCAACCGGAACCACAAGCTGAATATGGCCCATACGCTCACGACGTACCTTCTTTTCAGTAACCTCAACACCGCAACGCTCGCAGACAATGCCTTTATAGCGGATTCTCTTGTACTTTCCGCAATGGCACTCGTAATCCTTGACAGGACCGAAAATGCGTTCGCAGAACAAGCCGTCACGTTCGGGCTTGTAGGTACGGTAGTTGATTGTCTCGGGTTTCAGAACCTCACCGTTTGAATTCGTCAGAATCTCTTCAGGCGAAGCCAGACTGATGGTGATCTTCGAGAAATTGGTCTTTATTTTTGTATCTTTTTTGAACGGCATAGCTTAATGTATTTTACGGTTATTATTCAAGATTGATACTCAAGCCCAGACCGCGCAGTTCGTGCAACAGCACGTTGAGCGATTCGGGGATGCCAGGTGTTGGCATCGGATCACCTTTTACAATAGCCTCATAAGCCTTTGAACGGCCTGTAACATCATCACTCTTTATAGTCAGGATTTCCTGCAGAACATGTGAAGCACCGAATGCCTCAATAGCCCAGACTTCCATTTCACCGAAACGCTGGCCACCGAACTGGGCCTTACCGCCAAGCGGCTGCTGGGTGATGAGAGAGTACGGTCCTATTGAACGGGCATGCATCTTGTCTTCAACCATGTGGCCCAACTTCAGCATGTAGGTCACACCGACTGTAGCGCACTGGTCAAACGGTTCACCTGTACCGCCATCATAAAGCTGTGTCTTACCGAACTGTGGCAGACCTGCCTTGGCAGTCCATTCTGACAGATTATCCATAGTGGCACCGTCAAAGATAGGAGTGGCGAACTTGACACCAAGTTCACGACCGGCATGTCCGAGAACGGTTTCGAATATCTGACCGATGTTCATACGTGAAGGCACACCCAGCGGGTTCAGAACTATATCAACCGGAGTACCATCTGCCAGGAACGGCATATCTTCCTGCTTTACAACGCGTGAAACGATACCCTTGTTACCATGACGTCCGGCCATCTTGTCACCGACACCGATCTTACGCTTCTTTGCAACGTAAACCTTGGCCATCTGGATAATGCCGTTCGGCAGTTCATCACCTATTGTAATAGCATACTTCTTACGCTTGTTTTCGGCGTCATACTCCTTGTACTTGCGTATGAAGTTCACAATCAGTTTTGAAATCATGCCGTTGATACGGTCATCATTTGTCCATGAATCAGACTGGATTGACGAATAATCAATCTGCTCAAGCAGAGCCTTTGTGAAACGCTGTCCCTTGGCAATCACTTCACTGCCGAACAGGTCAAACACACCCTGTGAAGTCTTCTTCTCAGTCAGAGTCATGAGTTTCTTTACAAGAACGCCCTTCAGCTGAGCCACCTTATCTTCAAATTCAGCATCAATCAAAGGCAGTCTTGCCTTGTCAGCCATCTTTGAAGAACGGGTCTTTATGGCACGTGAGAACAGCTTCTTGTCAATGACAACACCCTTCAGTGAAGGTGAAGCCTTGAGTGAAGCATCCTTTACATCGCCGGCCTTGTCACCGAATATGGCACGCAGCAGCTTCTCTTCAGGTGAAGGATCGCTTTCACCCTTAGGAGTGATCTTACCGATCAGTATGTCACCCGGCTGGATATATGCGCCGATGCGTACGATACCGTTCTCGTCCAGATCCTTTGTAGCGTCTTCGCTGACATTCGGAATATCGTTTGTCAGTTCCTCCATACCGCGCTTGGTCTCACGCACTTCAAGAGCGAACTCTTCAACGTGGACTGATGTGAGAATATCCTCACGAACTACGCGCTCGTTCAGAACAATGGCATCCTCATAGTTGTAACCCTTCCAAGGCATGTATGCGACAAGCAGGTTCTTTCCGAGTGCAAGTTCGCCGTTCTGGGTCGAATAGCCTTCAGTAAGAATATCGCCGGCCTTGACACGCTGACCCTTCTCGCAGATAGGGCGAAGGTCAACTGTCATGTTCTGGTTGGTACGACGGAACTTTGGCAGCTTGTATTCCTTTTCAGCAGGCTCGAAGCTTACAAATTCCTCATCTTCCGTACGGTCATATTTGATACGGATGACAGCAGCATCAACGTATGTCACCTCACCGTCACCTTCGGCGGTAATCTGGGTGCGTGAATCTTCAGCCAGCTGCTTCTCGATACCTGTACCTACAATAGGAGCTTCGGTACGCATCAAAGGAACAGCCTGACGCATCATGTTCGATCCCATCAGAGCGCGGTTGGCATCATCGTGCTCAAGGAAAGGAATCAGTGCGGCAGCAATTGAAGCAATCTGCTGTGGCGATACGTCCATAAGTTCAACCTCCTCAGGAGCTACGACTGGGAAATCAGCGTCACGACGTGACTTGACACGTGTGCGTATGAACTTTCCGTTCTCGTCATATGGAGCGTTACCCTGTCCTATCACCTTGTTCTCTTCCTCTTCGGCAGTCAGGTATACCACATGACTGTTGTCAAGGTCAACGTGACTGTCTGCCACCTTTCTATAAGGAGTCTCAATGAAACCAAGGTCATTTATCTTGGCATACAGACAGAGTGACGAAATAAGACCGATGTTAGGTCCTTCAGGAGTTTCAATAGGACACAGACGGCCGTAATGTGTGTAGTGAACGTCTCGAACCTCGAATCCGGCACGATCGCGTGACAGACCGCCAGGGCCGAGGGCACTCATACGGCGCTTGTGTGTGATTTCGGCCAGAGGATTGGTCTGGTCCATGAACTGTGACAGTGCATTGGTTCCGAAGAACGAATTGATGACAGCACTGACAGTCTTTGCATTGATAAGGTCTGTAGGTGTGAACACCTCGTTGTCACGAACGTTCATGCGCTCGCGGATGGTGCGTGCCATACGGGCCAGACCAATTGCAAACTGGTTTGACAACTGTTCGCCTACGGTGCGTACGCGGCGGTTTGACAGATGGTCAATATCATCGACCACAGCATGTGAGTTGACCAGTTCTATAAGGTACTTGATAATCTCAATGATATCCTCCTTGGTAAGCACGCCAATGCTCATATCGGTGGTAAGACCGAGCTTGCGGTTCAGACGATAACGTCCAACCTCACCAAGATCATAACGCTTCTCGCTGAAGAACAGATTGTTGATGACCTCGCGTGCGCTTGAATCATCAGCAGGATCGGCATTACGCAGCTGACGGTAAATGTACAGCACAGCTTCCTTTTCCGAGTTGCACGGGTCCTTCTGGAGAGTGTTGAAGATAATTGAATAGTCTGACTGTCCCTCTACTTCCTTATGGAGAAGAATCTTCTGCAGACCTGATTCAAGAATATCTGAAATATTGTCTTCTGTAAGTTCGGCCTCACGGTCAACTACTACCTCGTGGCGTTCAATTGAAACGACTTCACCGGTATCGGAATCAACGAAGTCTTCAATTCTTGTTCTAAGAACGCGTGCTGCAAGCTTGCGGCCTATGCACTTCTTAAGGTTAGCCTCATTGACCTCAATTTCTTCTGCAAGTCCGAATATGTCCACAATGTCCTTATCGGTTTCGAAACCGATGGCACGCAAAAGGGTTGTAACCGGAAGTTTCTTCTTACGGTCGATATATGCATACATGACATTGTTGATGTCAGTGGCAAATTCAATCCATGATCCCTTGAACGGGATGATACGTGCCGAATAAAGCGGTGTTCCGTTAGAGTGGATGCTCTGTCCGAAGAATACGCCGGGTGAACGGTGAAGCTGTGATACTACAACTCGCTCGGCACCGTTGATTACAAAAGTACCCTGCTCCGTCATGTAAGGGATGGGGCCCAGATAGACATCCTGAATTACTGTATCGAAATCCTCATGATCAGGATCGGTGCAGTAAAGCTTCAGTTTTGCCTTCAAAGGTACGCTATAGGTCTGACCAAGTTCCAGGCACTCCTCAATTGAGTAGCGTGGCGGGTCGATATAATAGTCCAGGAATTCCAGGACAAAGTTGTTACGGGTGTCGGCTATTGGAAAATTCTCTGAGAAGACCTTGTAGAGGCCTTCCTTTTTGCGTTTCTCCGGTGGAGTGTCCAGCTGCAGAAAGTCCTTGAAGGACTTGAGCTGTATCTCCAGAAAGTCAGGACACGGCATCGGGTTCCTGACAGAAGCGAAATTAATTCTCTGATTATCAGTATTTGAAGACATATATGGAAGGATAATTGGGGAACTTTATTCTTATACGCACAAAAAGGCTAAGCACCCTCGACAGCCCTGGACGGGCTGTCGTCGGGATTGCTTAACCGTTTAACCTGCAGGGCAGGCCTGTGAAATTACTTAAGTTCAACTTCAGCGCCAGCTTCTTCCAGAGCCTTCTTCAGTGACTCTGCATCAGCCTTGGCAACACCTTCCTTGATAACGCTCGGGCATGCATCAACTGCATCCTTAGCTTCCTTCAAGCCAAGGCCGCAAGCTTCCTTAACTGCCTTAACGACAGCAAGCTTGTTAGCGCCGAAGCCCTTCAGGACTACGTCAAATGAAGACTTTTCTTCTGCAGCTTCAGCAGCGGCAGCAGGACCAGCAGCAGCAACTGCAACAGCAGCGGCAGCGGGTTCAATTCCATATTCATCCTTCAGGATGTTTGCGAGTTCGTTGACCTCCTTAACGGTAAGGTTAACCAGTTCTTCTGCAAGTGCTTTCAAATCAGCCATTGTTGTATAAATTTAATTGGTTTGTTACTTTTTGTTGAAAAATTAATTCTCTCTTTCTCCAAGAGTCTTGAGAACTCCGTGGATGGTGTTTGCACCAGATGACAGAGCAGAAATGACGTTCTTGGCCGGTGACTGCAGGAGTGCGATGACGTCGGCAATAAGTTCCTTTTTGCTCTTGATATTGACCAAAGCCTCGAGCTGGTTTGCTCCAATATAGAAGCTTTCCTCGGCATATGCTGCCTTAAGGCCTGGGATACCGGTCTTCTTGTCTGTAACATCCTTCAGGAGTTTGGCAGGAGCATTTGCAACGTTGGCAAGCAACAGTGCTGTAGTGCCCTTGAGAGTATCATACAGAGGTGAATAGTCAGCCTCGAGCTGATCCAATGCCTTCTCAAGAAGAGTGTTCTTTACAAGAACCATCTTGATTTCATTCTTGAAGCATTTGCGGCGAAGTTCGCTAGTAGCGACTGAATTCAAACCGGTAACATCTACCAGGTAGAATGCTGCATAGCTCTGAATTGTCTGCTTCAGGGACTCGATTACGAGTGCTTTATCTTCTTTCTTCATAATTGCTTGATTTCAGAAAATTATTCTTCCAATGCCTTGGTGTCAATCTTGATACCACGGCTCATTGTGCTTGAAAGATAAAGACTCTTGATGTATGTACCCTTAGCTGCTGAAGGTTTCAGTTTGATGATGGTATCAATGAATTCCTTAGCGTTCTCTCTGATTGCATCGGCTGAGAAAGAGACCTTGCCGATAGAAGTGTGGACAATACCGGCCTTGTCAACCTTGAAGTCAATCTTACCTTGCTTGACTTCCTTGACAGCCTTGGCAACGTCCATTGTTACTGTACCGCTCTTCGGGTTAGGCATAAGTCCGCGAGGACCGAGAACACGGCCAAGAGGACCGAGCTTGCCCATCAGAGCAGGCATGGTGATGATGACATCAATGTCAGTCCAACCACCCTTGATCTTCTCAATGTATTCTTCAAAACCTACGTAGTCAGCACCAGCTTCCTTAGCAGCGGCTTCCTGATCAGGTGTGCAGAGAGCAAGAACTCTTGTAACCTTACCGGTTCCGTTAGGAAGTGATACGACACCGCGAACCATCTGATTGGCCTTACGGGGATCAACGCCAAGACGAACGTCAATATCAACAGATGCGTCGAACTTGGTGGTGGTGATTTCCTTGACCAGCTCAGCTGCTTCCTTGAGGGTATATGCCCTGCCGGCTTCAATCTTTGAAGCGACAGCCTTTTGGTTTTTTGTCAGTTTACCCATTTCTTAAATCTTTAATCAGTTAATGCCTGGTCTTAATCCTTTACTGTGATACCCATGCTGCGGGCTGTACCTGCTACCATAGAGATAGCTGATTCCAGTGTAAAGCAGTTAAGGTCCGGCATCTTGTCCTGGGCAATAGCTGTAACCTGTTCCTTTGTAACTGAAGCAACCTTCTTGCGGTTAGGTTCTGCTGAACCTGACTTCTGCTTGGTAGCTTCAAGCAACTGGATAGCTACAGGAGGAGTCTTGATGACGAAGTCAAATGATTTGTCACTATAATAAGTGATAATCACAGGCAGGGTCTTACCTGATTTGTCCTGGGTTCTGGCGTTGAACTGTTTGCAAAAGTCCATTATGTTCAAACCCTTGGAACCGAGAGCGGGACCAACGGGAGGTGATGGATTTGCAGCGCCTCCTTTAATCTGTAATTTGATTATTCCAGCAACTTCTTTAGCCATTTTACCAAAAAATTATATGTAAACACTATACGGAGAACATAGAGCCTGTAACAAACGGCCTACATTTTCTCCACCTGCATAAAACCAAGATCTATAGGTGTTCTACGACCAAAGATCTTGACCATGACCTTAAGCTTCTTCTTATCGTCATCAACCTCTTCAATGACACCATTGAAGCCTGAAAACGGTCCGAAGGTTACCTTTACCGTTTCGCCTACGGTAAATGGTACGAGAACCTCTTCCTGCGTCTCTTCAAGTTCAGTCGCTGAACCCAGAATCCTGCTTACTTCGGCAGGACGCAGAGGCGTCGGATTGTCCATGCCACCAAGAAAACCCAAAACGTTCGGGCAATTTCTAAGTCTCTGCTTGATTTCACCATCAAGGACAGCCTCAACCAGGACATAGCCCGGAAGATAACTGCGCTCCTTTACGACACGTTTGCCGTTTTTGACGGAGACAACCTTTTCAGTTGGAATCAGCACCTGTGAAATGAGTTCTTCTATGCCATTGTTACGGGCATCGGCTTCAAGATATTCCTTTACCTTGAGTTCTTTGCCGCTGATGGCCTTGAGAACATACCATTTTTTCACTAACTCAGCCATTTCTCGAATCAATTAGGATAGATAAATTGCATTATCTCCTGGAAGCACTTATCCATGAGGAAGACTACAACAGCAATCATCAGGGAAGCTACTAATACGGTGACTGCGCTGCCGGCCAGTTCTTTGCCAGTGGGCCATGTTGTCTTATGGACAAGCTCATTGTAAGATTCCTTACAGTTGGAAATGAAATTCTTGAACATAATTGTTATTATCTTGGCAGGGGTGGCAGGAATCGAACCCACATTGACGGTTTTGGAGACCGCTGTTCTGCCATTGAACTACACCCCTAAAGGAACCTGTCCCAAATCAGGACAGGTTCAATTGCTGTATTAGTCGAGGATTGCAGTTATCTGACCTGAACCAACTGTACGGCCACCTTCACGGATAGCGAAACGCAGACCTACGTTGATAGCAACAGGGTAAATCAGAGTAACGGTAATTTCAACGTTATCACCAGGCATTACCATTTCAGTTCCTTCCGGCAGAGTGATTTCACCGGTGCAGTCCATTGTACGGATGTAGAACTGAGGACGATACTTGTTACGGAATGAAGTGTGACGACCACCTTCCTTCTGTGTCAGTACGTAGATAGAAGCCTTGAATGTGGTGTGAGGCTTGATCTGACCCGGATGGCAAAGAACCATACCGCGCTTGATTTCAGACTTTTCAATACCACGGAGCAGCAGACCTACGTTATCACCAGCTTCACCCTGCTCAAGGAGCTTGCGGAACATTTCAACGCCGGTAACTGTGGTTTCCTTCTCTTCACCAAGACCAAGGATTTCAACCTTATCACCTACCTTTACAACACCAGTCTCGATACGGCCAGTAGCAACAGTACCACGACCGGTAATTGAGAAGACGTCTTCAACAGGCATCAGGAAAGGCTGGTCAACTGCACGCGGAGGCAGTGGAACCCATTCGTCAACGGCAGCCATCAGCTCCATAACCTTGTCTTCCCATTCAGGAACACCGTTCAGAGCACCGAGGGCAGAACCGCGGATGATAGGAGTATTGTCACCGTCGAATTCGTATGAGTCAAGAAGCTCACGCATTTCCATTTCGACGAGGTCAATCATTTCAGCGTCAACATCTGGAGAATCGCACTTGTTCAGGAAGATAACCAGACGAGGAACGTTTACCTGACGGGCGAGCAGGATGTGCTCACGGGTCTGAGGCATAGGACCGTCAGTAGCGGCAACTACAACGATAGCACCGTCCATCTGAGCAGCACCGGTAACCATGTTCTTTACATAGTCGGCGTGACCCGGGCAGTCAACGTGAGCGTAGTGACGGTTTGTTGTCTCGTACTCAACGTGAGCAGTGTTGATGGTAATACCACGTTCCTTTTCTTCAGGAGCGTTATCGATCTGGTCGAATGACTTGACCTTGTCTGTGTTACCTTCAATCTTTTCAGCAAGCACCTTGGTGATGGCTGCTGTCAGGGTTGTCTTACCGTGGTCAACGTGACCGATTGTACCAATGTTTACGTGCGGTTTTGTGCGCACAAATGTCTCTTTTGCCATAATTAAAGCTATTTATTGATTGAACTTGATGTCAACTGCAAAAAGGCTACCGTATGGGCGGTCTCCTCCTATCCTCTTTTAACATTTAATTCGAGCTGTTACCGAGATTTGAACTCGGGACCTCATCCTTACCAAGGATGCGCTCTACCAGCTGAGCTATAACAGCGACAATTATTTGAGCGGCAAACGAGACTCGAACTCGCAACTTCAACCTTGGAGGGGTTGCGCTCTACCAATTGAGTTATTGCCGCAAATACATTGTCACGAAATTTGTCCCTCCGGCCTGCCATATAATATTATAAGGTGGTTCCAGGAAGAACCGCAGATACCGGAATACCGGCTTCGCTTATCTGCTTTTGTGGGTGAAGATGGATTCGAACCACCGAAGTCGAGAGACAGCAGATTTACAGTCTGCCCCATTTGGCCACTCTGGAATTCACCCGGGATTTGCTTCCGGAAAACGCGCTAGTCGGATTGACCTTCGCTGACGCGAAGCTCCTTCCTCGACGCGCGGAGAAACCCGCTTTTTGGAAGTTTCTCCGGAAAACGCGTAGTCGGATTGACCTTCGCTGGCGCGAAGCTCCTTCCTCGACGCGCTATGAAGACTAACGTCTTCAAGTGCTTTGAAAATCCCATCCAAATGAAAGCAAGCTTTCCTTTGGCCGTGATTTTCAAATCACGTTTTCCGCGTTGTTCAGAGCCGCTAGTCGGAATCGAACCAACAACCTACGCATTACAAGTGCGTTGCTCTACCATTGAGCCATAGCGGCAATTTGTCAAAGAACCCGCCCTTCTTTTGTCGAAAGGCGGGTGCAAAGATATCTCATATTTTGTTTTCAGCAAACAAAAGGGACATATTTTTTATTTCCCCTGCTGTTTTTCCTTCATTTTCTGGACCTGTTTCTGCAAGGCTTCAATGCTTTCGTCAACAGCCTGCTCAAATGAATCGCAGGTCTTGTCAGCAAAAAAATCGCCATTCGAGGTCTTGACCGTTATGCCAGCCTGCTTATTCATTGCAGTTTCCGGTTTTACCACCTTCAGCACCACATCGACTGACAGAATCTGGTCATAAAACTTTTCCAGTTTGACACACTTTTTCTGAATGAACGCCTGAAGCTGTTCTGTTGCTGTGAAATGCAACGCCTGAATTCTAGTTTCCATAATACTTTGTGTTTTATTTATCACCTCTTGGGTGAGCTTGTCGGTAAATTTCTTTAAGCTGTTCGAATGTGGCATGTACATAGACCTGCGTCGTTGACAGGCTTTCATGCCCAAGCAGTTCTTTGACGGCGCCAAGCTGGGCACCTTCGTTCAACATTGACGTGGCGAACGTGTGCCGCAGCACATGAGGACTTTTCTTACCTACATTGCTGTATCTGGCCAGCGTGCTTCTGACCATGCGGTAAACCTCCTGTCTGGAAATGCGCTCCCCTCTCAGATTGACGAATAGAGCCGGTGACAGCGGAACGCACAGACTGGCGCGCGATTCCAGATACGCTCTCAGTCGGGATTCCAGTTCACGCCCGAATGGAATGACACGCTGCTTGTCACGTTTGCCCGTCACCTTGAGCTGACGTTGCTGCAAGTCAATGTCATCGGCATCCAGACCGATGAGTTCGGCCAGACGCAGACCTGCCTCATAGAACACAGCCATTATACAGCCGTTCCTTACGCCGGTGAATCCTTTTCCAAGATCAGCATCATCAAGTATGCTGTCCATCTCATCTTCACGGACAAAATGCGGTAACGGTTTGCTGTTTTTCGGGCCTTTCACTCCCTGTACAGGCGAGCTGCTGATTATTCCTCTGCCGGCCAGAAAACGGTAATAGCTTCTCAACGTGCTGAGACGGCGGTTGACAGTCGTACTCTTTTCGCCATGTTCCATCATGGATGCCAGCCACATGCGCACATTGTCGCGGTCAGCTTCTGACGGCACCAGCCCCTGCTCTACCGTTTCAAGGTATCTGCCGAACAGGTCAAGATCTGAAAGATAACTCTCCACAGTCCTTGCCGAATAGTTCCTTTCCAACTTCAGATATTGTGCGAACTGTCCTGTGTACATGGCAAAAAAAATTCGTCACTGAAATATGCTTCAGTGGCGAATATAGAAAAGAAATTGCGTTATTGCAATACCTGGATAAAATTATTCCTCGGTCTGCTGCAGTTTCTGTACGTAGATGGCGTGCTCCATTTTGAGACGCTTCAGTTCTGACGGTTTGTCAAACTGCTGGCGACGGCGAAGTTCCTTGACGACACCTGTCTTTTCGTACTTTCTCTTGAATTTCTTGAGAGCGCGCTCAATGTTCTCGCCCTCCTTTACTGGAACAATGATCATTTTTTGTTGTTTGTTATTTTATTATTTTAGACTCTTCGACTTGAAATAAGCGGCGCAAAATTAGACATTTTTTCATGAAGAGCAAAAATAATGGAATTTTTTTGCCGTTATTTGTATTGTGAACACTATGAAACGCCTGACATTCACCATACTTCTCTTTTTGGGTGCGTCAGACATGCTGTATGCCCAGTATGACGTCCATTTCACGCATTTTGCCGAAATGGAGAACTTCTACAACCCCGCAGCCATGAACAGGGACAGCCGTCTGAATGCAATGGCCTCATATTCAATGCAGATGGCCGGCTATGAAGGTGCCCCTACCTCATTATATGCCGGTGCAAGCATGGCGCTCCCGTTCAATCACATGCGCCACAGCATGAGTTTCTCCCTTTTCAACGAGAACATAGGGCTGTTTGCCAGCCAGCGCATGGCTTTTGACTATGCCTTCAAGATAACAATGGGCCGCGGCTGGCTGAACATCGGCATTCAGGGAGGCATAATGTCCCAGAGTTTCGACGGTTCCAAAGTGCGTGCGCGTGACGGAAACGACCCGGCCTTTCCGTCCGGAAACGAAAAAGGTACAGGGGCCGATATGGGAGCCGGCATATTCTATGTTCGCGACGGTCTGAGCCTTGGCGCATCGGTCCAGCACCTCAATTCCCCTCACATTGAATTCGGGAAACCGAACCAGGCGACCACATATATGGACATCTGTCCCGCCTATTATATACAGGGGCAATACAATATTAAGACAAGAAATCCGTTATTGCTTGTACAGCCATGCTTCATGCTGGCAAGCGACATGCAGTCATTCAGGGCCGATATCCGTACCACGGTCAGTTACCGGTATGAAAAATTCCTGATGTATGCCGGTGCCGGATGGAGTCCGGAAATATCGTGCACAGCACTGTTGGGCGCCACTGTAGGCGAGATGACCATCGGCTATGCATATGAGATATTCACCGGCGGTGCAGGTGCTGCCAACGGCAGTCATGACCTGTTGGTAAATTGGAAAAAGGAAGTGGATCTGTTCAGCCATGGACGGAATTCACACAAGAGTGTAAGATATTTATAACATGACAATACGATGAAAGTCAAAAACATTACAGCAGCCGCCGTCCTGGCGCTCATGTCTCTTCTGGGAGTGCAGTGCACCAGCAGCGGATATACGACTCAGAATAGCGGCGAAGTGACCGGAAGTTCACAGGCCATGCTCCGTGAGCCCGCACCATACGGTATGGTTCTGGTCAAGCGCGGGTCTCTCAAGATTGGAGATGAAACGGCAGACAGTCTGTGGGGCTCGGCCATGCCGACCAAAGAGATATCGGTAGAGTCTTTCTGGATGGATGAGAACGAAATTTCAAACGCCAAATACCGCCAGTTCGTTGAATGGGTGCGTGATTCCATAATCCGTACCCGTCTTGCCGACCCTGCCTACGGAGGCGATGAAAGTTTCATGATTACCGAAGACCAGTACGGTGAACCGGTGACTCCGCATCTGAACTGGTCCAAGCCCATTCCATGGAAAAAAGCCAACGAGGACCAGCAGCGTGCCATTGAAAGTCTGTACTACACGCACCCCATAACGGGAGAACGCATGCTTGACGTCAGACAACTGAACTACCGTTACGAAATATTCGACTACGCACAGGCTGCACTCAGAAAGAACCGCCTCAATCCGAATGAACGCATAAAGAACACTGACATGGAAGTATCAGACGAAGATGTGATCATTTCCAAGGATACGGCTTATGTCACCGAAGACGGAGAAATAATACGCCGCACTGAAGACCGCAAGCTTACAAGTCTGTTTGACTTCGTGAACACATACATAGTGAACGTGTTCCCTGATACCACCTGCTGGGTCAATGATTTCCCCAATGCCAACAACGAGACCTACTCGCGCATCTATTTCAACCACCCCAACTACAATGACTATCCCGTTGTAGGAGTCAGTTGGGAACAGGCCAACGCATTCTGCGCATGGCGTACGGAACTGCTTCTGTCAAGTCTCGGCTCACAGGCCAAATATATACAGCGCTACCGTCTGCCAACCGAAATAGAATGGGAATTCGCTGCCCGCGGCCGCGAGAACAGTCTCTTCCCATGGAAAAATGACGGTTCAAGCGACGACGAAGGCTGCTACTATGCCAACTTCAAGCCTGAAAAAGGCAACTACACCAAAGACGGCAGCCTTATAACCACAAGGACAGGCTCATACAAGCCGAATTCAAACGGTCTGTACGATATGGCCGGAAACGTGGCTGAATGGACATCGACCGTTTACACCGAAGCAGGCATACTGCAGATGAACGACATGAACCCTGAATTGTACTACAACGCAGCCATTGAAGATCCCTACTACATGAAGCGCAAGGTCGTACGTGGCGGTTCATGGAAAGATCCGGAAAAATTCATCGAATCATCATGGCGCACATTCGAATATCAGAACGAGCAGCGCTCATACATAGGATTCAGGTGCGTACGCACGCAGGTGGGAACCGCCAGCAGCAAACGTGGCCGTTAACACCGTACAAACAGCAATCGTCAAACAAAGAAACAACCGCATAAAATGGAAAATACCGAAAAGAAAGGTCTTGCAACAAGGATCCAGGATTATCTGGACACACCGAAAGGCCGCATACTCCTTAATTATCTGTACAGCTGGGGCGCTGCTATAGTGATTCTTGGTGCACTCTTCAAGCTGACCCACATCAAGGGTGCCAATCTGATGCTGTTCATAGGCATGGGCACCGAAGTGCTTGTGTTCTTCATATCAGGTTTCGAGCGTCCGTACATTCCGAACGCCCCCGACGCCGAAGAAGAGCCATTGGTTTCACAGCCGGCAGCCAAGGTTGTTCCGGCCGCATCGGTCACCATACCTGAAACGCCAGGCATAGGCGCCGACATGGAAGTTGTCCAGGCACAGATAAGCAGACTGACAGCCAGCATGGAAAGCATGTGCAGCCATGCCGAACGCATGCAGCAGAGCAGCGAGGAACTGGAAACCCTGACCCGCAACCTTATCAGCATAAACACCTTCTACGAGATGCACCTGAAGAGCGCAAGTTCCCAGATGGAAAACCTTGAGAATGCCAGCCTGCAGACACGCACCATGGTACAGCAGATTGAAGAACTGAACCGCGTGTATGCCCGCATGATTGAGGCCATGAAGGTCAACTCACAGCTTGGAAACAAATAAGAAGTTGTCTTGTGATGAAAAGAAAAACTAATGAAAGACCGCCGTCGGCGCGTCAGAAGATGATAAACCTCATGTACATTGTCCTTCTGGCAATGTTGGCCATGAACATATCATCGGATGTGCTGAACGGTTTCACAATAGTCGAAGACAGCCTGTCCAAGAGCACGGCAAACGCCACGTTGCAGAATCAGGCCGTCATGCGTGAATTCGCGCAGCAGGATTCGCTGAACCACGAAAAAGTTGGAGAATGGTACGCCAAGGCCCTTGAGGTCAAGTCCATGAGCGATTCACTGTATGACTTTGCCGAACAGCTCAAACTCCTGATAGCCGTCGAAGCCGATGGCAAGGACGCCGTTGTCGATGACATCCATAACCGGGAAGACCTTGAAGCCGCCACCCAGGTCATGCTGTCGCCCAAACGCGGCAAGGGTCAGGAACTGTTCAACGCCATCAACTCGTACCGTTCCCATATTCTCGATATGGTGACCGATGCCACCCAGCGTGAAATAATCAGCGCCAACTTCAGCACCGAAGTGCCTCTCAAGATTGGGGCTCTGGGCAAGAACTGGCAGGAATACAACTTTGAGAACATGCCTGTGGCAGCCGCCATCACAATGCTCACAAAACTGCAGAACGATGTACGTTATGCCGAAGGCGAAGTGCTTCACACACTTGTCAAGAACATTGACGTAGGCGACCTCCGCGTGAACGCCGTCAATGCGTACGTCATTCCCACATCACAGAATGTGGTGCAGGGAAGCACGTTCAGCGCCCGCATCATCATGGCGGCTGTTGACTCCACGGCACGTCCGGCCATCTTCATTGACGGTCAGCAGATAAAGTCTGAAGACGGCTGGTATGAAGTCATGTGCAACAAGACCGGCGACTACTCTCTTGACGGATATCTTGAACTGCAGACGGCAAGCGGTACACTGCGGCGTGACTTTTCGCAGAAATACACAGTAGTGCCACCGGCTGCTACCGTCAGCAACACAATGATGAACGTGCTGTATGCCGGATACGACAACCCCATCAGCATCTCCGTTCCCGGTGTTCCGAGCAATCTCATATCGGCCTCTATCCAGAACGGAAACGGCACCATCAAAGCCAACGGAAACGGTTACATTGTCAACCCGAGCAGAATAGGCGAGAATGTGATAATCGCCGTATCGGCCAATCAGGACGGCCGCCGTCAGAGCATGGGTCAGTACGAATTCAAGGTACGCCAGCTGCCTGACCCGACACCGTTCATAGAGTTCAAGGATGAAAACGGCAATACACAGCGCTATCGCGGTGACGGAACAGCCATATCAAGTGAGACCGTCATCAACTCCAACGGTGTTGTAGCCGCAATAGACGACGGTCTGCTGAACATAGGCTTCAAAGTCTTGAGTTTTGAAACCGTATTCTTCAGCAGCATAGGTGACGCCGTTTCAGAACTGAGCGACGGAGCAAAGTTCTCAAACCGTCAGAAGAAGAACATCAGCAGCCTGAAACGTGGCAAGCGTTTCTACATACAGCGTGTGCGCGCCATCGGGCCCGACGGCATTGAACGACAGTTGAACACTGCCCTTGAAGTTATAGTAAAATGATAATACACCATAATATGAACAGAGCACTATTGACCATCATAGCCATGGCACTGACAATGCCTTGTATGGCGCAGTCACAGAAAAGGCTTCAGGAAGAGGCTGCCCGCAAGGAAGCTGAAAAGAGCCCCACAGCCGTGACATTGTCGCAGCGTGCCCGCTCGCAGTACACCGCACAGACATCGGTTCCTGAAGAGGTGACATGGAAGCGTGACATATACCGTGAGCTGGATCTGACAAAGGAAAAGAACGCAGCCCTCTACTATCCCGAGGAACCGCTTGGAGACCGTGTGAACTTTTTCACACTGGTGTTCAACCTGATTCTTGACGGACGCATCAAAGCATACGAATACCGTCTTGACGGAAACGAGCGTTTCCTGCCCGACAACCTTCTGGACATAGAAAGCATGCTGGACCGTTTCTACATTGACTATACAAAAGACGAAAAGACAGGAAAGTACATAGTGGCGCAGAAGGACATTCCAAGTTCCGAGATAGGCAAATACTACATCAAAGAGAGCAACTATCTGGACCAGATGTCCAACTACCACACCAAAGTCACTGCCATCTGCCCGGTAATGATTGACAGCGATTTTGGCGATGAAGCCACGAAAAAACCCATGTTCTGGCTCAATTACGACGAAATAAGCCCCTACCTGGGACAGACCCCGGTCATGACCAGCAGCTTCAACAACACCAGCAACATGAGCCTTGACGACTACTTTGTGCTGGGCTGCTATGACGGCGAAATATACAAGACATCCAATCTTCGCAACCAGCCGCTTTCAGACTACTGCGACACTGATTCCGCACTCAAGGCAGAGCGTCAGAACATTGAAGACCAGCTGATAGGTTTCCAGAAAGGCCTTTGGAACGAAAAGACCGTTTCATCGTCGAAAAACGCCAAGGACAAACCGGCAGAAGAAGCTTCAGCCGAAACGGGTGCACGCAAAACGGAATCCGACGACAAAAGCGGATCCAAAACACGCGAAAAGAAGGAAAAGCAGCCCAAACCCGCCCGTACACCCAAACAGGCCTCATCAGGCGAACGCATCAGCGTACACCGCTGAACAAAGGTACAATCAGTTTGAGACGGTAAGCGTTGTACCGAAGGCCGATGTCGGATAACGGTACAGCGTTCGCGGACCGCTTGATGTGGGGAACCCCCCGTTGTTCAGATTCCAGCTGTTGCCGCAATGGCTGCATGTGGCAAATCCATCAATGGAAACGGACAATCTGTGTGATTCCATATCGCATTCCGGGCATGCCAGATCGAAAGCCCACACTTCCTGTTTCTCGTTGTTGAAAGTCGGTTTGCCCAATATCAGGCCGGCCAGTCCCAAGCAGAACGTCATATTCTGCTGCTGTGTCAGTTCCACTTCAGTGCTTTTCCCTTCAGGGTCTGTCACAGTCAGATTGCCTGCACCACGCCGCAGCATTATGAAACGGCCAGGCGTATCGGCAGCCTGACGGAACGGAGGCTGGCTCATATCGCACGTGAACATCACCCTGTATTTGGTCGAGAACACCTGATAACTGTTCCTTTCACACGATGAAAACAGAAAAACAACTGCAGCCGTGACAAAAGTCATGACTGCAGCTCTTATTGAAATGCACCTTTTCATCGGTGAAAAGTCAGATTTATCAACCTTTGGTCAAAGCATCGATGGCCTTGTCAATCTGTGCGAACGGGAACGCATCGTACTCCTGCTGCATGCGGGCCGATATGCGGTCGTTGCAAAGATTTCCTATGCTGCCCTCGTGAGTATGGTGAATATTGTGGTCGGCCTTGAAAGTGCCGGCTTCAATATCGGCAGCCACCTTGCGGTAAGCCTCACGGAAAGGCATACCCTGAGCGGCCAGGCGGTTCACCTCCTCGACAGAGAAAATGGCATCGTACTTGGGATCATCAAGAATGTCGGTACGTACCTTGATGTGGTCAAGCATGTAGGCCGTCATGGTAAGAATCTGCTCCAGCTGCTCGAATGCCGGCAGGAACAGTTCCTTTACCAGCTGCATGTCGCGGAAATATCCGCTAGGCAGATTGTTTGTCATCAGCACGATATCCTGAGGCAGTGCCTGCAGGCGGTTGCAGCGGGCACGTGTCAGTTCGAAAACATCAGGATTCTTCTTGTGCGGCATTATGCTGGAGCCTGTAGTGCAGTCATCCGGCAGCTTTATGAACGCGAAATTCTGACTGTTGAACATGCAGGCGTCAAATGCCAGACGGCTTATGGTGCCGGCTACACTTGCCAGGGCGAATGCCACCGTGCGCTCCAGTTTGCCACGCGTCATCTGGGCATAAACCACATTGTAGTCCATCGACTCGAAGCCAAGCAGGTCGGTAGTCATCTGACGGTTCAGCGGGAACGATGACCCGTAACCGGCAGCGCTTCCCAGCGGATTGCGGTTAGCCTGATCAAAGGCAGCGCGCAGCACCAGCATGTCGTCGGTCAGCGCTTCTGCATAGGCACCGAACCACAGGCCGAAAGATGACGGCATTGCAATCTGCAGATGAGTATAACCGGGCATGAGCACATCCTTGAAGGTGTCGCTCTGACGAATCATAATGTCGAACAGCCCCTTCACCTGACCTATTATGCCACGCAGACGGTCACGTGTGAACAGCTTCAGATCGACCAGCACCTGATCGTTGCGTGAACGGCCGCTGTGAATCTTCTTGCCCATGTCACCCAGCTGACGGGTAAGTATAAGCTCAACCTGTGAATGGACATCCTCAACGCCGTCCTCAATAACGAAATCACCCCTCTTTATGATTTCAAGCAGCGACCTCAGTCCTTGAGTCAGTGACTTAAGCTCATCCGGCTCTAAAAGGCCGATGGATTCGAGCATTTTTATATGCGCCATTGAACCCTGCACGTCATATTCGGCAAGCATAAGGTCCATTTCGCGGTCACGCCCCACAGTGTATTCCTGTATCAGAGCGTTCACGGGTTTCCCCTTGTCCCAGATAGGTTTCATTCGTTGTACGGTATCATTGAAAGCATGTCAGCAATCTTTCCGACAGCTTCGGTTAACGGTTTCTCAACCATCTTCGCCATGAAAATGTTCAAGTCGGCATCGACGGTTATCTTCATCTTGCATGAACTGTCACCGGTTGGAACAATCTGAATCCACATGGTCATCTTTACCGGTGACTGTGCGGTTTCAAGCTTGACACACTTTTCGGGTTCACGCGAAACGACATGCACGGCAATCGGCCCCACAGGCTGGATGCTGCAGCTCACGCTGTCAGGCGTGCATTCAAGATTCTCAACCTTGAACTGCGCTGCCTGTTCCTGAGGAATGCGGTCTGCCAGTGTCCTCAGATTGCTCAGGTCTGACACCTTGCGGTATACATTGCCCTGCGGCCACGCTATCTCCTTGACCGGACTTTCAAATCTCTTCATATCGGGTCAATCAACGTCCCCATTCAGAGGGATTTCTGCGCCACTCCTCAAGAGTCTTGAGACTTTCCTGCTTTATATAGCCGCTCTCAATTGCAGCATCGAGCATGTGCGGATAATCAGTCAGAGTTACCAGCGTCACACCGGCTTCCTTGAACGCCTGTTCAGCCTGCGGGAAACCATAGGTGAACGATGCCACCATACCCACAACCTCACAACCTGCATCACGAAGGGCCTGTACGGCCTTCAGACTGCTTCCGCCTGTTGAAATGAGATCTTCGACCACCAGAACTCTGCTGCCTGCATCAAGCTTGCCCTCAACCAGATTGCCCATTCCATGGTCTTTTGGTGAAGAGCGCACATATACGAACGGCTTGCCAAGTCTGTCAGCAACCAGCGCACCCTGAGCGATTGCGCCTGTAGCCACACCGGCAATGACATCGAACTCCGGGAAACGGCTTGTGCACTGTGTCAGAGAGTCACGTATCAGATTGCGCACATCCGGATATGACAGAGCCTTGCGGTTGTCACAGTAAAAGGGAGAAAGCCAACCCGAAGCCCAAGTGAACGGCTGTTCGGGACGCAGTTTGACAGCCTCAATACGAAGCAGTTCAAGAGCGACTTGTTTGCTAGTGTTGTCCATATCGAATTTGATGTATTTAATTTTTCCTGTGCGAAGTTAAGAAGAAACGCACAAAAATTGGCACAATGGCGGGTACGTTTAATATAAAACAACACAAAAAGGGTGGCCCATACCCGTTTTGTTATTATTTTTGCGCGTAATATGCATATTAGAAAAATGAAAAGGATTCCCGCAGCCCTGGTTCTGGCCGCCATTTTATGTACCGGTGTCTCGTGCATCAGAGAAGATGAAATAGCAACCTCGCCAGAAGCAGCCATCGCATCGTTCACAATCGGATACTATGACGTTCTGGTCAATGACATTGACTACCTCGGCAATGACACGGTCATAGCCACACGTGAATCGGGCACAATGTATCCCATGACCGTAGACCAGCTGAACAACCGCATTTACAACATAGACTCACTGGCATACGGTTCCGTACTGGACGCTGTAACATGCAACATCGTATCCAAAGGATCGGTGGTGTACGAATACATTGACGATCCCGGCATCGGATACCTGTACAGTTCCAGTGAAGAGATAGACTTTACACGTCCGCTTACCTTCACAGTCGTTTCCACAGACGGAAGCTACATACGCAAATACGACTTCAAGCTCAACGTGCATCAGGTATTCCCCGATTCGCTCAGATGGAGCACGGCCACAGCCCCCCAGCTGTCATCGCCGCTTCTCTCCATAATGTCAGACACGCTCTTCCTGCTCGGGCTTGACGGCAGTTCCATACTGTCGGTTGCCAAATGCGCCCTGAACAAAGGCATATGGTCAGAGGCACTGCCTGTCAGCGGCCTGTCCGGAAACCCTCAGGCCATGGTCACAATAGACGGAAAGCTGTATGCCCATTGCGGTCAGACCATTTCCAGTTCTACAGACGGACTTTCATGGACCATGGAAAAAGAGGGAGTAAAAGCCATTTATGCACCGACTCATGAACTCGACAGCAGCTCAGACAGAATATGGATGCTTGACACCGACAGCATACTCAGCTGTTCTGCAGACATGAATGTATGGAGCGACAGCCAGAAATTGCCGGCTCTGTTCCCCGACACCGCCGCCACCGCCGTTTATACGACACTGAAGACCAATTCCGACATAAGCCGTGCGCTTGTTGCCGGTCTTGTCACGGCCGATGAAGACACGCTGTCAGTCTTCTGGAACCGTCTGTCAACCGACACGGCATGGACCAGACTGAACGTCCCTGAAAAAGGGCTTTACAACCTGCCGGTCATGGACAATCTTAAGATTATTGAATACGACGGAAGCCTGTTTGCCCTCGGCGCCGGGCTTCAGGGATTCTACCAGTCCAATGACAACGGCATAACCTGGTACTTCTGCAATCGTTTCAGCTACAGCTGGTCCACATACAACCGTTTCATGCAGCTGCCTGACGGGCTAAAGGGGAGCAATCAGCCATTCGCCTGTGTCACAGACAACTATGGAGGCATCTGGATTGTCACATCAGACGGAAAGTCATGGTACGGCAGCATAACCAGAATCTGCACATTATGACAGTAAAGACGGTATTGCTTGGCATTGCGCTCATTGCCGGAGCGTTCGCACACGCCCAGGACAACGGTTACAGATTTGAAGCCGGACTGGGAGGTGGTGCAAGCTTCTACATGGGCGATGCGAACCGCCGTCTCTACAGCAACAGCAACGGAGCTGCCGCCCTTATGCTCAGGTACAATGTGAACCCGAGATTTTCCACGCGCGCAACCCTGTCGGCCGCCGGCCTGTCGGGCGACAGCCGCAACGCATTCGGCCAGCTGCCGCTTGATGAACAGACCAGATTCAGCCGGTCCATATACGAACTGTCCGTTCAGGCCGAATGGGGTTTTCTGGCATACAGCCCCTTTTTCAGCGACGAAGACAGACTTGCGCCATACGGCCTTGCCGGCATTGGAGCCGCATTCATGCCGGAACCGGCCACCAACGACTGGGCTCTGTGCCTGCCCATCGGTCTTGGCATACGCTACAGACTCGCTCCAAGAGTCACTTTGGGACTCGAATGGAGCATGCGCTTTACCGGCAGTGACAGACTTGACGTGACAGACAATATGACACCGGGACTTGAAGACCCCATGTCAATAAAGGGCAAAGGCATCAAGAACAAGGACAGCTACAGTCTGACCATGCTTTACCTGAGTTTTGACGTTTTTGAAAAACCATGCAACTGCAATGACGAACATCGAAGATAAAATGACATACAAGGAACAGATTGACACAAACCGGCTGCCGCAGCACATTGCCATAATCATGGACGGCAACGGCCGGTGGGCGCAGAGCCGTGGCCTGGACCGCAGCCAGGGACACATCAAGGGAACACAAACCACACGTGAAACAATTGAGTGGGCAACACGTCTGGGCATCAGATACATAACCCTGTACACATTCTCAATTGAAAACTGGAACCGTCCTGAGGCCGAGGTATCGGCACTGATGTCATTGCTGTTCAAGAACATCGAAGAAAAGGTCTTCATTGACAACAAAGTACGTCTTCGCGTAATAGGAGACATGTCACAGCTGCCGGCAAAAGTCAGAGAGAAACTTCAGGAATGCATGGACCATACGGCACACTTTGACCGCACCACCGCAGTTCTCGCATTAAGCTATTCCTCACGTTGGGAAATCACCGAATGTGCCAGGGAACTGGCCCGTCAGGCAGCCAGCGGACAACTTGACCCGAACGAAATAAGTCAGGAATTGATATCGAGCCGGCTCAATGCCAGCTTCATGCCTGACCCGGACCTGCTGATACGTACCGGTGGCGAAATAAGGCTCAGCAACTATCTGCTCTGGCAGAGTGCCTACACGGAACTGTATTTTACCGATGTCTTCTGGCCCGATTTCACCGAAGAGGAATTCTGCAAGGCCATAGTCGAATACCAGAGACGCCAGCGTCGTTTCGGAAAGACATCGGCCCAGATTGAAGGCGAAGAAAAGGCTAAGTGAAAAAGAAAATGAAAGAAAAACTGATATATGCGTTAGCCGTTGCGTGCATGGTACTCGCTCCCGTCCATGCCCAGACTGACATTAGTGACGGACAGGAGAACCCTGTCATTCTGTACTCGGGCAAGCCGCCCCGGTATGAGATTGCCGGAATTGACATTCAGGGTATGGAAGAAAGTAACCACAAGACCATTCTGCGCATCTCAGGTCTGGCCGAAGGTCAGAGAGTGGCCGTTCCGGGACCGGAAATAACATCAGCCATGAAAAAGCTCTGGCAGACAGGCCTCTTTGCCAATGTCAGCATCAAGGCGGCCAAGATCAAAGATGACAGGATATGGCTTGAAATAGACATTGAGCAGAACCCGAAAGTCAAGGAAGTCGTTTTCCACGGAGTCAAGAAAGGCGAATCGACCGAACTTGAGAACAAGATTGGTCTGTTTCCAGGCAGCCAGATAAGCCAGAACGTGCTTGACCGATGCGAGGCACTCATCCACAAATACTTTGACGAGAAAGGTTTCAAGGAAGCCCAGGTACGCGTACAGCAGCGCGGACCCGCCGATGAGGACGGCCTGGCATACGTTGACATATACATTGACAAGAAAGACAAGTGCAAGGTACGCACCATCCACATTGACGGCAATACGGCTCTGAGCGACAAGGAAATCAAGAAAGTCATGAAGAAGACCAACGAGAAAGGTTATCTGCGTGACTTTCTGCATACAAAGAAATTCGTCCAGGAAGAATACCAAAATGACCTTGACAACATCTACACAAGGTATTCCGAACTCGGCTACCGTGACGCCTGCATTATCAGGGACAGCGTCTCAATCAATGCCGCCGACGGCACAGCCGACATCTGGCTGACAATTGACGAAGGCAACCCCTACTACATACGCAATCTGGAATGGGTGGGCAACTCGGTCTTCACGAGCGAAGAACTTGACCATATCCTTGGAATGAAGCGAGGCGACGTCTACAACCAGAAGAAGCTCAAGGACCGCATTGACATGGATCAGGATGCCGTAAGCAAGCAGTACTACAACAAGGGTTACGTGATGCTCGTGACCAACTCGGTTGAAGCCAATGTTGACGGAGATTCCATTGACGTTGAAATACGTATTGCCGAAGGTCCGCAGGCCACCATCAACCGTGTCACCATTACCGGTAACGACAGACTGTATGAAAATGTCGTACGCCGCGAACTGTACACACGTCCGGGCGACATCTTCTCATACGATGCCTTTGAACGATCCTATACCGCAATCGGTCAGATGGGACACTTTGACCCGCAGACCATCAATTACAACATGGTTCCCGACGAGGCAAACGGAACCGTCGACATTGAATGGCAGCTTGAAAGCAAGGCCAACGACCAGCTTGAGCTCTCGGCAGGCTGGGGTCAGACAGGCCTAATTTTCCGCGGTGGAGTCAAGTTCACCAACTTCTCCATGTACAACCTGTTCCACAAGAGTGACAACTACCGCATGCTGCTTCCACAGGGTGACGGACAGACGCTTTCACTGAGCGGCCAGTCCAACGCCAAATACTACCACTCGTACAGCATACAGTTCGTGGAACCATGGCTTGGCGGCAAAAGGCCTAACTCGCTGTCAATGGGCATGTTCTACTCAAAGCAGAGTGACATAAGCAGCAACTACTACAACTCGGCCTACTATCAGAACCTGTACAACTACGCCTACGGTTACGGAAACTACAACTACGGAAACTACGGCAGTTACTACAACAACTACGAATCATACTATGACCCGGACAAGTATATAAGCATGTTCGGCGCAAGCATAGGCTGGGGCAAACGCCTGCACTGGCCCGATGACTACTTCCAGATATACACCGAGCTGTCATACACACGCTACAACCTGAAGCAGTGGTCATACTTCATAATAAACAACGGCAACTGCAACAACATCAACCTGGGAATAACTCTGAGCCGCAACTCAACCAACAACTCTCTCTATCCTACAATGGGAAGTGAGTTCGGAGCCTCGGTCTATCTGACACCTCCTTATTCACTTTTTGACGGTGTTGACTACGAGCATCTGGCATCAGACCGCACAGCAAGCAGCTACCAGGATGAAATGCGCCGCAAGCACAAGTGGATAGAATACAACAAGTGGAAATTCCACAGCCGCACATACACATCACTGACACATGGCATAAAGCGCAACCTTGTGCTTATGACAAGATTCGATTTCGGTCTGCTGGGTCATTACAACAAGTACAAGAAGTCTCCGTTTGAAACCTTCTTTGTAGGTGGCGACGGCATGAGTTCCGGCAGCTACACCTATGCCACCGAAACCGTCGGCCTGCGCGGATACGAAAACGGTGCGCTCACCCCGTACACTGACGGTTACGCCTACACACGTATGGCTGCCGAACTGCGTTACCCGCTGATGATGGAGAACAGCACCATCATTTACGCTCTGGCCTTTGTAGAAGGCGGCAACTGCT
This sequence comes from Bacteroidaceae bacterium, assembly GCA_024398755.1. GTDB lineage: Bacteria > Bacteroidota > Bacteroidia > Bacteroidales > Bacteroidaceae > Colenecus. The sequence continues at coordinate 24,415 of JAKSIQ010000002.1, read as the reverse complement.
GGGATTCAGTGTCCAAGTTCAACCCGTTCGATCTGAAACGATCAGTCGGAGTCGGTGCACGCGTGTTCCTTCCGGTGGTCGGACTTATGGGTATAGACTGGGCATACGGACTTGATCCTGTAATGGGTTCACGCCAGTACAGCGGCAGTCAGATACACTTCATACTGGGCCAGGAATTTTAACAAGCCCATGACAGGAACTATATTATATATGTAAACCATCAAAAACAGAACAATATGATCAAGAGAATCCTTACAGTCCTGGCAGTGGCAATAATGTTGCCAATTGCCGCCAATGCGCAGAAGTTCGCATTCGTTGACATGGAGTACATTCTGAACCGCATACCTGCTTACGAACGTGCCGCAGAGCAGCTGGACCAGTTGTCAAAACGTTGGGATGCTGAAATAGAAGCTCTTCAGCTCGAAGCGCAGAACCTGTACAAGAGTTATCAGAACGAATCACTGTTCCTGAGTGAAGACCAGAAGACCAAGCGTGAAGAAGAAATTCTGGCCAAGGAAAAGCAGGCCAGCGAACTCAAGCGCCAGTACTATGCACCAGACGGTGAACTTCAGAAGAAAGAGGAAAGCCTGATGGCTCCCATTCAGGACGAAATCTATGAAGCAATCAAGCAGATAAGTGACAAAGACGGCTACCAGGCAGTCATTGACCGTTCATCGGCCAACAGCGTCATATTCGCATCGCCCAAGATTGACATAAGCCGACAGGTACTTGAAAAGCTGGGCTATTCGGCAGAATGATTCTGCAACGTTCATACAATGTCAAACAATAACAAAACAATAACACTATGATCAGGAAATTTTTAGCAGTTGCACTCATCGCACTTGCACCTGTTGCTGCATTCGCACAGAAATTCGGAAGTATCAATTCAGCAGACATCATGCAGCTCATGCCTGAAAGAAAGGCAGCCGAAGCCGAGCTGGAAACCCTTCAGAGCCAGTATGCCGAGGAATTCGAATACATGAAGAGCGAATACACAAAAAAATGCGAAGACTACGAAAAGCAGAAGGAAACCCTTCCCGACAATATCCGCCAGCGCCGCGAGCAGGAAATCATGGACTCTGAGGATAAGATCAACCAGTACCTGCAGTCATGTGACAGGAATATCAGTGAAAAGGCCACACAGCTGCAGAACGAACTCATCACCAAACTCATGAAGGCCATTCAGGCTGTGGGTGAAGAACAGCAGTACGTCTGCATCTTTGACAATGCCAACGGAACAGTGCCATTTGTCAGTTCCACGCTGACTACCGATGTCACCGAAGCCGTCAAGGCCAAACTTGGAATCAAGTAAACAGGCGCTTCTGGCATGAAACACATCAGGCAGCTTGCAGCTTGCAGCGTTTTTCTGCTTCTTGCAGCAGCGGTGCAAGCACAGGACATAGCCACCACTGACAGCGTTCCCGCCATAATCGGGTATCGTTTCGCATACCTTGATTATGATTCAGTGGTCATGGACCTGCCTCAATATACCGTGGCAGACATCGAACTGAAAAGGCTGAAAGGTGAATATGACCGTGAGCTGGAACATTCGCGCGCTGCTTTTGAGCATAGGTACATTGAATTCATGCTTGAACATGCCAATCTCTCGGAACCAATAGTGGCCAAGCGCCAGAAAGAACTGCAGACCATGCTGGAGGCCGACACGCAGCTGCGTGACGAACTCCAACGTGATCTGGAAAACAAGCGCACCGAAGGATTGGAAAAACTAAGACGCCAGGTAGTTGCAGCAGCCGCGGCCATCTGCACCGAAATGGGATTGGACTACGTGGTTGACAGCGGAAGTCCGGCATTCCTGTTTGTCAATCCGCAACGCGGAATTGACATATCAGAAACAGTCATTGAAAAGGTGTCAAACTGGGAATGACATGAATAGTCTGAGTGCAAATGACCATGGTCCGATAGGCGTATTCGATTCCGGATACGGAGGTCTTACCATACTTGAGCACATGCTCAAGGTCATGCCTCAGAATGACTTCATTTATTTTGGAGACAACGCCCGCACCCCATACGGCACACGTTCCTTCCAGGTTGTGTACGAATACACTCTGCAATGCGTGACACGCCTGTTTGAAATGGGATGTCCCCTAGTCATACTGGCATGCAACACAGCCAGCGCAAAGGCCCTGAGAACCATACAGCAGGTCGATCTTCCAAAGCTGGATCCTACCAGGCGCGTTCTCGGCATAATCCGCCCGACGGTTGAAAACATTGACAGCCTCACAAAAACGCGGCACATAGGTCTGTTGGCCACACCCGGAACCGTCAAATCGCTGAGTTATCCTCTTGAAATAGGCAAACTCTACCCGGACATAGAAGTAACGGGAGAAGCCTGCCCCATCTGGGTGCCGCTTGTCGAGAACGGGCTGGCAAAATCGGCAGGAACCGATTTCTTTGTCAGACAGCATGTAGAATCACTGCTGTCAAAAGACCCGCTCATAGACACCATAATACTTGGCTGCACGCACTATCCTCTTCTCATTGACAGCATACGCAGGTTCGTACCGGAAGGCATCAACATAATATGCCAGGGGCAGTATGTGGCAGCATCGCTGCAGCAGTACCTTGAACGGCACCCTGAAATGGCATGCCGCTGCACCATGACAGGTACCCGCAGGTTTGTAACTACAGAGTCTTCACAGACCTTTCTTCAGCAGGCCGGCATATTCCTGCCCGACAATGCCAGACTTGATGTCAGCAGCATCAGCCTGTAACCATATCACATAAGAACGCACATTGAGCCGGGACCTATCCTGGCTATGCCCTTCAGTTCCAGCGACAGCATCATGGCCGTCAGCTTTGAAAAAGGAATGTTCATTTCCACAATCATGGTATTCACATGAACCCCACGGGCATTCTGCGATATTCGTGACACCACACGCCGTTCAATGTCAGTCAGTTCATTGAACAGGGATGTCTGAATGGCAGTCTGCCCCTGACTACAGGTATCAGCCCACCCCATGGCATTCACAAAGTCAAGGGCATTCGTTATCAGAGCAGCCCTGTTGTCACGTATCAGTTCGTTACAGCCCACAGAATACGGATCACCTACGCACCCGGGAAAAGCAAAACAGTCACGGTTGTAGCTGTATGCTATCTCGGCAGTGACAAGTGAACCGCTTTTTGCAGCTCCCTCAACCACCACAACTGCATCAGACAGACCGGCAATGATTCTGTTCCTGCGTACGAAGTTGTATTTCAGAGGTGCTGTTCCCGATTCGAACTCTGTAATCAGCCCACCGTGTTCAAGCATACGTGCCGCATCGGCCCTATGAGCCGACGGATAAATCTTGTCAAGACCATGTGCCAACACGCCGAACGTGTTCAGACCGTTTTCCATTGCCGAACGATGTGACTCAATGTCAATTCCCATGGCAAGACCGCTGATTACTACTGCATCGGGGCACAGGGCCTTCAGATCTCTCACAAACTCACGGCACATGCGCAAACCGTATGGAGTTGCCTTGCGTGTGCCTACCACGCCTACTGTACGACGTGCATTAAGAGTGGCATTGCCTAAAGTGAACAGAAGCAGCGGTGCGTCATGACAGTCCAAAAGACGGGACGGATATTCCGGACTGTCACATGCAATGCATCTAATTCCATGACGTTCCATGAATTCCATTTCATTACGCACAAAGACATCATACCCGGAGTCATGCAAAGCCTCATATAGACTTGCACTGGCTCCGGGTATGATGTCTTTTGTATATGCCGCGTGCAGGAGGACCTCCCTTGCGCTGCCGAACTGTCTGTACAGGAGTCTGGCTCCTGTCGCCCCCAGTCCTTTAATTCTGTTCAACATAAGCAATGCCGCCAGTTCACTGGACGGCATGCTCATATTCTACTTACTTGAATCAGAGTGCTGCAATAGCATCTGCGAACTTGACGAATTCAAGGTCCTTCACAGCCTTGGCCTTCATTGAAGCGTCAAGACTTACAGACTTCTTGAGGTTCTGAGCTACACCAGCTGCATCGTTAGTGCGGGCTGCTGCTACAGCTGCCAGGTAAGCGGTGTTGGCATCAGCGTTCTTTACTGAAGCAAGAACCTTCTGAGCACCAGCGTAATCCTTGGTCATGATCATAGCAAGAGCTTCAGCGTTGGTGTTGCTGCCCTTCAGAGCGGTAAGAGCGCGCTCGTACTGGCCCTGTGCAATGTACATGTTACCAAGAGCTTCCTTGTTCTCCTGACTTTCACCACCCTTTGCAAGGTAAGTCTGAGCCTCTTCCGGCTTGTTCTGTGCAAGAAGCAGGAGACCCATGTTGGTGTTGGCATCCTGAGCCTGTGCATTCAGTGACAGAGCCTTCTTGAAGTTCTGCTCAGCGGTTGCAAGGTCAGCATCGGCCATTGCAAGGAGACCGAGGTTGTTGTATGCACGATAATCATCAGCATAGTTGCGTGTAGCGGTTGTGTAGATAGTCTTCTTTTCAGCCTTGTCCTGAGTCAGGGTAGCAGCGTAAAGAAGTTCCTCGATGCTCAGAACTGATGCATCGCTCTTGAGAGCTTCCATGATTTCTTCGTCTGAACGGCCGATGATCTGGTAGTTCAAAGTCAGGCGTGCGCGACGCAGCTGAGGAAGAATGTCATTGGCAAGATCCTTATAGACTGCGCTGATGTTCTTGATTTCAGCTTCACGACGTTCAGGCTCGCTGTACATTGACAGAACGCGGAGAATAAGATCCTTATCCTGAATGTTTGACTGTTCTACAAGAGCCTGGAAACCTTCCCAGTCCTGAGCGGTGTACTGTGATTCAACAGCAGCATCGATCTTTGCCTTCTTGATTTCGCTCTTGATGTACTGTGCAGCGTTGCTTTCACGCTGGCTGGCCAGCTTGTCATTCAGTTCAACACCACCATCAGGTGAAGCGTAAGCTGAAACTGCAACGTTCTCAATAGCGTAGTTCTTGGTGTCAGCAGCATAGTTCTTCATTGATTCCTTCAGAGCCTTGACAGCGTCGCTGCCCTTTTCTGAAGAACGTACGTTAGCCTGCTGGATGACGAACATGATGTTGGCATCCTGAGCCTGCTTGATGATACGCTGGTAAGCATCCTGTGAAGCGGCCTGATTGGCTGACTTTGCAGTTTCTGAATAAAGCTGCTCGGTAGCTATTACACCGTCGGCAATCTTTACAGGAGCAATTTCAAATGCCTTGCCCTTCTTTTCTGCGGTAAAGGTAACCCACAGTTCAGAAATTGCCATTTCAGGCTGATACTTGAAGTTGCCGTTGTATGTGAATGTGCCACCTTCCTTGTATGAAACAACCTGATTGTTGCCTTCTACCTTTTCACCCTGCAGAGTGATAGGCTCGCCCTTTACAGAGCCGCCTTCCCAACGGAGTTCGGGAACTGCAGTGCATACAACCTTCTTGTTGAAGAACTTCTCAGGGAAAGTACCTGTTACTGAGTAAGGTACCTGTCCGCCTACTGCCTCAAGAACCTCAGGAGTAACTGTGTAGTAATCCTTTGACATGTCCATACCTGACTTGCAGCTTGCAAGCATCAGGATTCCTGCGCCGAGAAGCGCAAAACGCAATGATTTTGTCATGATTTGATATTAATTAATGGTTACAGTTATTCGACATAATGTCTATTTCGTGCAAAACTACAAAAAAGACTGCTAAAAGAGCAATATTATTGGAAAAAAGACACTTTGCAGCAGTTTGAACAACGTCAGAAACACTTTCAGTGCCTGTTTCGCGGGTGATGAAGCTCTATTTCTTCGCGCAGACGGGTATTGTCCAGATGGGTGTAGATTTCAGTCGTGGCTATCTTCTCATGCCCCAGCATGCACTGGATAGCCAGCAGATTGGCCCCTCCCTCAAGCAGATGGGTGGCAAACGAATGGCGGAAAGTGTGCGGGCTGATGGTCTTGCGTATGCCTGCCATAGCCGCCAGTCTGCGTACTATTGTGAACACCATGACGCGGGTCAGCGGTTTTCCGGTACGTGCGCTCAGAAAGACATACATCTCACAGTGTGGGGCCGGTACAATACGCCGTCTGTCATCGAACCACTGGTCAAGCACATTAACGGCACGGTCCGATATCGGCACCAGGCGTTCCTTGCTGCCTTTTCCACAGACCTTGATGAAGCCTTCAACAAGATACAGATCCTGCATTCTCAGTCCGCACAACTCGGAAACGCGCAGACCGCAGCTGTACATGACCTCAAGCATAGCCAGATTACGGTGTCCTTCCGGAACTGAAAGATCCTGCGCGGCCATAATGGCATCGACCTCCTGAACACTCAGTACCTCGGGCAGATGCTGTCCCAGTTTTGGCGACTCCAGCAGGAACGACGGATCGTTTTCAATGTAACCGTCCAGAACCAGAAACGAAAAGAACGACCGCATTCCAGATATTATGCGCGCCTGCGAACGGGCCGATATCCCCACATCGGCCAGCGTGGCCACAAAATTCTGCAGGTTGTCCAGGCTGACCGATTCCAGACTGATGCCGGTGGCCTGCAGATAGTCAAGCAGCTTGGTAACATCGGTCCGGTATGCATCGAGCGTACATGCCGAGAGCGATTTCTCCAGCATCAGATGCCTGAGATACCTGTCCATCACGGTGCCGTACCGCCGTCTGGTGTCCATTTGCCTGTCCATTACCGGAATTGCAGAAAAAGGAGTTATCTTTGCAGTGGCTAAGATACAAAAACCGCGCAAATTGGAGGCTAGCAATTCCAAAGGAATAGGATACACCGGCGAAGATGTGCTTGAACAGTACATCAAAGACCACATTGAGCCCGAAGGAGACCTGCTCTATTCGCTTTACCGCGAAACCAACATCAGGCTTCTCAACCCGCGTATGGCATCGGGCCACATACAGGGCCGCCTCCTGAAAATGCTGACCGGCATGATACGTCCGCGCACAGTACTTGAAATAGGCACCTTTACCGGCTATTCGGCCATCTGCATTGCCCAGGGACTTGAAGACGGCGCCATGCTCCACACCATCGAGGTCGATGACGAACTGCAGGACTTCATAGAAAGCTGGCTCAGCAGGTCCGGACTGCACGACCGCATCAGCCTCCACATAGGCGACGCCACGGAAATAGTGCCGCAGCTGGGGCTGCAGTTCGACATGATCTTCATGGACGGCGAAAAGCGCCAGTACCCCGAGTACTACGAAATGTGCATGAGCCATCTGGCCCCGGGCGGCTACATCCTGGCCGACAACACGCTGTGGGACGGGCATGTGGCCGATGCTGCCTACGACCGTGACAGCCAGACCGTTGCCATCCGACGTTTCAACGACATGGTGGCCGCTGACAGCCGTGTCACCGTAGCCATGATACCCATACGCGACGGCATCACACTGATAAGAAAAAACCTATAAATATGGATTCAACAAGACAACAGAAAATCAACAGGCTCATACAGAAGGAATTGAGCGAACTGCTGCTGGCACAGACCAAGCTGACCCACGGACTCATGATCAGCGTCAGTGGAGTCAAAGTCAGCAGTGACCTTGGCATAGCCAACATCTACCTGAGCGTCTTCCCATCTGAAAAAGGTGAAGAGACCGTCAGAAACATCAACGGCAACGTCAAGGAAATACGCTACGACCTGGGCCAGAGGGTACGTCACCAGCTGCGCATCATTCCAGAACTGCGTTTCTTCCTGGACACCACCATCGACTACATGGCCCATATCGACGAACTTCTCAAGAAATGAACTACCCGTTCTTCATAGCACGGCGTTACCTGTTTGCCAAGAAAAGCCACAACGTGATAAACGTCATTTCCGCCATCTCCATGGCCGGAATAGCGCTGGCATCGTTCGCACTCATCTGTACGCTGTCTGTGTTCAACGGATTCCACAGCCTTGTCCAGGGCCTTCTCAGCGAATTCGACCCGCAGCTTTCGGTCGTATCGGCCCATGACCGCTTCTTTGACAGCGACGATGCGCGCCTTGACAGCGTCCTTTCGTGCGGTCTTGTCGAACTGTCATGCTTCACCCTCGAGGAACAGGCCCTTATCCAGTACGGCAACCAGCAGCAGGTCTGCATGATAAAGGGAGTCGATGACAACTTCCACGACCTGACCGGAATAGAGGGCCTTCTGCGCGGCAACGGCATCTTCATGCTCAAGGACGATGTGTGTGACTACTGCATAGTCGGCGCCGGACTCATGGGACGTCTGGGCTGCGGCATCAACCCGGTGCGCGGCCTGTCACTGTACATACCGCGTCTTGACGGCAAGTCCGTCAACCCCCTCAACCCCGGACAGTCATTCAACCACGCCAAAGTCTATTCGCCCGGCGTCATCTTCATGGTCAACCAGGAAAAATATGACGAAAACTACGCTCTGGTATCGCTTGACCTGGCCCGCCAGCTGACAGGACGCAGCGGACAGGCATCGGCCCTTGAACTCAAGCTGCATGACGGCGTCAGCCTGCGCCAGGCACAACATCGCATTGCAAAAATGCTGGGTCCCGATTTCAAAGTCCTTGACCGCGTACAGCAGCAGCCCGACGTATTCAAAGTAGTCAAACTCGAAAAGCTGGTATCGTACCTGTTCCTGTCATTCATACTGCTCATAGCCTGCTTCAACATAATAGGCTCCCTGATACTGCTAATCATAGACAAACGCACCGATGCCGGTCTGCTTGAAAGCATGGGAGCCACGCGCCACGACATAGAGCGCATCTTCATTCTCAACGGCGTCATGACATCGTTCGTCGGTGCCATTACCGGACTGCTGCTCGGTGTCATTGCCGTATTGCTGCAGCAGCATTTCGGCTTCATCAGACTGGGTGCATCGGGCAGCTTCATTGTCGATGCCTACCCCGTAGTCCTGAAGGTCACCGACATAGTCATAGTGCTGCTGACAGTCCTGGCCGTCAGTTACCTGGCCATACTCCCCATCGGCCCGCTAAGCCGCAAGCTCACCTCCTCCACCCCCGCGTGACTACCCCCACCCCCAGTGTGACTCGCCCATCTGCCGAGTCACACGCAGGTTCGGGCGTATTTCCGCAGTGTGACTCGCCCATCTGCCGAGTCACACGGGGGTGGGGGTGAAAAAAAGCGCCGCACTTGAAAAAGCACGGCGCTGCAGTTTACAGATGTTACAATCAGAGGTTGGCGTTCATCTGACCCCAGTCCTTGATTGCAGGAATGATGCCAAGATCGACCAGTTCGTCGCGCATCTTCTGCAGATGCTCGTAAGACTTCTGGAGGTCAGCCATTTCGGCAGCGGTACCCTTAGGAGCGGTGAAGCTTACACCGTTCTTGTCAATTGTGGTAGGCATTGCCATCATGACGTTCTTGAAACCGCATTTGTCGCAGTTAACGTAGCAACCTGCAGGCAGAGTGAACTTCTCACCGCCCATAGCGCCTTCAATCATCTTGACAGCCTGATAAGCAGGGCTCTGGAACGATGAACGGCCACGCAGCTTGATGATGTTCGAACCACCCTGAATGGTGTTCTGCTTGATTTCAGCAAAACGCTCGTCAGAGAGCTTCATTTCTGACAGAGGCTTGCCGTCAATCTTGACCTGGCTTGCAAATACAGCCATCTGTTCGCCGTGTCCACCGTAAGTGTGAGCGCCGGTAACCTTGTCCTGCTGAACGCCGAATTCCTGAGCAAGAGCCTCCTGCAGACGGGTTGAATCCAGAGCTGCAAGTGAAGTCAGCTGGTTGGCCTTCAGACCTGAATGAATCAGAGCTGTCAGAGCGGTAACGTCGGCCGGGTTGAAAATCACAACAACGTGCTTTACGTCCGGGCAGTACTTCTTGATCTTGTCACCGAAGTCAGCTGCAATCTGGCAGTTGCCCTTGAGAAGATCCTCGCGGGTCATGCCCTCCTTACGTGGAGCACCGCCTGAAGAAATGATATACTTTGCACCCTTGAAAGCAACTTCCGGATCAACGGTCCAGGTAATGTTTGCACCCGGGAAAGCGCAATGGTACATTTCCTCTGCAACACCGTGAACGCCCGGTTCGAAAATGTCATACAGACAGATGTTCGGGGTAAGACCCAGCAACATTGCAGTCTGAACCATGTTTGAGCCAATCATACCGCCGGCTCCGACAATAAGAAGCTTTTCGTCAGTTAAGAATTTCATAATCGTTTATTTGAAAAGGTTATATCCTGTAATTATTTTGCGAAAATACTAAAAAGAACAATAGAAGTACAAACTATTCCTGTATTATTCGGTGTACCAGCTGGCATACATATGATAGTCACGTGCAATACGCTGGTTCATCTCGGCGCTCTGTGCCGGGTCAACCTTCTTGATGAACTTTGCAGGAACACCTGCCCACAGTTCACCGTCGCCGACCACAGTCTTGCCGGTCACCACGCTGCCTGCCGCAACAATGGCACCCTTGCCCACAACGGCATGGTCAAGCACAACGCTTCCCATACCCACCAGAGCATTGTCCTGAATCTCGGCGCCATGAATGGTAACGTTGTGGCCGATGCTCACGTTGTCGCCAATCACAGTGACAGAACGCTGGTACAGCGTATGAATGACAGTACCGTCCTGGATGTTCGTGCCCTTGCCGATACGGATTGAGTTCACGTCACCGCGCAGAACGGTTCCGAACCATATACTGCAGCCTTCGCCAATTTCAACATCGCCAATAATTGTGCAATTGTCAGCCAGAAAACAGTCTCCGGCAATTTTCGGGGTGAAACCCCTGACAGATTTGATAAGAGCCATATCAGTATGAAAGTCAGAGTGAAAGCGAATCAACAATACGTCTTGACGTACCCTTGCTGGCAAGCACATATTCACCTGCCGCCTTACCGCATTCCTTCAGATAAGACGGAGCGCTGATGAACTTGTCAAAGGTCATCTTCAACGAATAGGCATCGGTCACCTCGAAACCGCCATTGCAGTCTATCAGCTGCCTGGCCTCACGGAAACGCCTGTTGTTCGGTCCGAAGATTACCGGAATGCCGTACACGGCCGCCTCAAGAGTGTTGTGTATACCAGCTCCGAAACCTCCGCCTATATATGCCACCTTGCCGTAGCGGTAAATTGACGACAGCAGGCCGAAACAGTCAATTATCAGACAGTCATAAGACTGCATGTCGGCATCCTGACCAAGCTGCGAATAACGTACGTGACGGAAACCGCCAAGCAGTTTCTCAATATAACACAGATGAGCCTCGTCAATCTCGTGCGGTGCAATGATCATCTTCCAGCCGCTGCGCTGAAGCACAAGAGGAATGAACAGATCCTCATCGGCCGGCCATGAACTTCCGGCTATGAAAACATTGCTGTCCTTGGCAAAGCTCTCAATCAAAGGCAGTTGTACGGCCCGGCCGGCAATCTGAAGCACACGGTCCGCACGCGTGTCGCCCACAACGGTGGTACATGTGATGCCAATGCCCGCAAGCAGCTGCTGCGACTGCTCGTCCTGAACATAGAAATGCGCTATGGTCTTAAGCGCCTTGCGTACAGTGCGCCCGTACCACTTGAACATATACTGCCCAGGACGGAAAATCGATGAAATGCTGTATGCCGGAATGCCGCGTCTGGCCAGTTCGAACAGGAAATTGGGCCAGAACTCGTATTTTATGAAAAAAGCCTTCTCAATGGGAACCAGGTCCATGAAACGCTTTGCGCAAACCGTGTGGTCAAAAGGCATGTAGCACACAATATCGGCACCCTGATAATCCTTTCTCACCTCGTAACCCGAAGGGGAATAGAAGGTAAGCAGAATCTTCTTTTCCGGATGACACTCACGTATTGTCTCAATAATTATCCTACCCTGTTCAAACTCGCCCAAAGACGAAGCATGGAACCACAGATATCTGCAGCCCGGCTCCACCTGTTCCTTAAGGGTTTTGAAAATATGATCATGTCCGACAATGGACAACTTAGCCTTTCTGTTGAACACCGAAGCTATGCGGGTACCAAGATTCAGAAAGCCTATGCCTATAGAATACAGGTGCATTGCAAATTATTCTTTTGGAAGAACCTCGAGTGCCTTGCGTGCGCGGCGCAGAGTCTCTTCCTTACCCAGAAAATCGGTTATGGCAAAAATATGGGGACCCATGGCAGCGCCTACCAGAGTCACGCGGAAGGCATTCATCACCTTGCCTGTGGCATAGCCCTTTGAAGCTATCCATTCCATGACCTTGGGCTCCAGTTCAGCTCCGTCAAACACGGGCTGTGACTCAATGAAACCGCACAGTTCGGCAGTAGTCTGCGCAGCCTGGTCCTTCCACCACTTCTTGAGAGACTTCTCATCATATTCCGCAGGCGCCTGGAACAGGAAACTGCAGTTGTCCCACAGTTCGTGAATGAAGTTCACACGGTTCTTCACCAGCCCCACGGCAGTCTCAATCCTTTCCATCGGGGCCGATACGCCATGCTTCTCCAGTTCCGGAGCGAACAGCTGTGCAACCTGTGCATCGGTCATCTGCATTATATATTCGTGGTTGAACCACACAAGCTTCTGATAGTTGAAACGGGCACCTGCCTTTGAACACTTCTCAAGATTGAACAGAGACACCATCTCGTCAAGACTCATCATCTCGCGGTCATCGCCGGGATTCCAGCCCAGCAGCGCCAGGAAATTGATGACAGCCTGCGGCAGATAGTCCTTCTCGCGATAGCCCGATGAAACCTCGCCGCTCTTCGGGTCGTGCCATTCCAGCGGGAACACCGGGAAGCCCAGACGGTCGCCGTCACGCTTTGACAGCTTGCCGTTGCCCTCGGGTTTGAGCAGCAGAGGCAGATGCGCGAAACGCGGCATGGTGTCCTCCCAGCCGAAAGCCCTGTACAGCAGGACATGCAGCGGAGCCGACGGCAGCCATTCCTCACCGCGAATCACATGCGTAATCTCCATAAGGTGGTCATCGACAATGTTTGCCAGATGGTATGTAGGCAGCTGGTCGGCCGATTTGTAAAGCACCTTGTCATCAAGGACCGATGAACTTATTACCACCTTGCCGCGTATCAGGTCATCAACCTCGACATCCTGACCGGGTTCAATGAGAATGCGGACAACATACTGGCTGCCCTGCTCAATCAGTTCCTTAACCTGCTCTGCAGGCATGGACAGCGAGTTGCGCATCTGCATGCGTGTCGATGCGTCATACTGGAAGTTGGGAATCTCATTGCGCTTGGCCTCCAGTTCCTGCGGAGTGTCGAACGCAATGTATGCGCGGCCTGCGTCAAGCAGCTGCTGAACATATTTCCTGTAAATGTCCTTGCGCTCCGACTGGCGGTACGGACCGTACTTGCCGCCGAACGACACACCCTCGTCAAACTTTATTCCAAGCCACCTGAAGGCTTCAAGAATATAGTCTTCGGCCCCCGGCACGAAACGTCCGGAATCGGTATCCTCAATTCGGAACACCAGATCTCCGCCATGCTGACGGGCAAAAAGGTAATTATATAGTGCTGTGCGAACGCCTCCAATGTGGAGAGGGCCTGTCGGACTGGGTGCGAAACGAACCCTGACCCTGCGTGGGTTGACATTTTCAGACATTGTTCTTCCCTTATTTTTTCATTTGAACTGCAAAAGTACACATTTTTGATTGACGACGACAGCCATTTATTGTATTTTTACACAGTCAAGCACCATGACAGTTATGAACCAGAACAAAAAACTCATAGAAGACAACAGGCATCTGCTTTATGTCATTGCCGTCATAGCGGCCATGCTTTCCCTTTACAACCTGCCAAGACAGAGATTGCAGAGATACAGTTACACCGTTGGAAAGCCATGGACATACTCAGCCATCATAGCGCCGTTCAACTATTCGGTCGAGAAAGACCCCGAAGCCTTTCAGGCTGAAACCGACAGTGTGACAGCCATGTTCGCCCCATACTTCACATATCTTGACGAGACAGGCCGCAACGCCCTGGCCGATTTTGACCGTCTGTGCCGCGACAGTCTGGAGCGTGTTGTTTCAGCCGATGCCGTCAAGGCCGTCCGCTACCGTCTTGCCCAGGCCTACGACCGCGGCATCATGCCGTCACAGGACCAGGACATCACAGATGGCAAGACCCACGTGCGCATAACGCGCGGTAACGTGGCCAGTCCAATACTCATGGACAGCCTTTACACCGTTTCACAGGCATACCGCTTCATTACGCAGGCCCCCATGGGCAGCGCCGACCGTTCACGACTGCTGTCATTCCATATGGAAGAGTTCATACAGGCCAATCTGAGCTACGACCGTCAGCTCAGCGAAAAGGCGCTGACAGACCTTACCGGCCAGATATCACGCTTTTCAGGCATGGTCCTTTCCGGCCAGAAAATCATCGATCAGGGCGAGGTGGTCGATGCTGAAAAAGCCATGGCCATCAGGTCTTACCTTGATGCGGCCAACGACAAAGTCACCTCACGACGTTTCCAGACACTGACATGGGCAGGACAGGCCATACTGGTCATACTCAGCTTCCTGGCCCTGGCCCTCTACCTGATGCTCTACCGGCCCAAATACATAGAAGAGCGCAGACTGCTGTATTTCCTTTTCGGATTCGTGACACTGTCCGTTGTCGGGACAGGTCTGTTCGTCAACTATGCATCATGGAACGTTCTGGTCATTCCATGCACCATCCTGCCAATCGTAATACGGATATTCCTTGACGCGCGGACAGCATACACAGGTTTCCTTGTCTTCATAGTCATCACATCGACCTTCGTACCCGTACCATTCGAATACATACTTCTGCAGACGGCGGCCGGCATAACAAGCATCTTCAGTCTGAAGGAACTCTCACAACGCTCACAGATACTGCGCACCTGCCTGTTCATCTTCCTGTCTTACAGTGTAGTCTGGCTGGCACTGCGTATGCTCAACGTTGACGACCTTGCCGGCATCGACCCCAAGTTCTTCCTTATTGCAGCCATCAACTGCACTCTGGTCATGCTGGTCTATCCACTGCTGTTCATCATTGAAAAGACCTTCGGTTTCACATCGAACGTCACCCTTATAGAACTCTCGAACATCAACAACCCGCTGCTCACGGAACTGTCCGAAAAGGCGCCCGGCACCTTCCAGCACTCCATGCAGGTGTCAGCCCTTGCAGCCGAAGCCGCATCGGCCATAGGCGCGAATGCCCAGCTGGTCAGAACCGCAGCCCTGTACCACGACATAGGCAAGATAGAAAGCGCCCCCTTCTTTACGGAAAACCAGAACGGCGTCAACCCGCATGACCGTCTGACTCCACAGCAGAGCGCGCGCATAATCACCGACCACGTCGATGCCGGCCTCATGCTTGCCGACAAGCACGGACTTCCCAGTATAATACGCCATTTCATAGCCACCCATCACGGTCGTGGCATGGCCCGTTACTTCTACCTCAAATACAAGCAGGAACATCCCGATACCGAGCCCGACAGCGGAACCTTCAGCTATCCCGGTCCCAATCCCGACACCAAGGAAACCGCCATACTCATGATGGCCGATGCTGCCGAAGCCGCATCACGCAGCCTCTCGGAATATACCGAAGAAAGTATAGGCGAAATGGTGGAGAAAATTATCGGCAAACAGATCAGCGAAGGCTATTTCAACGACTGCCCCATCAGCTGGCAGGAGATAGGCCAGATAAAGAATATCTTCAAAGAGAAACTGCGCATCATGTACCACACGCGCATCTCGTACCCCGAGCCCGATGAAAAGCCTATGACGGATCAACGTCAAAAGACACGCTGATGCCGTGCAGCAACCCGCCGCATTCAGCCACCGATTCAAGAATCAGCCTGCGGCTTAAGGCACTGGTCATGTCCAGACCGGCTTTTATCATGACGCGCCTGATGTAACGGTACTGCACCCTTGCAACCACGGGTGCATCGGGCCCCAATATGCGTTCAATGCCGAACCGGCTGCCCAGAGCCTTGCAGACAGCATCAGCGGCCATCACCACAGCCTTTTCGTCCATGCCCTTGAGCGACACCACCGTCAGCCTTGAATACGGCGGATACATGAACATGCAGCGCTCGTTCATCTGCGAAGCGTAGAATGCCGGATAATCGCCTGACCGCACCTGGGCCAGCAAAGCGTTGTCAGCCTGACGTGTCTGCAGAATGACCAGACCCTGTCCCTTGTGCCGCCCCGCACGGCCGGCCACCTGAGACATCAGCTGGTATGCCCTTTCCGCCGATCTGAAATCGGGATAGCTCATCAGCGAGTCGGCCTGCATTATGCCCACCACGCCCACATTCTCAAAATCCAGACCTTTTGACACCATCTGGGTACCTATAAGAATGTCGGTGCGGCCCTCCTGAAAGTCGTTGAGTATGGTCTCATAACCGTTCTTCGCCGAATCCAGGTCCAGACGCGCCACCCTTGCCCCGGGCAGCAGACGCTGCACCTCTTCCTCTATGCGCTGTGTGCCGTATCCGCGGCTGCGCAGATGACCGGTACCGCATTCCGGGCACAGTTCAGGAACAGCATAGCTGCGGCCGCAATAGTGGCATCGGCCCACACCGCTGTCCTTGTTGAATGTAAGACTCACATCGCAGCAGTCACACTTCTGCGTCCATCCGCAGTCGGGACATTCCACCACACTGCCATAGCCGCGACGGTTCAGAAACAGAATGGCCTGACTGCCACGGGCTATTGTATCCTTCAGCGCTCCTATCAGCTGCGGAGAAAACAGCCCCTGCATATAACGGCGCTTGCGCAGATCGGCCACATCGACCACATCGACGGCCGGCATTGCAAGCTGGCGGTAGCGTTCGCCCAGCTCCACCAGACCGTATTTGCCGCCGGTGGCATGGCAGTAGCTCTCAATTGACGGCGTGGCACTGCCCAGCAGCACTCTGGCGCCATACAGCGAAGCCAGCATTATGGCACTGTTCCGACCGTTGTAACGCGGCGAAGGGTCCTCCTGCTTGTAGCTCGACTCATGCTCTTCGTCAACAATCACCAGACCTAAGTTCCTGAAAGGCAGCATTACAGCACTGCGGGCTCCAAGCACCAGCCCATAGGGACTGTCACCAGCCTGCCTGCGCCACACCTCGGCCCTTATGGTATCGGCACAACCCGAATGGTACACACACATGCGGTCGCCGAAAACACGTGCCAGACGGTGCATGATCTGCGTTGTCAAAGCAATCTCGGGCAGCAGATAAAGCACCTGACGGCCCTGACTGAGACACTCCGCAATAAGATGAATGTATATTTCGGTCTTTCCGCACGATGTCACGCCATGCAGCAGACACACGTTCTTTGTCCTGAACGAATCCTTAATCCTGTCCAGCGCCACATTCTGTGCGGCGCTGAGTTCAAACGGCGGCACCGTGGCACCTTCAAAACGCGGCAGACGGCCCACCTCGACCTGATACAGCTCCAGCATGCCGCTTTCAAGCAGCGACTTCAGTCCTGCGGCCGATGCCCCTGCACTCATCAGATGACTCTTTGTCACCGGCATCGACCTGTCTTCGCCGGCCAGTTCCAGAAACAGGTCAAACGTTCTGAGCTGCGCCTTCTGACGGGCATTGAACAGCACCGACGTATATTTCAAATCCTTTCCAGCCGCCTCTCTTCCAAGCCTTACGAAAGTATCCGTTCTCGGCTTGTACGGTTTCTCGGCCTTCGCGCTGTCCGGTCTGAGTCCGGCCGGAAGGGCAGCCTTCAGCACATCGGCCGGAGTACATATATGGTACTCCCACATCCACCTGAAGAACTCCAGCTGACGCTCCAGCACCATCGGCCCGCTGTCAGGAACCTCCAGAATGTCCCTGACCGTCTGCCCCGGCTGCTGTTCCACACCTACGGCCGCCACAATACCGCACACGCGCCGTGTCCTGCCTAAAGGCACAATGACCCGGCAGCCCACACATATGGCCTGCTGCATACTCTCTGGCACATTGTAAGTGAACAATGTGTCAAGCGGCACAGGTGTAATCACGTTTACCAGCATACCCCGCAAAAATACAAAAAAGATGGCATGACCCGAAAGCCATGCCATCACAACAATTCTGTTTCAGTATTATCAGAAGGTGTAGGTTAAAGAGAACTGCAGAGTGCTCTGCTTCATCTTGCTTGCGCCCTCCTTTATCTTGTTTGCCTGGCTGTCCTCCTTGGTGAAGTATTCGTAAGTACCTTCCTTGGTTGTAGGAATGTTGTAGTTGACTGCTGCCTGCAGATGTCCCATAACCTTGACGCCGGCACCTACGTTTACACTGAATGTGTTCTTTTTCAGAACATATTCCCTGAATTCAATCTCTTCAGAACCTGCTTTCTGTTCCTCAATCTGGCTGCTCAGATCTCCGATGTTGTAGTTCAACTGCGCACCGCCCTGTACGAACACCGAAGCAAGGTTGCCAAGACCAAGAGAATACTTCAGATAAAGGGGAACGGCAATCTGCTGCTGCTTCATTGTCTCCTTGTCGCTCAGTTCCATACCCTTCTGCTGGTAAAGCAGAGAAGCGTCAAGACCTATTCCCAGAATAGGAACCTGGATTTCTGCCATAGGGCCGAAAAAGAATCCGGTATAGCTGTCTTTTGACTGGGCATTCTCAGCATTGATTGCAGTAATGTCATTGTCAACCATGTTTACACCACCACGAATACCCCAATTGAACTGGGCCATTGCCGATGTGCAGCAAAGAGCCGCCATACAGATAACTGCCAATGTTTTCTTCATATCGTTTCAGATTAAATATTGATTTGCCTGCAAAAATAGCAAAAAAACGCCTATGTGCGCCCAATTACGAGCGTTGACTGACAATAATCAAGCACACAGTCCCTGTGCGTTATGAAAATAACCGTCTGTCCCATGGCCGATGCCCTGGCGCTTATATTCTCTATCATCTGCTTCTCGGTTGCCTGATCAAGACTTGAAGTCACCTCGTCAAGCAGAAGCACACTGCCGCCGCGAAGCAGCGAACGGGCCACTGCAATTCTTTGAGACTGTCCTTCGCTAAGTCCGCAGCCACCTTCGCCAACCACCATGTCAAGTCCCTGCCCGTTCTCCATCACAAAGTCGGCACATGCCGTGCGCAACGCCTCTTCCATCTGGCTGTCATCGGCATCAGGATTACCCAGCAGCAGATTCGCGCGTACAGTTCCGCTCATCAGAGTGTTGCCCTGCGGCACATACACCAGATTGCAGCGGGTCGATGCGCTTGCCTCGACGCGTGCCGATGAGTCGTAGAACCACACCGAGCCCTCCTGAGGCTTCAGAAGCGCCAGGATAAGACGTATCAGAGTAGTCTTGCCGGCGCCGGTCTCACCCACAACAGCAGTGAATGAGCCCGGTTCGAAATTATGAGACAGCTCCTTCAGCACAGGAGCGTCGCCATCGCTGTAACAGAACGACACAGCATCAAGACAAATGCCTACAGGACCATCGGAAAGCAGAATGTCAGAACTGCTGTCCTCAAGCGGAGTCTGCTCCATGACACGCAGACGGTCGGTCGATACAAGCGCCTCAATTATCTCGGGCAGCATGGACGTCATTGAACGGAACGGCCACTGTATCTGGTTTACAAGCTGCATGAATGCCATCATGGTGCCATAGGTGATTATGCCGTCACGCAGACTGAACACACCCCATGTGAAAGTCACCAGATATCCGAGCGCAAAGCCCAGACCGGCCACCAGACCGCTCACGCTGGAAAAACGGGTGCGGCGGCGAATCTGCCCCACCTGCTCGTCCTGAGTGTCAGACAACTGGCGGACCACGAAATCGGTCTTTTCAAGCGTCTTGATAACCATACGGTTCTGCAGATTCTCCTGCAGAATAGACTGAATCCGGCTTTCCGTATCACGGATTCCGCTAGACAGCTTTCGCATGCGGCCCACATAAAAACGGCTCATGAGCAGGAACAGCGGTGCAATGCACAACATGATCCATGCCAGATTAGGCTGAAGGCTATGAAAATACAGGAAAGCGCCTGCCAGACGGAACAGAACGCAGAACAACTGCGGAAAGGTATCGGTAATAACCCTTGTAACAGTGTTCGAATCCATTATCAGACGGTTCATGGCATCGCCGGAATGCATGCTGTCACGGCCGGTCCACACGCTGTGCATAAGACGCGAAAAAGTCTTGAGCTGCATCAGATTGCGGCTGCGTGCACCAAGAAGCTGGCGTACCCAACTGCGCAAATACCCCAGCAGGCATGTTGACAGGACAATGGCAGCCAGAATCATGACCGTCTGCAGAAGCGGGTCCCCATTGCCCGATGTTGCAATGTCAACGGCCCTCTTCATGGCCCATATGAAAGCAAAGTCAAGCAGCACCTGCACTATGCCCAGCACCATATTGAGCACAGCTTTCACCCTGAGGCCCTCAGATATGCGTAACAGCCAGTTCAGGTTCGGCCACAGACTCTTCAGTTTTCCCTTCATCAAATGGAAACGCCATCGGCCGAATGGCAGATTATGGCCTTATATCGGTCCTTAAGATCCGGATATTCGCGAATATACCCATCGGAAACCTTCTGAACCACCTGTTCGCGCATGGACGGATCAATCAGAGCAATGCAGCACCCCTTGAAACCGGCACCCGAGAACCGCCCGCCGTAAATGCCGTCGGTATGCAACATAATGTCATACAGCGTCTTAAGCTCTGGACATCCGGTTTCCCAGTTCACAATAGACGAACGGCCGCTTTCAAATGACAGTTTTCCGTAAGTTTCAATATCACCCTCACGCCAGGCCTTGACAGCCAGTTCCACACGTCCCTGCTCGGTGTACCAGTGCTCGGCCCTGCGACGCCACGTATCCGGCAGACGGTCCTTGTACTGTTCAAAAATCTCACGTGGCACCTGACGCGTGTTGGTCTCCTGGAATTTGCCGTATTCCAATCCGGCGTAAGCCTTCAGGGCATATGCCGCACTGCGCAGTTCATCGACCCTCATGTTCAGGCTGGTACCGGCAAGACTGCGTTCCAGACCGGAAAAGAAAATGGCAATCTCGTACGGCTTCATATTCGGACTGGTCGGAATCAGTTCGAATGAATCGTTGCTTGTGTCAACGAACAGCAGCTGGTCCTTCTTTGAGAACACCTCACACGACTGGTCGGTAGTGCCTACGTTCACACCCACATAACTGCGTTCGGCAAACAGGGCGATATGAATGAGTTCTTCCTGAGACAGGCGTATGTTATTCACCCTTGCAAGGGCTGTAATGAAAACAATGCAAACGGCCGCACTCGACGAAAGACCGCCTATAGGCAGGCTGCCCTCAATAACGCCACACAGGCCAACACTCAGCTTGTAACGCTGCGACAGCCCCAGAGTTGCACCGCGAAGATAATCGGCCCAGTCACCGTCCTTGACCTCGGGCACACCGGCAATATGCCACTGCGCACGCTTGTCAAACTGAAGCGACACAAGCTCAATCACACCATTCTTCTTGGGACGATACGCCAGATGAATGCCCTTGTCAAGAGCCAGACCTGTAATCCTGCCAAGCCCGTAGTCGGAATGCGCACCAACAGGCACAACACGCTGCGGGCAGAAAGCCAGACCTTCCGGTTCACGCCCATAAATCTCAAAAAACTTTTCCTGGCAAATCATATCCATCTGTCATCAATCCAATATCTGGTATCTGGAATTCCGGCTCTTGTATTCCGGAACAATCTCCTTCATCTTGCGTACAATGGCCATCGAATCGAACGAATGGGCAATCTCAATCAGTTCATTTTCCTGACGGCAAACCTCCTCGTACTTGTATTCGCGCACTTTGGCAACCATAATCTTCGGATGCGGAGTCTTGAGTGTCGATTCAGCATCGTTCAGAACCTCCTCGTACAGTTTCTCACCGTCACGCAGGCCTGTATATTTGATTTGAACATTCCTTGCACCGCTCAGCGCAATCATACGCTTTGCCAAATCGGTAATTCTTACCGGCTCGCCCATGTCAAACACGAAAATCTCACCGCCACGGCCCATAGTGCCGGCCTCAAGAACCAGACGGCACGCTTCAGGAATAAGCATGAAATAGCGTATTATGTCAGGATGCGTAACCGTAACAGGACCTCCATGCCTTATCTGCTCACGGAAACGCGGAATAACGCTTCCGTTGCTTCCCAGCACATTTCCGAAACGCGTGGTGACAAACTGCGTGGGAACCGACTCCAGTTCGCCGGCCTTGTACTTGCGTTTCAGTTCGCTGTCCAGTGCCTGGACGTAAATCTCGCAGATACGTTTCGAACAGCCCATAACGTTTGTCGGATTCACCGCCTTATCGGTCGATATCATCACGAACTTCTTAACGCCGTATTTAACAGAAAGATCGGCCAGAATATGTGTACCAAGACAGTTGTTGAGCACCGCAACGGCAGGATTGTCCTCCATCATAGGCACATGCTTGTATGCGGCAGCGTGAAGCACAAAATCCGGATGGTAAACCTTGAACAGCCTCTCCATGTGGTCTTTGTTAACCATTGTCGCAACCATCGTAACGCAGTTGACATCCGGGAACTTGTCGGACATCATAAGGCGGACATCATGCATCGGAGTCTCGGCCTGGTCCACAAGAATCAGCTGATTTGGTTTGAAAGTTGCCAGCTGGCGTACCATCTCACTGCCAATGCTGCCTGCGGCGCCCGTAATCAGAATGGTATGTCCGCGAAGGTTATTGCCTATGGCCTCCATATCAATGGTTATCTGCTGACGCGGCAGAAGATCCTCCACTTCAATAGGCTTCAGACTGCCGGCATTCAAATCGGAAACACCGTCCCAGTTCTCACTGTTCTGGTGAATCAGAATACGTATTCCAGCCGCAATAAGCTCATCGACAAAAACCTTGTCCTCACGAATCATGTCAACCTTGTTAGGCGAAACAAGCAGTATCTCAATGCCAAGCTTCTTCATCAGTTTGACCGACTCGGAATCCTTTTTATAGATGCGCACACCCATCAGGAAAACCCTGTCCGAATAACATATGTCATCACTGAGAAAGCCCTTTAGAATGTAGTTCTCAAGCGGATTGATATTCAAGCCCTTAGCCAGTCCTACACCACCGCCCTTGGTGCCATAGATCATTACCCTGCGTGACACCCTGTCGGTCATCACAACCTCATAAATGAACTTGACAAGCAGACGCGAAAAGCCCATCAGCGCAGTTGCTATGATGGCAGCCTCGACAATCACAGCCTGGGGCAGCTGATAAAGGTCTGTCTTGAGACTCAGCATGAAGGACATAAGCAACACGAAACCCTCAGAACAAATCATTGCCTTGACAATGGACCACAAGTCAACGAAACTTGAATATCTCAGAATTCCCGAATAAGTGTGGAATGTCTTGAAAAAGAAAAGAAATACAGGCAGGTACATGACCTCTGCCAACAGAATCTGCTTCCATTGCGTCAGGAAATTTGGTAGTCCCATGTTCATGGCAGAAACCAGAAGAGGTGACACCAGAATTACCAACATGTCAAACAAAAGAATAAGCCAGACATAAGTGGAAGAAGTCCTCATGAAGTAGTCGGACAGCCACTTGCCGAGT
The DNA here is from genome assembly GCA_024398755.1 of Bacteroidaceae bacterium. Lineage (GTDB taxonomy): Bacteria > Bacteroidota > Bacteroidia > Bacteroidales > Bacteroidaceae > Colenecus. The sequence continues at coordinate 1,015 of JAKSIQ010000002.1, read as the reverse complement.
CTGCTACGTTTTATTTCGCCTTTCATTTTGAGTTACCGGTTAGGTTATCAATGCATTTCTTCAGTGAATCGGTCCAGTACGGAATACTGATGCCGAACGTCTCCTTAATGCGCGTCTTGTCAAGTACCGAATAGGCCGGTCTTGTAACGGCGCTTGGAAATTCGTTGCTGTGGCAGGGCTGAATGTCGCACGACGTGTTGCCACAGTACTGCGCAATCATTTTGGTGAAATCGAACCACGAACACACACCTTCGTTGCTGTAATGGTAGATGCCGCAGCGGGCCGATGCCATGTCGCTCTGAAGACAGCCCGACGCATCGCAGCAACTGTCAAGCATGACTGCAATGGCATTTGCCAGGTCGAGCGCATAAGTGGGAGTGCCGCACTGGTCAAACACCACCTTGAGCTGCGGTTTGGAAGCCGTAAGCTGCATCATTGTCTTGCAGAAGTTCTTTCCGAACTCGCTGTACAGCCATGCCGTGCGGATAATCAGATAATTGCATCCGCTGGCCATGATGTTCTGTTCGCCGTGCAGCTTGGTCAACCCGTAAACACCGGTAGGAGTACCCTTCTGATCCTCGCGGCAAGGAATGTTGTAGGGTTCCTTTCCGAAAACATAATCCGTCGAAATATGAACCAGCATACCTCCGCTCTTCTTCATGGTCTGCGCCAGAATACCCGGAGCACCCGCATTAAGCAGCTCAGCCAGTTCCTGATTCGTCTCTGCAGCCTCGACATTGGTATAAGCCGCACAATTCACAATCACGTCAACATCATTTTTCGCGACCATTGCCTCGACATCGGCCCTGTCGGTAATGTCCAACATGACGGTTTCAAGTCCTTCGGCCTGACATACATCAGTAAAGATGAATCTGTGGTCCGATGTCTTTGCCACAATACGCATCTCCCTGCCCAACTGCCCGTTCGCTCCAGTTACAAGAATGTTCATATTCCGTTTAATCTTCTATATACGATGCAACACCACTCTCCTCGTGACTGTGTTTCCAGCCTTTCT